>DASRXL010000230.1:0-55316 GCA_035654175.1 Phycisphaerales bacterium
TCGCTCCAGCGCGCCGAGCAGCGAGCGCCGCGCCGGGAGCGGCTCGATCAGCTCGGCGCCGGCGACGATCAGCTCCGCGCCGATCCGGTCCTGGGCGGCCCAGAGGCGGGCGTCCGCCTCGCCGGGGTTGCGCGGGCCCTCGATCGGGCTCGCCACGCCGGTGAGGCGCAGGCGCTGGCCGGGCGCGACAGGCGGCTCGCCGCCGCGGACCATCACGCGGACGCGCCCCGATGCGGGGACGAAGCCGTCGTCGACCACGACGCGGTCGGCGCGGAGGGTGAACGCGGCGGAGGAGGGCCGGGGGATGAATGAGGCGAGCGCGCCGGCCGGGCTCGTCTCTCGCGGGCGCTCGAGCACGACACCCTCGAGAGTGACGATGGACCCGGGAGCGGCGGCGTCCCCGCCCGGGAGCATGAGGGCGAGGCTGCGCTCCGGGAATTGGAGGATGCGCCCGGTGAAGCGCCCGCCGGCGAGCAGGAGGAGGGCCGCGCCGAGCGCCGCGGCCGGCGGGCGCGGGAGCATCGCCGCCAGCGCGAGCACCAGGAGGGCAACGCCGAACCACAGCGACGGTGCGGGCGCGAAGCCCGCGCGCCAGAGCGCCAGGGCCAGCGCCTCGCCGCAGGCGAAGAGGGCGAACGCCGCCGTGGCGCGGAGTGCGGCGGGGGTCGCGGGCGCGGCGATCGTGTCCGGGCCGGGAGCCACGCGCACAGCCTCATGCGGGCGTGCGGGCGCGTCAAGTCCGGCGAGTGGGCCGGCTCAGTTGCCGGCGGTGCTGATCATGTCGTCGAATCCGGAGGTCACGTCGATAGAGGTGATCTTGCCGTTGGAGTCCGTACGGCGCTTCTGGGTGGGCGGGCTGGTGAAGAAGTTCAGACCGTAGAGGAAGTTGCGGGGATCATCGACACCGATCGCCCTCGCCCCGGCATCCTTCGTCGCGAAGTACACGCCGTCCGCGCCGGCCGAGTGGATGACGAGCGCCCCGCGGGAGGCTCCCGGCCTGACATCCTCGAGGGGGGTGCCGTCGGGGAGATCGTTCGGGATGGGGAAGTTCGGGCTGCCCAACACGGCCGACAGCGTCTCGGGCGCGAGTCCCGGGTCGTAGAGAAGGCTGTCGGTCTGCTGATTTCGGCCGATCTTGCCGAGCGCATCGCTCTGTAGCCACCCCGCGTTGGACATCCAGTAGAACTTGGCAGGGTCGTCGTCGGAATCTTCCGTCGCAAACTCCTCCAGCGAAGTAGGCTCGCGGGGGCCGCGCGGGTCCTCCATCCACGCGAGCACGGGGCTGCCGAAGGCGTCGACGATGTCGGGGAAGTCCCTGTGCGCCTGGGTTCCTTCCTGGCCATCGGTGGGCTGGAGATAATCCTGCGCGTTCTGCAGATAGACGCGGTCTCCCTTGCCAAGGAGATTCAGGTCCACCTTCACGTTGGAGGCTTTCCCGTTGTAGCTCAGGCCGCCGGAGAGGGGGCCCACGTCCACGCCGTCCCCGCTGCCCGCGTTGCCTGAACGGCCAACGACCGCGTCGCCGCCTATGAGGTCCAGGAGCAGGTTCTCCATGCCGGTGAACCCCTGGCGTTCGTTCGTGGACTGGCCCATTTCGCTCGGGGAGAAGTACCCGGGCATCTTGCCGCTGTCCTGGCTGAACTGCAGCGACGCATCGGTGATCTGGGTGAGCAACTGGCTGGTCGCCGTCTTCTTCGCGGCAATCCGGGCGCCGCCGAGCGCGGGCACGATGATCGCCACCACGAGGGCGATGATGCCGATGACCACCAGCAGCTCGATCAGCGAGAAGCCCGGTGCGCTCCTGATCCGGTTCACCTTCGACATCCCGCACTCCTCTTCCCTCGCGGGGAATCGCGGCGCCAGTCCAAAGCCACACCGCTCCCGCGAGCGCGGGAGCCCCTGACCCAATCCGATTCGCTCCCACCGCCGGCCATGTTGCCGGGTGGCGGCGAAAAGGCCGGACGTTCGGGCCCGGATCGGCCTCGGACGCTCTAGTCTAACACCCGAGAGCCGCGGGATCGCCGCGGGTTGGGGGGAAGGCCCGGAGCCCGTCCGAGCCGCGCCCCGCCAAATCCACATGATGTTGTCGGTAACATGGGAAAAAGTGCGGCGAGGCCGGGGGTTTGGAAATGGTACGGGGTAGGATCGCTCCCCACACTCGCCGTGGGGACAGGGTGCAGGCCACGTGGATCTCTTCCGACTCCAAGAGCTGACCGAGACCGGGGCGCGCGAGGCGGCGCTCGACCGGGTGGCGACGGCGCTGCGCGAGGGCGAGATCGTGATCCTTCCGACCGAAACCGTCTACGGCCTGTTCGCGACCGCCACCTCGACCGACGCCACCTCCCGCCTGGCGGCGCTCACCTTTCCCAAGCCGCCCTCCCCGGATCGGTACCGGTACACGTGGCACGCGCCCTCCGCCGACGCGGTGCTCGCGGCGTTGCCCGTCGCACACCCCAAGCACCGCCTCTTGATCCGCCGTCTGCTGCCGGGGCCCGTCCGCTTCGACGTGCCCCTCGGGCCGGCAGAGATGGAGGCCGCACTCGGCCGGCTGGGCGTCGAGCCCGGCGTGCTCGACGACAACGGCGTGATCGCGGTGCGCGTCCCTTCCACCCAGAGCACGCGCCGGGTGCTTGAATCGGCGGGAACGGCGGTCGTCGCGAATCGGTTGGCGTCGGCCGGGTGGGCGCCGGATCGCGATCCGGGCGCGGCGCTGGCGGAGGGGCGCGCGGCGGCGGCGGGGGTCGCCGCGGCGATCGACGACGGGCCCGCGGTCTTCGGGGCGCCCTCGACGCTGGTCCGGCTGCTCCCAGGGGGGGAGTACCGGGTCGAGGCGGGCGGCGCCTACGACTCGCGCATGATCGACAAGCACGCCCGCCTGCGGCTGCTTTTCGTGTGCACGGGCAATACCTGCCGCAGCCCGATGGCCGAGGCGATCGCCCGGAGCGTGATCGCTGAGCGGGCGGCCGACGGGCTCGACCTGACGGTGGCGTCCGCGGGGACGAGCGCGACCGCCGGCGTCCGCGCCTCGGCGCAGACGGCCGGGGCTCTGCGGAGCCTCGGGATCGAGCCGGCCGAGCACCGCTCCCGGCCGCTGACGCGCCAGCTCGTCGCCGAGTCCGACGTGATCTTCACGATGAGCGACTGGCACCTCCAGGAGGTTCTGGCGCTCGACCCGAGCGCGGCGGGGCGGGCGATGGTGCTCGATCCGACGGGGCAGGACGTGCCCGACCCGGTCGGGCTCCCTCAGGAGGTTTACAATCAGACTGCGCTGCGCCTGCGGGATCTGGTCCTCCGGCGGCTCGGCGAGCTGGACATACTCGCGGAGGCTGCTCGATGAGGATCGCGCTGGGGTCGGATCACCGTGGGGTTTCGTGCGCGGGGCAGCTCGCCGACCGGCTGCGCGGCCAGGGGCACGACGTGTCTCTGTTCGCGCCCACGACCGGCGAGAGCTGCGACTACCCGGTGCCGGCGTACCAGGTGGCCTCGATGGTCTCGGGGAAGAGCGCCGATCGCGGCGTGCTGATCTGCGGCACGGGGATCGGCATGAGCATCGCGGCCAACAAGGTGCCGGGGGCGCGGGCGGCGGTGGTGCACGACGAGCTCACCGCGCAGCTCAGCCGCACGCACAACGACGCCAACATCATCTGCCTGTCGGGCGACCTGCTCGGGCAACGGCTGATCGAGAAGGTGGTCGAGATCTTCCTCGCGTCGGATTTCGAGGGGGGCAGGCACGCGCGGCGCGTGGCGAGGATCGCCGCCATCGAGCGAGGCGAGGACCCGGCTTCGCTCGAATCGAGCTCCTAAGGCTCGCCCGAGGCGGGCAGCGCGACCGTGCTGTCGGCGGTCGTCACGAGGAGGAGCCCGTCCAGGAGCGCGACGCGCCGGGGCGCGTCGGGCAGCCGCACCGTCTGCGACGCGAGCGCGCGCCCGCTGGGGGTCTCGATGAAGTGGAAGCGGTACGCTCCGCTCGATCCGAGCGCCGGCTCGCGCTCGAAGATGACGACCGCGTCGGCGGCGAGCGCAGGCTGGGCGAGGCCGGCGCCGAGCTGCTCCACGGCGTCGGCGCCCAGGAGCTCGCCGGTGTGCGGATCCAGGAACGCGCAGCCGCCGGGGGAGAGCACGACCACCTGCTCGCCGAGAGCGACCAGGTCGATCGGCCCGCCGAGGCCGAGCCGGCCCCGCACGTCTGCGCGCGACACCCCGAGCTCGCCGGTCCTCGCGTTCACCGTGGCCAGTTCGAGCATCGCGGTCTGCACGAAGAGCCGGTCTCCCGAGCTCCAGGACGCGATCGAATCCTCCAGGGCCGGGTCGGTGAGCACCCAATCGGCCTCCCCGTGCGGGATCGAGAGGCCGACGAGCCCCTGCGAGAGGCCGACGACGGCGTGCGCGGCCTCGGGAGCGAGCTTGACCCAGCGCACCTGTCCGGCGGCCCCGGTGAAGCGGCTGATCTCCTCGCCTCGGGCAAGGTCGAGCATCAGGGCGATCGGCTCGCCGGCCTGATCGCCCCCGGGGGGCGTGGAAGCCCCACCGAGCAGGAGCACGCCCTCGCCGGCCGCGGCGTCGTGCACGGCGTGGCAGGCGGTGCGGGCGCTCCAGAGCGCCTCCCCCGTGGCCGCGTCGAACCCGACGGCGCGTCCGGAGCGGGAGACGGCGGCGATCACCGTCTCGTCGAGGGCGAGCAGGAGGTCGCGGGCGCTGACGGGGCCGTCCAGCGGCGCGTTGAATCGCTCGGGGCCCGCGGCGGGCCCGGCTCCTTCGGCGGCGGCGAGGGCCTCGCCGAGCGCCGCGGTGCGCCAGAGCTCGTCGCCGGTGCGGGGGTCGAGAGCGATGAGCGCGCCGCCGCGATCGCTGGGCTCATAGAGGAGCACGCGGTCGGGATCGAAGCGCACGAGGGCGGGCTTCTCGAGGTACCCGAAGGTCCAACGGGGTTCGAGGGCGCGGGACTCGGGGTCGTACTCCCAGAGCGCGACGGCGGCGGGGCCGAGCATCATCGCGCCCGGGCGCCGCGCGAACGCATCGCGCCGATCGAGGGGGCGCATCAGGGTCCACCCCTCCAGCAGGATGGCCTCGGCGCCCGCGGGGGGGCGCACCAGCGGCCGGGCGTCGCGCGCGCCGAGCCGCTGCTCCAGCCGCGCGGCGAGCTGCGCGAGGTCCAGCGGCTCCCCGCCGGAGGTGAGCGCGAGATCGGTCCAATCCAGGCGCACCGCGCGCAGCTCTCTCGCGGCGGCGTCGAGCCGCCCGTGGGCGAGCAGCGATGAGATGCGCCGGCCGAGCACCTCCCCGGCAAGGTCGAGGGGCGGGCGGAGGCCGAGGGGGCGCATGGCGGCGAGGACCGCCTGCGCTCGGGCGAGAGCATGGTCCGCCGCGAGGGCCGCTCCGGAGGCCTCGTGGAGCGTCGCGGCGTCCAGCCATGCCTCGGCGCCCGCGGCGGCGCGGGGGTAGGCGCGGGCGAGGGCTTCGACCTCCGGCGCGGGGGCCGCGCGGGCGCGGAGCGCATCGAGGCGGGAGCGGGCCTCGGCGGCGAAGGGCTCGTAGAGCTCGGGGCCGTGCAGGCGGAGGGCGTCGTCGAGCCGGGCGAGCGCTTCGAGCTCGGCGCGCACGGTGGACGCCTCCCGCCCCCACGGGGCGGACGCCATCGTCGGATCGGCGATCACCCGCTGGCAGTCGGCGACCGCCTGACCGGGCTCACCCTGCGCGAGGTGCACGCGGGCGAGGACGAGCAGGTGGGTGGCGCGCTCCTCCGGAGCGACCGCGACGGCGCCGAGCCGCTCGGCGATGCCGGACATCATGTCGGGCGACAGCCCATTTCGGGGCGCGCCGGGCGCGGGCTGCTCCCGGAGCATCTCGAGCATCAGCCCGAAGAGCCGGCGCTGCCCGGCGCGGACGCCGGACCCGAGCGGGTCCGCGCCCATGGCGGCGAGAGCGCGGTCCACCGGCCCGAGCACGGACTCCGGGCGCCCGGCGCGGTAGGCGAGCTCCGCGAAGGTGACGGCGGTAGAGATATCGAGCGGGTCGGCGTCGAGACGCTCCTGGAGGATCGCGGCGGCGCGATCCCACACGAGGTAGCTGTGCAGGCGCTCGTTGTCGGCGGCGAGGAGCTGGTTGTCCAGGGGCACGATGTTGCCGGAGGCGTCGAGCTCCACGGCGCGGGCGGCGCGGAGTCCGTCCAGCGGCATGACCGCGAGCCCGTCGGTCAGGGGCAGGAGCAGCGAGTCGCCCGAGCCCACGACACGTCCGATGATCCCGGGCTCGGTGATCTCGGGCGACACGTCGACCGGCGCGCTCTCCGCGGCACCGGCGAGCGGGACGGTCGCGACGCGGTCGAGCGAGACCGCCACGAGGGTGTCGCCGTGCCGGAAGATGTAGGCGGGCATCTCGGAGCGGGCGGGGCCGAAGGGCGCCGTGCTCCGCCGGCTGAGGATCTCGCCGGTCTCGAGGCGGATGCGGAGCAGCGCGGTGCGGTCGGGCGAGAGGGCGATCATGGTGTCGCCGTCGATCACCGGACGCGACGCGCCCCAGGGCACGTGCTGCCCGGGGACGGTGCTCTCGACCCCGGGCATGCGCCGGACCCAGCGGTAGCGGCCGGTGCCGGCCTCGACCGCGCAGATCACGCCGATCTCGTCCACGCGATAGACCACGCCCTCGTGCAGCGTGGGCCAGTCGGTCCACTGGCCGCGCCCGCCATAGGCGAGCCAGCCGGCGCTCCCCGCGAGCGAGAGCCACCGCGCCGAGCCGTCGGCGAGATCGATGCCGATGAGATAGGCGCTGGCGAAGCGGCGGGAGGTCGAGTTCTTGCGCACGGCGAGCACCGCGACGTCGCCCTCGAAGAGCGCCGGGCCGCGGGTGGAGGCGTCGCGCAGCTGCGGGTCGAGCTCGTCGATGTAGCTCGACCAGAGGACGCGCCCGGTCGTGCGATCGAGGGCGTGCAGGCGCGGGTCGCCGATGCGCCCGCCGTCGGAGACCAGGCCGGTGGCCCCCAGCAGCAGGCGGCCGTGCACGGCGAGGGAGGCGGCTTCCTCGACGTCGCGGCTCTGGCGCTTTCGGTAGGCCCTCGCGGCGTATTGCTCCTCGAGCGCCTCGCGCTCGTTGTCGGCGCCGCGCGGCTTGACCTGCCAGCGGGGCGTCAGCGTGAAGCGGTCCCACGCGCTGATCCAGAGGCCGTCGGTCGTGTAGACCGTGTCGCCCGCGACGAGCGGGAAGATGTAGGGGTACTCGATCAGCGCCGGCATCCGCCGGGTCTGGACCTGCGGGCTCTCCTCGGGCTCGCTCACGGCGGGCGCGGGCTGCAGGTCCACGGAACGCAGCGGCGTGCCCACGAGCGCCCCGGTCTCGACGGCGCCGCCCGTCTCCGGCGAGTGGGCCGGTTCCACGATCGCTTGGGGCCACGCGATGGCTTCCGGCGCCGGCTCGGGCCCCGCGCCCCGTGCCCAGCGCGCGGCGGCCTCGCGCACGGCGGGCCGGTCCAGGTATGCGCCGACGGCGCTCCAGAGCCGGGCAGCGCCCTGCGCGAGCGCGGGCTCATCGCGGTCCGGGTGTTCGGCGAGGGATTCGAGCACGAGGCGCGCGGACTCGAACCGCCCGGCGCCCAGGTGCTCGGCCGCGACGTGGAGGGCCGCCTCGAAGCCCGGGCGGGTGAGCAGGCGCGTGCGCTCCGCGCCGGCGGCGTCTCCGTCGGCGAGCATCGCGGCGGCGCGGGCAGACCCGGAATCTCGGTAGCGATCGAGCAGGTCCTCGCTCGCCAGCAGCTCGCGATGCACGCGGGCGCGCACGCTCTCGAACAGGGCCGGGTCGTCCCCGGTCACCACGAGCCGGTCGGCCTCCTCGTCGAGCAGGCGCTGGAGCAGCCGCACCGCCTCTCCCTCGTTCCCGGCGGCGCAGAGCCCCGGCAGGCCCGCGAGGACGTCCGCGGCGAGGGTCGAATCGTTGAGAAAGACGGGGTTCTCCTGCGCGCGGGCGGGGGCGGTCAGGAGGACGGCGAGGAGGGCGGCAGGGCCCGCGAGTCGCGCTCGTGTTCTCGGCACTGCCGGCATGCCACGCCCTCCTGAACCCCGGTATGACCGGCCGACACGCGTCAGCCGGGCGCGGGTGGCGGGCCGTGCCCGGCCCTTTCCTCATCGGCGGGTCCGGACGCGCCGATCGAGACCCGGATGCTTCGGCCCGGGATCTCCCCCGCCATGGGCTTCGCGGCCCTCCGCGTTCCCAATCCGCTCGCCGGCCGGCTCCCGCGCCGATCGGTGCGGGTGGTGGGTCTCGTCGGGATTATCCTCGCCCTGAGCCTCATGGACCTGATGCTCACCCTGACATACGTCATGGAGATCGGGCTGATCGAGGATAACCCGCTCGCCCGCAGAGTGATGCAGGCGGGTGGCCCCGGCCTCCTGATCGCCTGGAAGCTCCTCAGCGTCGGCTTCGCGGGGTGGGTGCTGCTGCGCTACCGGTCGCGGGGCGTGGCCGAGCTGGCGGCGGTGTTCTCGGCCGGGGTGATGGTGTGGCTGACGGCCCGGTGGGTCGGCTACATCGAGACCTCGGCGCTGCTGACGCCGGCGCTGGCGGAGATGGAGATCCACGGTCAGGGGCACTGGGTCACGCTCAGCGAGGCGGACGCGGGGTCCTGACGGGCATCGGCCGGCCTGCTACGCTCCGCGCGTGTCCAGCCTGCCGAACTCTCTCGCCGGTTGCCGTTCGCTCGCACTGATCGCCGCCGCGATCGTCGCCGGGGTGCTCTCGGGCTGCTCGGGCGCGGCCCCGCCGCGGGCGACAGTCTCGGACGCGCGGATCCGCGACCGGAGCCCGGAGGCGGCCGTCGTCGAGTTCGCGGTGGAGGCGACGAATCCGAACGACATCGAGCTGCCGCTGCGCGACATCACCTACTCGGTGTCGATCGACGGCCGACAGGTCTTCAGCGGCCGACGGGAGGCGATGGCGACGATCCCGCGCGGCGGGGCGCAGCGGGTGTACCTGCCCGCGGTGATCCCGATGGGCGGGGCGGGGACCGAGCCGGGCGTGCACCGGTACACGCTGCGGGGGCGCATGCGCTACAGCCTGCCGAGCCAGCTCGCGGACGTGCTCTTCGACGCGAAGATCTCCCGTCCGGGGGTGTCGTTCAGCGACGAGGGCGAGATCGACCTGCGGTGAGCGGCGGATGCGAGGGGAGGGCATGCCGCTCGGCCCGCGCTCTCGGGCTCCCCGCGCTCCTCGGAGTTCATCCATGCCGAGGAGCCTCTCACGCCGCCGGTCGCAGGTTGCGGGCGACGCTCGTGCGGTACGCGGCCACGGCGGGGACGACTCCGGCGACCGAGGCGAGGGCGACCGCCGCGACGATGACCAGCAGCACCCACTCGGGCGGGTAGACGGGGGTGACCGCGACGCCGAGCTCGGCCTTGAGCGCGGCCGCGGCGAGGCCGCCGCCCGCGACGCCCAGCGCGACGCCGGCGAGGGCTCCGAGCAGGCCGAGCGCGGCGGACTCGGTGAGGACCAGGCCGAAGATGCGTGCGCGGCTGGCGCCGAGGACCCGGAGCACGGCGATCTGCCGGCGGCGCTGCTCCATGGAGCTGTAGAGAGCGATCATGATGGAGATCGCGCCCGAGACGAGCACGACGCCGGACATGGCGACGAGGATCGCGTTGACGCCGCCGACGATCTCGAAGAGCTTCGGGATCTCGCTCCCGGGCTCGGCGACCATGAAGCCCTCGCTGCGCAGGGCGTAGGCGAGGCTGTTGACGGCGCCCGAGGCGCTGGCGCCGGGGCGCGTCGCGGCGCGGACGTAGATGCCGGTGATCTTGCGATCCTCTTCGGTGAGGTCGTCGGGGGTGGTGTGCGCGTGGTCGTCCTCCCGCAGGCGGCGGTCATGGGCGTGGACCGTCCATGCGCTGACGAGGTCGGTGAAGAGTGCCCGATCGTGGGCGGAGCCCGTGGGCCCGAGCACGCCCACGACGGCGAAGGCGAACTCGTCGTGCACGTGGCCCTCGCCCTCGTGCTCGGCGTCGGACCGCCCGTGCGCGAGGTGGACGGTGTCGCCGACGCGCAGGCCCGACTCGCGCGCGGCCCGGGCCCCGAGGACGACCTCGAACGGCGCGTCGAAGCTCTCGCCCGCGGCGAAGGCCCACGGCTCGCCCTCGGCGGGCTCGAAGCGGGTGAAGAATTCGGGCGTCGTGGCGAGCACGGGCAGCCCCTCGTAGCTGTCGCCCTGCTGGACCGGGATGGCGAAGGCGACGCGCGGGTCGGCGGCGACGCGCTGGAGGTCGTTCTCGCCGCGGGGGTCGTCGGCCAGGAGGTATGCCCCCGGCATGTTGGCGTAGAAAATGCCGTTGAGCACGCTGACCATGGGGCTCGACTCTCTGCTGACGAGCAGGTGCATGTTGCCCGAGCCGCGCTGGAAGGCCTTCTCGCCCGCGTCCCTGGTGCTCAGGAGCACCAGCAGCAGGCCGACGGCCACGGCGACGGTGAGGGCGGTCGTCACCGTCGAGAAGAGGCGCGAGGTCAGGCTGCGCCGGATAATGGTGAGGTCGCTGATGGCCATGTCGCTTCCCTCCTGCGGCGGCCGCCCGGGATCGGCAGGATACGGCGGGTGCGGCGCTCGGGTGCGGCGGCGCGTGCGCCACGGGGCCGTAGAAGCGGGTCGGCGGGGCGGCCAATGATCCCGCGATGTCGACGCCGCTGGTGATTCAATCGGAGGAGCTGGACGCCGGCGCCGCCTCGTGGCTGGCCGAGCGGTGCGAGCTGGTCGCGTGCCGGTATGACGATCCCCGGTTCGGGCCGCTGCTGGCGCGGGCCGACGGGCTGATCGTGCGGACGTACACGGTGGTGAGCGCGGAGATGCTCGCGGCGGCGCCGCGCCTGCGGGTGGTGGCGCGGGCGGGGGTGGGGATCGACAACATCGATCTGGAGGCGTGCTGGGGGCGCGGCGTGGTGGTGGTGAGCACACCGGGGGCGAACACGCGGGCGGTGGTGGAGTTCGTGTTCGCGAGCATCTTCGACGTGCTGCGTCCGCGCGTGTTCGTGCACGAAGCGCTCGACATGGACACGTGGAACGCGATGCGCAAGGGGTGCGAGGCGCCGCGCCAGCTCGCCGACTGCACGCTGGGCGTGTGGGGCTTCGGGCGCGTGGGCTCGCAGGTGGCGCGGGCGGCGGCGGGCTTCGACATGCGCGTGATCTATCACGACCTGCTCGACATTCCGGAGGGCTTGCGGCATGGGGCCCAGCCGGTGGGGCGGGACGAGCTGCTCGCGCGGGCCGACGTGCTGAGCGTGCACGTGGACGGGCGGAAGGCCAACTACCACATCATGGATTCGGGCGCGTTCGCGCGGATGAAGGGGGACGTCTTGCTCCTCAACACCAGCCGCGGGTTCGTTGTCGACCCGGTGGCGTGCGCCGAGTTCTGCGTGGATCACCCGGGCGCGACGGCGGTGCTCGACGTGCACGACCCGGAGCCGGTCGCGGAGACGAGCCCGCTGCTGGAGATCCCCAACGTGCACCTCTCCCCGCACATCGCGGGGGCGACGAGGGCCGCCAAGCGCGAGATGAGCTGGGTGGTGCGCGACGTGTGGCGGGTGCTCAGCGGCGAGGCGCCGGAGCACCCGGCGCTGCCGGCGGCGGGGTGAGCAAGGATCACCGGCGCGTGGCTTACACTTGAGCCATGATCCAGCTCGGGGTGAATATCGACCATGTCGCGACCATCCGGCAGGCTCGGTACCGCGGAGTGGCGCACTCCCGGGCCGACCGGCCGGAGCCGGACCCGGTGCGGGCCGCGCACGAGGCTGAGCTGGGCGGGGCCGACGGGATCACGGTGCACCTGCGCGAGGATCGGCGGCACATCATCGACCGCGACGTGGAGCTGCTCCGCCAGTTGGTCGCGATCAAGCTGAACCTGGAGATGGCGGCGACGGACGAGATGGTGGAGATCGCCTGCCGCATCGGCACCGACACGGCGATGCTGGTGCCCGAGGGGCGCGAGGAGGTGACGACCGAGGGGGGGCTCGACGTCGCCGGCCGCCATGCGCGGCTGCGCGGGGTGGTCGAGCGGCTGAAGGGGGCGGGATTGATCGTGAGCGGGTTCATCGACGCGGACCTGGCGCAGGTGCAGGCCGCGGCGGATGTGGGGTTCGACGTCTGCGAGGTGCACACCGGCCCGTACGCGCGAGCGTTCGCCGAGGCGGGGGGCGACTTCCGGCGGGAGGGCCTGACGGTGGCGCTCGAGCAGGTGGCGGTGGCGGGGGGGGCGATCCGGGGCGCGGGGATGCGGTTCAACGCCGGACACGCGCTCAATTACCACAACGTTGAGCCGATCGCCTCGCTCGCGGGCGTCGAGGAGCTGCACATCGGCCACGCGATCGTGAGCCGGGCGGTGTTTGTCGGGCTGCGCGAGGCGGTCCGGGAGATGAAGGCTCTGCTCCGCGCCCCGGAGCCGTCGCAGCGCGCGGGGGCCTGATCAGAGCGGAATCGGGAGCATGGGGAGAGTTTCCGCCGATCCTGCGCAGACTTCACTTTGGAACCGTGAAGGTCGCGCTTAGAATCGGGCCGACCATGCCACGAAGCACCCCGGCCGAAGTCCAAACCGAGGCCGCGAACGACAAGGTGGGACCCAAGCCCAGGATGGCGCGTCCGAGGCGATTCGCCAGCTATGACAGCGCGCTGAAGTTCCTGGACGGGCACACGAACGTGGAGCGGTCGCGCCCCAGCCACGTCGACAAGGACATCTTCAAGCTCGATCGGATGCGGGCGATCCTCGGGCAGCTCAAGAACCCGCACCACGACGTCAGGTTCGTGCACGTCGCCGGGAGCAAGGGCAAGGGCTCCACCGTGGAGATGATCGCCAGCGCCCTCACGTCCTGCGGGTATACGGCGGGGGTCTACACCAGTCCGCACCTGGTGGACGTGCGCGAGCGCATCCGGGTCGGCGGGCAGGCGATCGGCGCGGAGGAGTTCACCCGGGTGCTCGGCCACGTCGCCGCGGCGGCGCAGGGCGTGGAGCCGGAGCACGGCCGGCCGACCTATTTCGAGCTGATCACGGCGATGGCGTTCCGGTTTTTCGCGGACCGGGCCGTGGATATCGCGGTGGTGGAGGTCGGGCTCGGGGGCCGGCTGGACTCGACCAACGTCATCACGCCGGAGTGCAGCGCGATCACGGCGATCCAGCTGGAGCACACGCAGCTCCTGGGCTCGACGCTGGAGCAGATCGCCCGCGAGAAGGCGGGCATCATGAAGCCGGGCGTGACGACGTTCACCTTTCCGCAGGAGGAGAGCGTCATGAGCGCGTTCCGCGACGTGGCGCAGAAGGCGGGCGCGGACCTGAAGGTGATCGGCGAGGACGTGGACTTCTCGTGGCGGTTCGAGTCGAGCCCCGAGCTGGGGCCGCACGCGCGGGTGTGCCTGGCGACCGCCCGCTCAAACCACGAGCATTTGCCTGTGCCGCTGCCGGGGCAGCACCAGGCGTACAACTGCGGCCTGGCCCTGGCGGTGCTGGACAAGCTGCGGGAGAAGGGGTTCGACACCCGGGAGCGGCCGGTGGCGGTCGGGCTGGCCCGGACGCCGCGCCTCGGCCGTCTGGAGCAGGTGTGGACGTCGCCGCGGATCCTGATCGACGGGGCGCACACGACCGAGAGCGTCCACGCGCTCGTGAAGGCGATCGGGGCGCACATCCGCTACGACTCGATGGTGGTGATCTTCGGGTGCGCGTCGGACAAGGACGTGACCGGGATGATCGACAAGATCGGCCTCGGCGCCGACAAGATCATCTTCACGCGGGCGACGGGGAACGCCCGGGCGGTGGACCCGCTGGAGCTCCAGCGGCTGTACGTGGAGCGGCACGGGAAGATGGCGCAGGTGGAGCCGAGCCTGAAGGAGGCGATCAACACGGCGGCGCGGGCGGTCGGCCGGGGGGACTTGATCCTGGTGACGGGGTCGTTCTACCTCGCCGGCGAGGCCAAGCGGCTGCTGCAGGAGGCCGCCGCGAAGAAGAAGGCGCAGAGCCAGGTGGAGCCGAAGAGCTGACGGCTCGCGTGCGGGAGTGCGAGAGCGTTGCTGATTCGACCGATCCACGTGACGCCGACGGGGGAGCTTTGGGCCGCCCGGATGGTCGTAGCGGGTGTGGTTATGCTCGGGACCGCTGCATTCTTCCTCGTCAGCGGTGTGTACGTCCAGATGCTCACTGAAACCGTGAGCGCGTGGGTCTTGATTCCGACCCTGCTCGCTGCGGCTTGGGGCGTTCGCGCGGGTGTAATCCAGATCAGGGGCAGCGCGACACTCCGAATCGATCTGGTGCAGCGGACGCTGGTGGTCGTTCGTCGATCGACGCGGCGCACACTCCGACGTGAGTACCGCTTGGACGATGTTACAATTTGGATCGGCCCGGTGCGGGATTCTTTGTACCCCCAGCTTGGCGTGGTCCTCAGGATGTCGAGGTCAGGGTGGGCCTACATCCACGGGAGTTTCGACCGCGTGAAACTGGAGGCATTGGCTGCGGAGATCGCCGCGAGGTGGGGCGTCAATATCGAGCGCTCCGACCAAGAGATCTCCCTGCCACTCCGGCATAGAGCGGCCGATTTCTTCTAACCGATGGGGGTTCATCTGGCCCCGATGGCATTGCGACCGATATACTGTTCATCATGCCCGGATTCGTTCAAGTTCGACTTCCCCTTCTCGACGCCCCCTGACGCGCCGCGGCATCCCCGTAGACTCTCCGGGCCCCGCGGATCGCGGGGCCTTGTTCGTTTTGGATCCTGGTCCATCCGCATAAGCTGCTGTCCACCCAGGACTTCGACCGTGACACCCAACCCAGCGAGCCCGCCCATGGCGACCGAACAACCCAAGGCCAACCGCGACAGCGCCCCCTTCCGCTACACGGCGTCGCTCGCGGGCGAGATCGAGGCGCGCTGGCAGGGATGGTGGGAGGAGCGGGGGACCTACCGCGCGCCCAACCCCGGGGAGCCCGGCTTCGACGCTGCGCGCCCGAAGTTCTATTGCCTCGACATGTTCCCCTACCCCTCGGGCGCGGGGCTGCATGTCGGACACCCGGAGGGGTACACGGCGACCGACATCATCAGCCGGTACAAGCGCATGAAGGGCTTCAACGTGCTGCACCCGATGGGGTGGGACGCCTTCGGCCTGCCGGCGGAGCAGTACGCGATCCAGACCGGGGTGCACCCCGCGGTGACGACCCGCAGCGCGATCGACAACTTCCGGAGGCAGCTCAAGCGGTTCGGCTTCAGCTACGACTGGTCGCGCGAGTTCGGCACGATCGACGAGGACTACTACCGCTGGACGCAGTGGATCTTCCTCCGGCTGTACAACGCCTGGTACGACCACGAGCGGCGGCGGGCGAGGCCGATCGCGGAACTGGTGGCGGAGTTCGAGTCGGGCGCGCGGGGTGTGAGGCTGAATCCCGACGCCGCGGAGTACACCGGCGCCGGCGACCTGCCCGGCGGCACACGAGTCGGGCCGTGGAGCGAGACCGACGAGGGCACGCGCCGGATGATCATCGACTCCTACCGGCTGGCGTACGTCGCGCGCCAGACGGTGAACTGGTGCCCCAAGCTGGGCACGGCGCTGGCCAACGAGGAGGTGATCGACGGCAAGAGCGAGCGCGGCGGGTACCCCGTCTTTCGCAAGCCGATGCGCCAGTGGATGTTCCGCATCACGGCCTACGCCGACCGGCTGCTCGAAGGCTTGGAGCTGGTGGAGTGGCCGGAATCGACCAAGACGCAGCAGGCCGAATGGATCGGGCGGAGCGAAGGGGCGGAGATCGACTTTGCCATTGTGGACGGCTCCAAGTCGCCCACCGGCCAGTCGCTGCGCGTCTTCACCACGCGTCCGGACACGATCTTCGGCGCGACGTACATGGTCGTGGCGCCGGAGCACCCGCTGGTCGATGAGGCGCTGGAGGAGCCTGCGCCGGGGACGGACGCGCCCGCGATGCGGGCGTACGTCGAGGCGGCGAGGAACCGCTCCGACGTCGAGCGCATGGAGGGCAAGGTGAAGACGGGCGTCTTCACCGGCTACTTCGCGCGCAACCCGGCCAGCGGCGAGGCGATCCCGGTCTGGACGAGCGACTACGTGCTGATGGGCTACGGCACGGGGGCGATCATGGCCGTGCCGGGCCAGGACCAGCGCGACTGGGACTTCGCCAAGGCCTTCGGGCTGCCGATCGTCCGGACGGTGCAGCCGCCCCCGGAGTTCGGCGGCGAGGCGTACGTCGGCGAGGGGCCGGCGATGAACTCCGACTTCCTGGACGGGCTGCAGATCGCCGAGGCGAAGGCGAGGATCGTCGATTGGCTCGAGGAGCGCCGGGCGGGCACGCGCCGCGTGCACTACCGCCTGCGCGATTGGCTCTTCAGCCGCCAGCGCTACTGGGGCGAGCCGTTCCCCATCGTGTGGGACGAGCAGGGCAATCACTTGGCGGTGACCGAGAGCGCGCTGCCAGTGCGCCTGCCTGAAATGGCCGACTACGCGCCCGTCGAGAGCGAGGACCCGCAGCCGCTCCTCGCGAAGGCGACCGATTGGGTCGAGACGACGGCCGGCGAGGCGGGCGTGCCAGGGCTGTCGCCGGATGCCCGAGTGCGGCGGGAGACCAACACGATGCCGGGCTGGGCCGGCTCCTGCTGGTATCACCTGCGCTACTGCGACTCGCGCAACGCCGAGCGGTTCGTGGGCGAGGCCGCGGAGCGGTACTGGATGCAGGGTACCCCGCCCCTCCGGGGCGGCTCCGTCTCTCCCTCCTCGACTTCTCCTGATTCGGCCGATTCCTCAGGCGGCGTCGATCTCTACATCGGCGGCTCCGAGCACGCGGTGCTGCACCTGCTCTATGCGCGCTTCTGGCACAAGGTGCTCTTTGACCTAGGCCACGTCTCGACCGAGGAGCCGTTCAAAAAGCTGTTCCACCAGGGGCTGATCACGAGCCACGCCTTCCAGCGCGCCGACAAGACGCTGGTGGCGGTCGACGAGGTGGACGGGGCCGCCGACGGCACGTTCGTCGAGCGCGCGACCGGCCAGCCGGTCTCGCAGATCACCGCCAAAATGTCCAAGAGCCTGAAGAACGTCGTCAACCCCGACGACGTGATCCACGAGTTCGGGGCCGACACGTTCCGTCTCTACGAGATGTACATGGGCCCGCTCGAGGCGAGCAAGCCCTGGAACACCAACGACACGATCGGCCTGTTCCGCTTTCTGCAGCGGGCGTGGCGGTTGGCGGTGGACGAGGACTCGGGCGTTCTGAAGCTCCGCGACGAGGCCGACGAGGCGGTCGAGAAGCAGCTCCACCGCACGATCGCCAAGGTGGGGCACGACATCGAGCGCCTGGCGTTCAACACCGCCATCGCGGCGATGATCGAGTTCGTCAACGCGGCCACGAGCTCGGGCGGGCTCACGCGCGATCAGCTCGACCGCTTTGCGCGGGCGCTCGCGCCCTTTGCCCCCCACATGGGCGAGGAGCTGTGGCACAGGCTGGGGCACGAGGCGTCGGTCGCGCAGGCCGACTGGCCGGCGTTCGATGAGGCCATGCTGCGCGACAACGAGGTCGAGATCGTCGTGCAGATCGCCGGCAGGGTGCGTGCGAAGATTACGGTGCCCGCCGACGCCGACGCGGCGGCGCTCGAGCGGATCGCGCTGGCCGACGAGAAGGTCAGGCAGCTCGTCGAGGGGAAGACGGTGCGGAAGGTGATCGCGGTGCCGGGCCGGCTGGTGAATATCGTGGCCAGCTGAGCGCGGCCGTGGGTCCTATGGGTCACCTGAGACCTAGAGCGCCGGCGCCGCTATCGCTCCACGCGCTCGATCACGACCGGCACATACCCCCGGCGTGACCATTCGCTCGGGTCGCGGGCCCACCAGAGCACGGCGTCCGGCGTGAGCACGCCCGGCAGGTCGAGCGGCTCGGGGAGCTCCTCGAACTCGGCGGTCTTCCCGTCGCCCAGCGCGAGCGCGTGGCGCAGCGAGGCGAGGGCGGAGGCGTCCAGTCGGGCGTCGGCGAGATACACGGCCTCGAGCATGGAGGTCGGTTCGCGCACGTCGGGGCGGTCCGGAGCGGCGCGGTGGGAGGGCTCGCTCGATGCGAACTCCACCGGGCCGGGCTCGCCGGCCGCCGGGGCATAGCGGCTCTCCATCGCGAGCACGATCGGGTCCGGCACGTCGGCGGCGATGCGGAACGCCTCGTTGGGGCGCGCGGGCCGCTCGGCGAGCCGGGCGAGCTCCGCGGCCGCGGCATCGGGTGCCGCAGCGCGGACCCGGACCAGCAGACGCCCCTCGGCGAGCAGCGCCAGGGCGCGGTCGGGATCGTCGGTGAAGACGCGCTCCAGCACGGGCTCCGGGGCGTCCTCCGCTGCCAGCGCGATGGGCTGCTGCTCGGGCGCGGCGGGGGCCTCGCCGAGCACGCGCGGCTCGGGCGCCGGCTCGTGCTGCGCAAGGGACGGCTCGCCCATGAGCGGGTTCCCTTCAACAGGCCGGCCCGACCCCCCGAGCGGAGCCCCGCGCGGGCCACCGGTGAGCTGGAGCGTGACGCCAACGGCCAGCGCGAGCACCGCGGCCATGGCCAACCCCGCACCGGCGGGGCTGGTCATCCAGCCGGCGATGCCGGTGCCGCGCGTGCGCCCAGGGCGGACGACGGAGACCGGCATCGAGACGTGATCCGCCCCGCCGCTGAGCCCGAGGAGCGCGTCGCGCTCCAGCCGGGCGACGACCGACTCGGCCAGGCCGGTCGGAGGGGTTTCGTCGCCCAGCGCCCGGAGCATGACGCGGTCGCGCTCCATGAGCTCGACGCGGGCCGCCAGGTCCGGGTCGGCCGCGAGCAGACGCTCGCGAACCACATCGGCCTCCCGACTGCCCAGGTCCCCCTCGACCAGGGCAGCCAGGATGGTTTCGTCCATGGGGAGAGAGTGGAAGGGATCCTTTTCCATAGGGTGCTGGGCCGGGCTGCTCCGGACCCAGTGCTCCAGTGTCTTCGCTACCCGCCCGTCCGCTCCATGGCCTGGCGGAGGGCCGCACGAGCGCGGAAGAGCCGGCTCCGCACCGTGCCGATGGGTATGTCGAGCGCGTCGGCGATCTGTTCGTACTCCAAACCTCTCCCATCCCGCAGCACCAGGATCGCCCGGTGCTCTTCCGATAACACCTCGAGAGCGGCAAGCATGCGCTCCCGCTCTTCATCGTCTTCGACCCCGCGCTCGGCGCCGGGTTCCCGAACTTGGGCGAATCCGAGCTCGCTCCGCCGTTCTTGGTCCTTGCCGGGGCCGGCGGCCAGGGTTTCGAGGCTGGCGTGGCGGCGGAGCTTCTCGGAGCGGAGCTTGCTTAAGCAGACGTTCATCGTGACCCGGTACACCCAGGTGGAGAGCTTGGCGCGTTCGTCGAACGTATCCAGCCCCTTGATGATCTTGATAAAGGCGTCCTGGGTGAGGTCGTTGGCCAGCTCCCGGTCGCGCACCATGCGGACGCACACCGAAAACACCCTCACCTGATAGCGCTCGATGAGCCTGGTCCAGGCGTCCGGGTCGCCCGCCCGGATCGCGAGCACCAGCCGCCGGTCGGCCTCGTCGTCGGGGGACATGGGCCGGCTCTGGATGTCCTTCTCCCCGGTTGCCACCGGCGGATGGTACCGAGGCCCGGCTCCCCAGCGGAGCGGTACGCCGGGAAGCCAAAGGGGAGCGGGGGCGCGGAGCCGCACAGGCGAGGGGGCCGGCGCACGCGGGCCGCCGGCTCCGGCAAGGACGGATGATGCCGTGCGTGCGGAGACCGCATCGACTCCGCGGCCGGCGCGGGACTTCGCGCCTCGGCGCCCTGCCCGTCAGTCGAGCACGAAGCGCAGGTCGCTCCAAAGGGAATCCAGGCGCGTGCGGAAGCTGGAGGCCTGCGCGGCCACGGGGTCGGCGAGGTCGGTCGCGCAGGCCAGGAGCAGGTCCACGAGGCCGTGGTAGTCGGCGAGCGCGACGTATTCGCGCCCGACCGCGGGCTTGTCGGTGTTCTTGCCGGCCTGCACGGCCGCGAGATCGGCCATGTTGTGGTAGTTGCCGAGGGGCAGGCAAACGCACGTGGCCGCGTGGCCGAAGGCGCAGAACACGCTGGCCTCGCATGCCCCGCCGGCCATGAGCTTGCGCTGCCAGCGCCACTTGGGCATGTCGGCCGCTTTCTGGCTTGCGATCGGCTGGGCGGGTCCTCCGGCGAAGCGCTCGGCGACGCTGGCCACGGCGGCGGTCAGCTCCGGCGTGAAGACCGAGACACGGTCACCGACCCGGACGATCGGGCCGCCGCCGATCGGCGATTCGGGGAAGCTCCGGGAGTTCTCGAGGGCGATCAGGCGGGCGCCGGGCTCGATCGAGCCGTCGCGGCAGGCGGCGATCGCCCCGATGAAGCCGACCTCCTCGGCCCGTGTGAAGAGGAGACGGACGTCGCCCGGGGCGCCGCCGTCCGAGCGGGCGCGCCTGAGCTCGTCGAAGGCGGACAGAGCCGCGGCGGCGCCCGCCAGATCGTCGCACGCGAGCGTGCGGACGCACTCGACGCCGTCCACGTCCGCCACGTCGGCCTGGGGAAACTCCCATGTGCCGACGTCGCCGGGGCGGAGGCTGTCGCAGTCGCGGTCGAGCTCGCACAGGTAGTGCTTGAACTTGGGGGTGGGCCCCTCGACGCGTTCGGCGATCGCCGCGCGGTAGGGGTGGTCGTCGCGGTCGTAGAGCACGACACGGGCGCGCTCGAAGTAGTCGTCCATGACCCCGCCCCGGAACGAGACCTCGACGACGCTGGGCGAGACGGCGCGTTCGACGACGAACGCGGGGTGGTCGAGGTGCGCCGTGAAATAGAGGGGCGAGCTGGTCGCGGGCTCGCCGGCGAAGCGGACGATGAGGTTGCCCGCGCCGTCGGCGTGCAGGGTGAGTTCCGGGCGGTCGGCGACCCAGCGCTCGATCCAGCGGATCACCCGCCGCTCGCGTCCGGCGGCGGTGGGGATCTGCGTGAGTGTGAGGAGCCAGTCCAGGTGCAGGGCACGGCTGGCATCGGGGATCACCGACGTCGGCATGGCCCGCATCCTAGGGGGTCCGGTAAGCGGCGGGTCTGTGAACCTGGAGGGGTCGCGCGGGCGCTGCGTGGCGCCCGGCCCGGCTCGGGCGCTGGTTCGCGGCCTTCGCTGTGAGATTGTGCCGACTTTACCGATGCTCGCCTGACGGAGGCCACGAGTCATGCTGCGCGTAGACCTCAGCCAGGCGCGGCCGGGCATGGAGCTCGCCATGCCGGTCACGCACCCACGAAGCCCGGAGACGGTCCTGCTGCGCGCGGGGTTCACGCTCGACGGCAAGACGATCGATCGGCTGTCGGAGCTGCGCGCCCGGGAGATATGGATCAAGTACCCGGGGATGGAGTTCGTCGCCGAGCACATCAGCCCGGCGATCGTGCGCGCCGGGCAGCGGCTGAGCGGGGCGATCGGCAGCGCGTTCGAGGAGGTGCTGCGCGACGGGGCAGCGGACCTCGAGTACACCTCCTACCGGCGTGCGATCCAGGAGCTGATGGAGCGTCTGGTCGAATGCCCCCGCGCGGGGGTGTTCGTGATGGACCTGGCCTCGTCGGAGACGCCGCTCTCGCGCTCGGCGGGGCAGGGGTGCTTCATCGCCCTGCTGCTGGGGCTGAAGCTCGAGACGTACCTGATGCTCTCGCGCGCTCGCCTGGGGTTGGTCGCGCGTGACGTCTCGAATCTCGGGATGGGGGCGCTCCTCCGGGACATCGGCATGCTCGCCAGGCCGGCGCCGGACCGCTGGCAGTGGCGGCTGTGCTGCGACGAGGTCGACCCGACGTGGCGCGACCACGTGACGGCCGGGTACGAGATGGTACGGGGCGAGATCGAGCCCTCGGCCGCGGCGGCGGTTCTGCACCATCACCAGCACTTCGACGGGTCGGGCTTCCCCCACCGGACGATGGTCTCCGGCAAGGAGGAGCCGCTCCGGGGCACGGACATCCACATCTTCGCGCGGATCATCGCCGCGGCGGACGTGTTCGAGCGGATGCGCTTCCCCCCGGCGCCCGCGGCCGGGCAGCCCGAGCCGGCGCCGGTGCCGGTGGTGCGGGTGCTGAACCGGCTGCTGCGGGGGCCGGAGTCGGCGTGGCTGGACCCGATGGTGATGAAGGCGCTCGTGCAGGCGGCGCCGCCCTTCCCGCAGGGCAGCCTGGTGACGCTGAGCAACGGGCTGCGGTGCGCGGTGACGGCGTGCGACCCGCGCGACCCGTGCAGGCCCGAGGTGGCGGTGCTGGACCGCTTCGCGCTCGAGCCGGGCAAGTTCGAGCACCCGCGCGAGCGGATCGACCTGCGGGAGACGGAGCACCTGCACATCGCCGAGGCGGAGGGGCAGGACGTCTCGACGGACCTCTTCTTCCCGCAGACGCCGGACGAGTTCGACGTGCACAAGGCCCAGACAGCGCTGATCCGGCGGCCGATGGACGGCGTCGCGGGCTGACCGGGCCGGGCACGACGGCGGCGGGAGGGCGGACTACGCTGGTGGGCAGACCAGCGGAGACTCCTGCCATGGCCGCCACGATCGCCCAGCCGTTCGACGCCCGGACCGACGAGATCCTGCGCACGCTCGAGAAGGGCGGGCAGTACAAGCACCTGCAGACGATCGAGTCGCCGATGGACGCGGCGGTGCGGATGCGGACGCCGGCGGGCAAGGAGATCGAGGCGCTGTGCTTCTGCTCGAACAACTACCTGGGGCTGGCGAACCACCCGGAGGTGATCGAGGCCGGGATCGAGGGGCTGCGGAAGTACGGCGCGGGGACGGCGAGCGTGCGGTTCATCTGCGGCACGTTCGAGCCGCACGAGCGGCTGGAGGCGACGATCGCGCGGTACATGGGGACCGAGAGCAGCTACACGTTCGTCAGCTGCTGGAACGCGACCGAGGCGCTCTTTCCGACCTTCTGCGAGGCGGGGGACGTGATCATCTCGGACGCGCTCAACCACGCGTGCATCATCGACTCGATCCGGCTGACGCCGGTGATCAAGAAGGGCGTGCTCAAGGCGGTGTACGAGCACGGCAACCTCGATGAGCTGGAGAAGCGGCTGGTCGAGGCGCAGGACAACGACGAGATCACCGGCCAGGCGTGGGTCGTGACCGACGGCGTCTTCAGCATGGAGGGCGACATCGCCAACCTGCCGGAGCTGCGGGCGCTCTGCGACAAGTACGACGCGAAGCTGGTCGTTGACGACTCGCACGGCCATGGCGTGATGGGGGAGACGGGGCGGGGGACGCACGAGCACTACGGGATGGTGGGTGGGGGCGAGATCGGGACGGTGGACTACTTCACCGGCACGCTGGGCAAGGCGCTCGGCGGCGGGGCGGGCGGGTTTATCGCCGGGCCGAAGCGCGGGACCGAGCTGATCATCCAGCGCGGGCGGCCGACGCTGTTCAGCAATGCGCTGCCGGTGACGGTGGCGTGCAGCGCGAACAAGGCGATCGAGATCCTCATGCGCGAGCCGCAGCGGGTGCGGAAGCTGCGGGACAACGTGGCGTACGCGCGGAAGAAGATCGGCGAGGCGGGCTTCGAGGTGCTCGAGAGCCCGACGGCGATCTGCCCGATCATCGTGGGCGACACGGCCAAGGCGATCGCGATGAGCAAGCGGCTGCTCGAGATGGGCGTGTTCGTGATCGGGTTCGGGTACCCGGTGGTGCCCGAGGGGACGGCAAGGCTGCGCGTGCAGATCTCGGCGGCGCACGAGGCGGCGCACATCGACAAGCTGGTGGATGCGCTGAAGCGCCTGTGACGGCCCCGGCCTGTACGAGCCCCGAGCGCAAGCTCGGGCCGGGTACCCCGCTCCTCCGGAGCGGCTCCGTTCCTCCTTCATTCTTTACGCCTCCTCGAACCGACGGCGCCAAGTCGTCCGAGGCATGAAGGAGCGGTAGAAGAAAGAGCCGCCCCGGAGGGGCGGGGTACCCGGAACCCGATCGCGCGATCGGGCCCCGCGGCGACGCACACAGCCCAAAGGGCTGCAGTTCAGTAGCCGCGTGGTGGAGGCCGCGCAGCGGGCGACGCCACCGGAGGTCGGCGCACCCATTACCTGGACCCCGGATGGAGCCCTCTTCCACGCACGTGAGCATCAAGAGCACCCCATCCGGGGTGCACCGTGTTGTGAGGTGGCTTCCGGGGGTGTCGGTCGCCTCTGGCGACCTCCACCGCCCGGCTACTGAAGATCACCCCTATCGGGGCGAGGGCGCGCTTCGTTTTGATTCTCTTCGCGTCCTTCGAGTCCTTCGCCCCTTCGCGTTCCTGCCTTTCCTGAGGTCCTCTTCCCCCGTGATCCTCCGTACCCTCCGTGTTCACGGCCGTTCGGTCACTTGTGCTTCGTATCCCCCCGCGCGAAGATGCTCGCCACGTAGTTGAGCACATCCGCCGCCGACACCTCGTTGTACCCGAACTGCTTGATCAGCCGCTGCTTGACCACGTCGATCTTCTGCTGGGTCTCGTCGTCCACCACGGAGCTGACGAGGTTCTTGAGCTTGATCGTGTCGCGGCTGTCCTCGAAGAGCTTGAGCTCGAGGGCCTTGTACAGGCGGGCGTTGGTGTTGTACTCGAACCGCTTGCCGTCGAGCGCCAAAGCCCCGATGTAGTTCATGATCTCCTGGCGGAAGTCGTCCTTGCGGCTGTCGGGGATGTCGATCTTCTCCTCGATCGAGCGCATCAGCCGCTCGTCGGGCTCCTCGTACTTGCCCGTGTACTTGTTGAGCACCTTCTCCTTCTGCGTGTAGGCGCGGACGTTCTCGATGTAGTTGGCGCAGAGCCGCTTGATCGCGTCCTCGTCGGCGCTGATCGCCCGCTGCACCTCGGCCTTGATGATGTCCTCGTACTCCTCCTTCACCATCGAGAGGATCTCGCGGAAACGCTTCTTGGTCTCCTCGTCGGTGATGAGCGAGTGGTGGTGCAGCCCGCTCTCGAGCTCGTTGAGCACCATGAAGGGGTTGATCGACTTCTCCTCGATCGCCTGGCGGCTGACGAGGGCGTTGGAGAGCTTGTCCTGGATGTAGCGGGGGCTGATGCCGTTCATGCCCTCGCGCGGCGCCTCTTCCTTCAGCTCCTTGACCGAATCCTCGGTGAAGCCGGGGATGCTCTTGCCGTTGTAGAGCTTCATCTTCTGCATCAGGGTGAGGCCGGCCTTCTTCGGCTCGTCGAGGCGGGTGAGCACCGCCCACATCGCCGCGACCTCCAGCGTGTGCGGGGCGATGTGCATGCTCTTGATGCGCGAGGGCCCGAAGTCCTTCTGGTAGATCTTGATCTCGTCGTCGAGGCGGATGTTGTAGGGCACGTCGATCTTGATGGTGCGGTCGCGGAAGGCCTCCATCATCTCGTTGGACTGGAGCCGCTTGTACTCGGGCTCGTTGGTGTGGCCGAGGATCACCTCGTCGATGTGCGTCTGGGCGAACTTCTTGGGCTTGATCGTGTGCTCCTGGCTCGCCCCGAGCAGGTCGTAGAGGAAGGCCACGTCGAGCTTGAGCACCTCGATGAACTCGCAGATGCCCCGGTTGGCGATGTTCAGCTCGCCGTCGAAGTTGAACGCCCGCGGGTCGGAGTCGGACCCGTAGAGAGCGATCTTGCGGTAGTTGATGTCGCCGGTGAGCTCGGTCGAGTCCTGGTTCTTCTCGTCCTTGGGCTGGAAGGTGCCGATGCCGACGCGGTCCTTCTCGCTGAGCACGATCCGCCGCACGCGGACGTGGTTCATGCACTTCCGCCAGTCGCCCTCGTAGAACTCCATGAGCTGCTCGACGATGTGCCGGCTGAAGGGGTCTGGCTCGCCCACCACGCGCAGGCGGCCGTTGTGGTGCGCGGGCCGGTACTTCTCGTTCATGGTGGCGAGCAGGGCGTCGCGGGCCCTCCGCGGCACGAGCACGAGCGGGTCCTCGTGCATCGGCGAGGGGTACTCGTGCGTCTTGCGGGCCTCGCCCGGGTTGCCCTCCACGCCCGCCACGGCGCAGTCTTCGTCGAGCAGCCAACTGAAGGAGTAGAGCGCGCCCTCCGGGGTGGCCGAGTAGTGCTCCACGCCCTTCTTGAGCAGGCGGGCGATCGTGCTCTTGCTCGAGCCCACCGGCCCGTGCAGCAGCAGGATGCGCTTGTCGGTGCCGTAGCCCTCGGCGGCCGAGCGCAGCACGTCCACGAGCTGCATGAGGGCGAAGTCCAGCCCGAAGATGGCGTCGGCCCCCTGGCCGAAGGGATCGCTGAAGAAGTGGTAGCGGACGACGTCCTTCTTGAACAGGCGGTACTTCTCGTAGCCCTGGGCCATCACCGCGTCGTAGAGGCGCTGGTAGGCGTGCCGGGCGACGGCGGGGTTCTCCTCGCAGATGTCGAGGTACTCCCAGAACGTGCCCGACCAGTGCTGGTCGAGGTAGTGCTGGCGGTCGAGGTGCTGGTCGATGATCGAGGCCAGACGGTTGCCCGCCGCGGCTCCCGAGCTGCCCCCGTGCTGTGCGTTCTCGTCGAGCATGACAGCCTCCTGCCGCCCCGAGACGCACGGGCCGGCCTGCCTTGGAGTCATGCCCGGCCGTCGCCCGCAAAGGCGGGGGCCGTCGCGTCCTTGCGGTGATCCGCCAGAGCGCGGACCCACCTGGGGGTATCGGCTGCGGTTGTCTTCGGCACGAGACTGGCCCGAAGATCACACCCCCACCGACTGTATACGTACCCCAGGGTCAAACGTTCCCCCCGGGAGGGCGGTTCAATATCGGACCGCGGCGCATGAGTCCGTCCACACGCGGGCGCCGGCCGGCGCCGCGTGTGCGGCCGGGGCGCGTCCGGCGCGGCGCATGCGGGGCCAGTACGATGCCGCGACATGCCGACGGCCGAGCAGAACCGCAGGATGTGGAGCCGCTACGACTGGTCGCTGGCCGGCGAGGAGTGGACGGTCGGCTTCGGCGGGCCGGAGATGGCGTGGCTGTTCTGCATCCGCCCGCGGATCGAGACGCTCGCGCCGGCGGGGCACGTCCTCGAGATCGGCCCCGGCCACGGGGTGTGGACGCAGTTCCTGCGCCCGCTCTGCCGGCGCATGACGCTGGTGGACGTGACGGAGCGGTGCGTCGAGGCCTGCCGGGAGCGGTTCGGGCGGCGGGGGATGCGGTACATCCACAACGACGGCAAGTCGCTGGCGGGGGTCACCGACGGCTCGGTGGACCTGGCCTTCAGCTTCAACTCGCTGGTGCACGCCGACCACGACGCGATGCGCGGCTACGTCCGCGAGCTGGCGCGGGTGCTGCGCCCGGGAGCGTACGCCTTTCTTCACCACTCCAACCTCGCCGAGTGCCGCGCGGAGGCGGCGCACCTCTCGCTCGCCGAGCTGGGCAACCGGGGCGAGGACATGTCGGCCGAGCTCCTGCGCCGGGACTGCGCCGAGGCGGGGCTGACCTGCCACGTGCAGGAGCTGATCCCGTGGGGCGCGCGGCGCCTCACCGACTGCATCTCGCTCGTCGGGCGCGCGACGCCGGGGGGCGATCGCCCCACGCTCGTCTTCGAGAACTGGAAGTTCTTCTACCCCGCGCAGCACATGGTCCGCATTGGGGCCCGCTACCGACCGCCGGGGAGCGGGCCCCGCGGCTGGCTCGCGGCCGCCGCGGCGGGCGAGGGGTGGGCGGGCGAGCAGGTCCGCGCCGGGTGGGACGCGGTGCTCAAGGCGCCGGACGAAGCGGTCGTGGTGCGCTCGGGGGCGTGAGGCTCCGGCCGGACCGCGTCAGCGGGGGCCGGCGCGCCGTCCGCGGCATAGCCGGCCTCGGCCAGCGCCGCGCCCGCCTGCTGCATGAACGCCCGGCGGTTCGCGTCACTGAAGTAGGCCTGCCAGGTCAACTCGCGGCAGGCGGGGGTCGTGCGCGTCTGGCGCGACACCGGCATGGCGAGAGATGGATCGAGATCGAGGAACCGATACATGTTCGCCCGCTCCGATTCCACGTCCGCGACCAAGGCCTCGTAGCGCAGCCGCAGCACCCGGCTTGTCGAGCCGGGGGAGTCGAAGTAGGCCGCACAGCCGCTGTCCGACCGCCAGCGCCGGGCCCACGCTCCGGCGAAGAACCTCACCCACGGCTCGACGCTGAGGAGCGCCGGCGGATCCGTCTCAAAGAGGCACGGATCGGCGGCGAGTCGCGCGGCCAGCGAGAGCATGGCGTCTCGGCCGGCGTGCTCCGGAACCACGACGCGGATCAACTCCGGCCCGTTCCGGAGCAGGTGACGCGTCCAGCTCACGAGCACGTCGCGCCCGTCCCGCACGATCCAGAAGAAGGAGCCGCCCGGGCAGATGTCGAGCATCTCCCGCGGCGTGCGGTCGCCCATCCATCGCGTTCCGGGGTTCCCAGGGCAGCCGGCCTCGATGCATTCGCGCAGCATGTTCTGGAATGCGCGGTCGAGCGCTGAGCGGACGGGCTCCTGCGCCACGAGCTGCCAGCGGAGCGCCTGGATCTGGTGCTTGGCGTTGAAGATGTGCTCCAGGTGGAACTCGCCGGCGCACGAGATGTGCGGATGGAGATTGAGAAGAGCGCCGACCCAGTTCGTCCCCGAGCGGGGCGAGCCTCGGATGAAGAACAAGCCGGGTTCTGCGGCGGAGGGCGGCACGGCGAGAGGTCTCCGGGGGCGTCCCCGACGGGTTGCCGCTCGTCTCCGTGGCGACCCGCGACCGAGAGCACCCGCCGAAACCATGATACCGGCCCGCCCGGGTCGCGGGGGAAGTGGCCGCGACAGTTCGCCTGGACGCCGCGCCCCGGGGATGCGCACGGGAATGCCGGCGCAAGGGGTCGGTCGACCTCACGCGCGATTCCCGCTCCTCATCCGCCGGGCTCGCCCGGCGCATCCGCGTGAGCGGCGGCGAGCCGGCGCCACCGGGCCGCGTCGTCGGCCCGCCCGAGCGCGTCGCACGCCTCCGCGAGCAGGCCGAGCGTGCGCGTCCGGCCCTCGCTCTCGCCGCCAGTCGCCCCCTCGTAGCTCGTCAGGACTCTGCGGAGCACGACTTCGGCGCCCTCGGGGTCTCCCGCGCCCAGGAGCGCCTCGCCGAGGTGGCGCCGGTAGTAGGCGAGCTCGGCGCTGTCCTCGGCGAGCTTGCCCTCGGCTCGCTCGACGAGCGCACGGGCCGCGCCGAGCGCCGCGCCCGAATCTCCGAGGGCCAGGTACCCCTTCGTGAGGTTCGCCCAGAGGGCCAGCGAGAGCGGGTGCTCGGGCCCGACGACCTCGTCGCACACCGGCGCGATGGGGGCGAGGATGCCGACCGCCTGGGCCGCGCGATCGGTGTCGATGTAGAGCCCGGCGAGGCTGTTCTGGAGGACGAGCGTGCGCAGGTCGCGCTCGCCGGAGGTGCGCTCGCAGATCGCGATCGCCTCGGCGAGCAGGGGCTCGGCCTCGGCGCGGCGGTCGAGCTCGCGGTAGGAGTGCGAAAGGTTGTTGAGCGCGACCGCGAGGCTCGGATGGTCGGGGCCGAGCACGCGGCGCTTCGTTTCGAGCACGCGCTCGAAGATCGCCGCGGCCTCGTGGTGGCGGCCGACCGTGCCGAGCGTGTCGGCGAGGTTGTTCTGCGTGGCGAGGGTGTGGGGGTGGTCGGGGCCGAGCTCTTGGAGCTGGAAGTCGATCACGGTGCGCAGCAGCTCGATCGACCGCTCCGGCTCGCCGAGCTCGTCGAGCACGGCGGCCAGGCTGTTGCGGGCCGACATCGTGTCCTCGTGCCGGTCGCCGAGCACGCGCGAGCGCAGCTCCAGCACCCGCTCGAAGCCGGCTTTGGCCTGCTCGAACCGGCCCATCAATCGGTCGACGCACGCCATGTTGAAGAGCGACGTGACGGTCTCCGGGTCTTCCGGGCCGAGCATGCGCTCCCGGACCTCGTGCACGGCCGCGATCTCGCGCCTGCCCTCGTCGAAGCGGCTGGTCTCGACGTAGACCTGGCCGAGCGCCTGGCGGATGCGCAGCGTCAGGTCGTGGTCCGCCCCGAGCGACTCGTTCGCCAGCGCCAGGGCGCGGGAGAACTGAGTCTCGGCCGCGCCAAAGTCCGCAATCTTGTAGTAGGCCGTTCCGAGGAGGTCGCGCATCTCGGCCTCGACGTCGGGGCGCTCGGGCGGGCTGGCATCGATCTGCCTGCGGGCGTCGGTGACGATCTGGGAGAGCAGCGTGCGGTCCTGGCCCCGAGCGACGGCGGGATCGAGCCCGGCGAGCATGCCCGTCGCAAAGGCGCCGAACTCTTGCGACTTCTCCAGCTCTCGGCGCATGAGCAGGCGCTGCTCCTCGGCACGGGCCGCGAAGATCAGGCTGGAGATCAGGCCCCCGACCAGGGCGACGAGCACGAGCGCCGCGGCGGCGAGCTCGCCGCGGTGGCGCTGGGTGAACTTGCGCAGGCGGTAGCCCCCGCTGGGGGGCCCGGCCTCGACCGGCTCATCGCGCAGGTGGCGGCGGATGTCCGCGGCGAACGCGGCGGCGGTCTGATATCGGCGGCCGGGCTCCTTCTCGATCGCGCGCATCACGATCCAGTCGAGGTCGCCCCTGAGCTGGCCGGCGAGTTGGCGCGTGCGCGGGAGGACGGCCCCGCCCTCGGCCGGCCGGAGGATGCGGGTGGAGGGGCGCGGCGGCGTCTCCTCGCGGATGATCTGGGCGAGCGACGCGAGCGGCGTGCGCTCCAGCCGCTCGCGCTCGAAGGGGAGCGAGCCGGTGAGGATCTCGTAGAGCAGCACGCCGAGCGTGTACACGTCGGAACGCGTGTCCATCACCGCCCCGCCGGTGACCTGCTCGGGGGACATGTACGCGGGCGTTCCGATGAAGTGGCCCTCCACGGTCATGGTGGCGCCCGGGCTCTGCGGGCCGATCGCCTTGGCGATGCCGAAGTCGATGACCTTGGGCACCGGCTTGTCGTCCACGGTGGTGACGAGCACGTTGGAGGGCTTGAGGTCGCGGTGGATGATGCCCTTGTGGTGCGCGTGCTGGACGGCGAGGCAGACCTGCTCGAAGAGCCCGAGCCTCTGCCGGATCGAGAGCTGCTTGCGCGCGCAGAAGCTGGTGATGGGCTCTCCCGGGACGTGCTCCATGACGAAGTAGGGCCTGCCCTGCGCTGTCTGGCCGGCGTCGAAGACCCGGGCGACGTTGGGGTGGTTCATCACCGCGAGGGCCTGGCGCTCCGTCTCGAAGCGCGAGACAATGGCCCGCGAGTCCATCCCGGCCTTGAGCGCTTTGAACGCCACCGTGCGCGAGACCGGCTCGTGCTGCTTTGCGAGGTAGACGAGGCCGAAGCCGCCCTCGCCGAGCACCGATTCGAGCGTGTAGGGGCCGACGGAGGCGCCGACGCGCAGCTCTGTCTCCCCGCGCCCGTCGGGGCTTCGAGGCCCGCCGCCGTCGATGGTGGGGGCGCCCATGAACTGCTCGGCCCGCTCGTGCGCCGCCACGAGGCGCAGGACACGCTCCACGGCGGGCTGGTCGCTCGCGCACTTGGCCGCGACAAACGGGGCGCGCTGCTCGGTGGGCAGGTCGAGCGCCGCGTAGAAGATGTCCTTCTCGCGGTCAGTGGCCATCCGGGACCTCCGCGGGCGGGGCCTCCCCGCTCATCCGCTCGAAGAGCATGGCGCGGGCGTACGCCCAATCCCGCATCACGGTCCGCTCGGAGAGGCCGAGCACGGCGGCGGTCTCCTCGACCCCCAGCCCCGCGAAGAAGCGCAGGCGCACGATCGAGGCCGAGCGCGGGTCGGACTGCTCGAGCTCGGTCATGGCTTCCTCGAGCGCCATGATCTGCTCGGGATCGGTCTCGGCGGCGAGATCGACGACGCTCAGGGGCACGCGCCTCAGGCCGCCGCCGCGCTTGTCGGCGCCGCGGCGCCTGGCGTGGTCGATGAGGATCCGGCGCATCGCCTGGGCGGCGGCCGCGTAGAAGTGCGCCCGACTCTCCCACGAGACCTCCTCGTCCCCGATGAGCTTGAGGAATGCCTCGTGCACCAGCGCGGTCGCCTGGAGCGTGTGGCCCGCGCGCTCGCCGGCCATCCGCTGACGGGCGATGGCACGCAGATGGTCGTAGACCACCGAGAGCAGTTCTTCCGCGGCCGAGTCGCGCTTCCCGACCGCGCGCAGGATCTCGGTCACCGCCACGCCAGACTCGCCAGCTTCGTTCGGCATCGCTCTCGCCCCTGGGAACGCAGCGCCGGCGGGTTCGCCCGCGCCTGCGAGTGTACCCCGGGGTCTCTCCAGACTGAAGCATCTTCTTTGCACGGCTCATGCACCCGGGTCTGTCGGGGCGCCGCCGTTCTCCGCCCCGGCGCACGAGTCGTCCAGCCGCCGGTGCGACCGCGCGAGCTGGATCCAGAGCTGGGTGAGGGCCAGGAAGCACGAGTCGGCGGTGAGCCGCCCCCGCTGGAGGAGGCAGCACAGGCGGGCGGCCCGGGCCCCGAACGCCTCTAGATTGGCGAGGTAGACAGCCTCTCGCCCGTGAGCGATCGGGCCCGGCGCCGTCTCCTTCGGCCTCGGCGGCGGGCTGGGGCTCTCTGACGGGCTCGGATCCACATCGCCCTCCCGGGCCGCGGCGTGCCCGCGATCAATGACAGGCGCAGGGCGGGCGTGAGTGCTGCCACTGAGCGAACGAAATCGGAGATTTCCGGGCCGTCGCCGCGGTTGGCGAGGCTCTTACTGCCGGACGGTGGTGGATGGGCCGTGCGCTGTCCGCTTCCTGCTCGCGACATTTGCGAGCAGCCACTCCGACCTCTTCGGGCGGAGGCAGGCGTCGGAATCCAGCCTACGGGGCGGACAGACACCAACGAAAGGGGCCCGGGGCGGAACACCCCGGGCCCGTGGGTTCGCGGGAGGGGACGATCACTCCATCAGAAGCGGACCTCGCGGTCGGGCTGCTCGGGCGGCGGCTCGGCGGACGCGTGCTCGCCCCACGTCGAGGGATTCACGATCACAGCGAGCCCGAGCCCGAGCACCAGAACCACCGCACCCGCCGCCCACCCCGAGGTGGCCGCGACAATCACGGCGGCGATGACGACGAGCACAATCCCAACCACCAGCAGCCGAGAGAGCAAGCGGCGTTGCGCCGGCACCGGCGCTTGGAGCGGAGGCGGGGGATACGCGACGCGTCCTGCCCCCGCGGTCGGGGTGGGGCGAGGCGCCGCCCGGGTCTCGGAGACCGGAGAGGTCTGGCGCGCCCTTCTCCGTTCCGGCGACGATCGCGTGTACATGAGGGTGCGCTGCCGAATCTGACGAGCCATGCGCTTCCTTGCTTGGTGGATCCTGCCGAGCAGAGAGAACGCCGCCGGCCGCGGAGACTGCGCTTCCGCGGCCGGCGGCGTGCCGGTTCAGTCGTCCTGCCACAGCGGTTGGTCACCGCTCCAGAGGGCGGTCTCCTGACCGTTTGCGTCGAGCGTCGTCGCTGCCAGGCACTCGCGCCCGTCGATCTGGGCGCTCTTGGCCTGAATGTGGACCTCGTCGCCGGGGCTCACCATGATCGGGTTCTCGTCGAAGTACTTCTTGGTCCCGAGGATGACCTCCTTCGAGCCTTCATCGGTGTCGATGCTGGCGACCATCATCTCAGAGTCGAAGCCGGTGACGGTCTTGGCGCTCACATCCGTGACTCGGCCGGAGACCGTCATCTCCTCGCCGTCCCGGAGCGCCTGGATGGGATCGTCCTGCGCCAGGTCTGTCGGCTGGGTCCAATCCTGTCCGGCGGACGCGGAGCGCCGCTCCATCGGCGCGATCTCGACCTCGTAGACGGTGTAGAGCGGCTCCAGGCGGGCCCTCGTGGCCAGCTCGGTCACTTCGTCGGGGATCTCCTCGGAGCTGGTCAGCATCTCCTCGGTTGCGTCGATACGCACGGTGTCGCTGTCCACGACGCGGACCACGGGCCACGGGACGGCCTTCAGGTCGTCGCCCACGCCGAGGAAGTTCTCGTTGGCGTCGAGCGCCACGAGCACGATGTTCCCGCTGTTGGCCTCGACGATGACGTCCTCCACGTCGCCGGTGTCGTCGCGCGACGGCAGCGTTGCCTCGGCGCCCACAAGATCGCTCATCAGCATGAGCCGCTGCGTGCCGCTCGACCAGGAGGGCTGCCCCTGCTCGTCGCGCAGCGTGTACTCCTTCGAGGGGTCCTTCGACTTGCAGGCCACATAGTCGGCCTCGCCGCCCTCGATCGGGCAGACCTCGAGCGTGATCTCCTCGTTGCGATAGGGCGTGCCTTCCTGCGTCATCACGTACCAGGAGGGGCCGAACAGCACCGTCTTGGTGTCGCCGTCGGCGGTCTCGACGGTGACGATGGTGTGGTTGTCTTCTCCGGCGGCGCGGTCGATCGATTTCACCGTGCCCCGGAGCTCCTCGCGCTGCCCCTCCCGGATCTTGTCCGCGTAGGGGTCCGCCTGGTGCTGCATGTGATCGGTCGCGTGGCGACCCGAGTCCTGTCGCTGACGATCCGGATCGACCCGATTGTCGTCGCGGTCGAGCGCGTCATCCGCGTCGAGGTCGTCATCGCGGTCGAGCGCGTCGTCCGCGTCCAGGTCGTCGTCGCCGTCCAAGCCGTCCCGGTCGGTGTCCCAATCGTCCGCGTCCACGCCATCGTCGGCGCCGAACCAGCTCTTGGTCTCCTCCCACCATGTCGTGTGGTCGAGGTTCGCCCACTCCTCTGCGCGGAACTCGGGAGCGCGCTCGATGTCGTCCCGCTGTATGTCGGTCGTGAAGCGGTTGTCGTCGCCGCCCAGGGCGCCCTCGCCGTCGCCGGACAGGTACTGCAGGCGCGCGTAGGGCACGGCGAACTCCTTCGAGCCGATGCCCAGCACCCCGCCAGCCGCGAGCACCGCGTGCGTGATGCGCCCGCTGCCGCGCTCGAAAATCAGGTCGCTGACGGTGGCGATCGTCTCGCCGGTGCTGTCCTCCACGTTCATCCCGAGGAGGTCCTCCCCCTTGCAGAAGTGCCACGCCGTGGACTCCTGCCGCGCCGTGCCGGTCTGCCCGTAGCTCTGCCGCTCTGTCTGGTCCCGATCACGCTCGACCTGTCCGAATGTGGTCGCTGCGAGCCCGGCGATCGCCAAGATGCTCGCGGCGCCAACGGCGGTCCGTCGATTCCGGCTGTACATGCCTTATCTCCTTGCCAAGGGCCCAACGGTGCTACACGGCCGGCGGGGCCCGCCCCGACCACCACCAATCCATGGTCCCGCGGGATGACGATGTAGTGACCGGGCGATGAAAGTGCACTCAGCCCACGGGCTATAGGAAAGTCCACGCGCGTCGGTGTGCCTCACCCGCCCAGCTGCTGGTAAAGGTCGTTCCCCAGTTTCTTGAGACGGCGAGAGAGGAGGACGAGCGCGACGGCGAGGCAGATGGCGCTCGCGACGAGGAACACGATGTCCAGCCACATCGCCCCGTGGTCCAGTCCCTCCGAGAAGAGCACCGTGCCGCTGAGGATTGCGACCGCCAGGCATGTCACGAACACGGCGCGTTCCTGCATAGCTATCCGCCTCCGCGATAGATGCTCGGCCCACGGGGTGAAGAAGGCGTGGCCGGGGCGTGAAAGAGCTCTTAGGGCGATGGTCGGTGTCGGGGCCGTGCGCACCCGCACGGCGCTCCAGAATGTTGTTTAGACGGAGGCGCCGGCATTGGCGGGCGGGGCGACGCTGACGATCCGGGTCGGCACCCGCGTGTCCACCTCGCCGGCGGTGCGCGCCGGCAGCGACACCGTGAACACGCACCCGTCGCCGTCGCGGTTTGCGACCTCGATGAGGCCGGCGTGGAGCTCCGCGATGCCCTGCGCAATCGCGAGCCCGAGGCCGTGGCCCCGCCCGCGCCGCTGCTCCTCCGGGGCTTGGGAGAATCGGTCGAAGATGGTGGACATGCGGTCCGGCGGGATGCCGGGCCCGCGGTCCGCCACCGCGATGCGGACACGATCGGGGTCGCGCTCGAGCACGACCGTCACGGTCTCGCCCGGGGGGCTGAAGCGGATCGCGTTGCGGATCAGGTTGTTGAGCATGGTGGTGAGGAGATAGGCGTCCCCGCGCATCTCGGTCTCGAGCGTGTCGTCGTCGCTCAGGAGCATCGGGCGGAGATGCACGCCGTGCTGCGACGCCATCAGCTGGCAATCGTCCACGCTGTCCATGACCAGGTCATTCGCGCGGCAGGCCATCGACGACACGACCGCTTTCGAGTCGCGCAGCCGCGTCAGCGTCAGGAAGCCCTCGACCAGCTGCCCCAGCCGGGTCATCTCGTGCTCGGCGCTCTTGACGAATTCCAGAGCCTGCGGCGGGAGATCGACGTGGGAGAGGGTCTGCGCCTCGACGAGGAGCACCGCGATGGGGGTCTTGATCTCGTGCGTCACGTTGGAGAGGAACCGCTCCTGCGCGGAGAACGCCGCCTCAAGCCGGCCGCGCGCCGACTCGAGCTCTCGCGTCAGCTCCTCGACCTCGGCCGAGGAGTGGCCGACCTCGATCTTCTCGCCCAGCGACTCGGGGCGCAGGTGCTGCGCGAGGGTGCGCAGGCGCTCGAACGGGGCGACCGCGATGCCCGCGATGAACCACCCCGCCACGGTGGCCGCGAGCAGGCCGATGACGGCGGCCAGGGCCAGCGTCTGCGCCGCCGCGGCGCGCTCCCGATACACATACGCATCGCCGACGACGACGACGAGCAGGTACGGCTGGGAGTCGCGACCCGTGAAGCTGCGCACGACCGCCCGCGCGACGCGGGAGTCGGGATCGGGATTCGAGAGGGCCGCGAGCGGCAGGTGCGCCAGGCGCGGCACGCCCGACCCGAGCGACGCCTCCCAGCGCAGGCCCTCGGGCGGCTTCGGCATGGTGCCCTCGGGGACCACGCTCCGGCCCCGGGCGTCGAACACGCCGGCCCGGAGGTTGCCGCCGCGCCCGGCGTGAAACGCCCGGTTCGCGCGGAGCTCCAGCACCGTCTCGTCGATTCCCGGGACGCTGCCCCGGATCGCCTCGACCACGTCGAGCGTGCGCTCGGTCAGGCGCCGGTCGAACTCTCGGCTCAGGGCCGACGAGTGATAGAGCCAGTACACGCCGGTCGTCGCGAAGTGGATCAACGAGAAGATCGCCACGACCCAGAGCGTGAGCCGTGTACGCATCGAGATGGACGATACGCGGCTTCCCGGCCTCGCCCAGTTCGGCACTGACTCTGTCGAACCCATCCTATTCCAGCACGCCGAACCTGTAGCCGGCGCCCTTGACCGTGTGGAGCAGGGGACGCTCGAACCCCCGGTCGATCTTCTTCCGAAGGGCCGAGACGTAGACGTCGATCACGTTGCTCCCCGGCTCGAAGTTCATGTCCCAGACCTTCTCGGCGATCTGCGAGCGGGAGAGCACGCGGTTGGGGTTCCGCATGAGGTACTCGAGCAGCATGTACTCGCGGTTCGAGAGCTCGAACTCGGTCTCCTCCCGCTTCGCCTTCCGCGTGTAGAGATCGAGCTCGAGGTCGTCGTACTTGAGCACCCGCCCCTCGCTCGCCTCGCCGCGGCGCAGCAGCGCGCGGATGCGCGCCAGCAGCTCCTCGAATTCGAAGGGCTTGCCCAGGTAGTCGTCGGCGCCCGCGTCGAGCCCCGCGACCTTGTCGTCGGTGCCGGACAGCGCCGTGAGCATCAGGACCGGCGTGTTGACCTTCCGGCGGCGCAGCGTGCGGCACACGTCCACGCCGTCGCGATCGGGCAGCATGAGGTCAAGAAGGATGAGGTCGTACGAACCGGATGACGCGACATCCTCACCCTCAAATCCCGTATGACACACGTCAACCGCGTACCCATTCTCGCGCAAGCCCCTTTCGACCGCGGCGGCCATCTTGGGGTTGTCCTCGATCACGAGAATCCTCATGGTGTCACCTCTGCCGCCTTTGCGCGCCTGAGGGGCAGCCACCCCCGCCGCGGGCGGCATCGCCGTGCCCGCCGGACCCTCTTGGACGCCAAGGCCATCGTGAATCGTGCTAGGCATGCCTCCAGTCTACGCGGTATCACGGAAAATGGTCGCAGACTTTCGCATCATGAAAGGGGTTTCACCCTTGCTTCAGCGCCGGGCCACGGGCAGGAGAGAACCTTCGTGTACTCAGCCGGGCGGCCACGCCGTCTGCGCAACAGGAGAACAGACCATGAAGGACAAGAGCGCGAATTCGCATCCCGAGCTGCTGACCGCCCTGATCATCGCCAGCTTGGCCACCGCAACCGTGACCCTCAGCGCGTGCAACACGACAGAGGGTGTCGGCGAGGACGTCGCGGCCGCCGGCGATGCGCTGGACGACGCCGCGGAAGACGCCAACGACTGACAGGAACCGATGAGTCGGGATTCACTCGGGGATCACCGTGGGCTCAACGGCATCAGGCAACATGATTGCGAGTAGGGTGCCCGGGAGCGCGACGCCCTGGAGGGCATCGATGAGCGGGCGCTGTGCTGAAAGGAGCTTCTGATGCTGGGCTGGGCAATCGCATTCTTCATCATCGCGATCATCGCGGCGATCTTCGGGTTCGGCGGCATCGCGGCGGGCGCCGCGACGATCGCGAAGGTTCTGTTCTTCGTCTTCGTCGTCCTCTTCCTGCTCTCGCTGATCGCGGGGCTCGTCGGGCGGGGCACGACGCCGAGAGTGTGAGTCGCAGCGGCCTCCGGCCGCGGGTGAAAGGAATAGAGCATGAAGCGCAGAATCACTGGAAGCGCCTGGGCGTCGATCCTGATCGGCGCGGCGCTCGGCCTGAGCGGGGGCCTGGCCGGCTGTGAGCAGGAAGGCGACCTCGAGGAGGCCGGCGAGGAGATGGGCGAGGCCGCCGACGAGACCGCCGACGAGATGGAGGACGCAGTGGACGACGCCGGCGAGGAACTGGACGACGTCGACGACGATCTGGACGGCGGCGGCTGAGCGGGCGGATCGCGGCACATCCGTTGTTTGATCGTACAACGGGGCCGAGGCACTGCGTCGCCGGCAATCCGTCAAGCGGACGCGGGCGGCAAGGGTGCGGATCGAAGCAAGGAACGTGGACCGCACCCCATCGGGCTTGAACAGCCCTTCCTCCGAGGGCGCGGGCGGAGCCGCCCGCGCCCGACCTTTGACCACGGAGGGGACCGGTGAGACCATGATGACGCGACCGACCACGGCGACCGGGGAAAGGCAGTTTGGGATCGCGACCCTTCCGGCGGACCCGTCCGGGAGCCGCAAGACGGGGCCGAAACCGGTGCGCGCGGCGCTCAGAATCCTCGAGGCGATGACCGCCGCCGCCTTCGGCCTCACGCTCCTCCTCAACCACACCGACGGCATGCCGGCCTGGCTGCAGACCTGCGACGCGACCGTGTGCACGCTGCAGCTTGCGGCGTTGCTCTTTGGGGCGGCGCGCCCCGGCGGCCTGCACGCCGCGAGCTTCTGAGCGCAGGCCGCACGCGCCCGCGCGGCCTCCTGCCCGCGCGGCCTCGCGTCCGCCCGAGGGGAGGCCGGCCGCGGCCCACGGGTGCCTACTCGACCAGCACGAGCTGTCGGCGGGCCCACTCGCGCCACTCCGGCGTCTCGCCGCGGTGGGCGATGAGCCGCAGGTGATCGCCGAGCAGCGGATCGCCGGCGAGCTCGTCCGGCCTGTACCGGATCCTGCAACGCGTGATGGCCTGCACACTCTGAATGTGCTCCGGATACACCTCGAGCGCGGCGCGGTACTCCTCCAGCGCGTCGTCGATCCGTCCCGCCTGCTCCAGCGCCAGCGCCAGGTTCAGCCTCGGATCGGGATGCCCCGGCATCAGCTTGCGGGCCCAGGTGAACGAGGCCTCGCTCGTTGGGGGCCAGATCGTTCTCGGCAACCTGCTCAAGCACTTCATGTTCGACGGGCTGGGACGGCTCGTGCGGACGCAGGCCCCGGTGACGCCCGGGAGCGACGACCTCCGCACCGAGCGGTACCACTACGACGGCCTCCGCCGCATCCAGGAATTGGTGACCAACCCGACGATCACCCTGGGCGGCGCTCAGGGTGATCCCACGCTCGAGGCCCTCGCCAGCCAGACCGTCCCGCTCGACGCCAACCCCGACGAGCAGAGCGCCCCCTCCGGCTACGAGCAGGGCCAGCTCGAGATGAGCGGTGGCGGCGGCGGCGGGGCCGTCCTCGGCACCGTCCAGCGCGAGTACGTCTGGGGCCCCGGCGACAACGGCTTCGACGAGCTGCTCGTCCAGTACAACCAGAGCGGCGCCGAAGCCTGGGCCATCCAGGACGCCGGCGGCGACCTGGTTGCCATGTGCGACCTCGGCGGCGACGACGGGTTGGGCAATCCCGTTGCCCGCGTCGTGGGGCAGTCGTCGGCGAGTTAGCACTTCACGCGCTCGGAGAAACAACGGGTGGCGAGCTCGCTCTTGGCCTCGCGCTGGGGCTAATCCCGAGCGGCAAGCTTGTTGGAAAGCTTGGCGGCTTCTTGGGCAGAATCGGCGCTAGCGCCTGGAGTGCGGCCAAGCAGTATGCGGGCACCTTCGGGCGCGCAATCTTTCGAGCTTACAACTACATGTCATTTGGACTGGCCGAGCGTGCGCTGAAGTTCCTCACGCGGGCATGCGGGTGCTTCGAAGCGGGAACACCGGTGTGGACCGCGCGTGGCCGAGTACCGATCGAGCAGATTCAAGACGGTGATCTCGTCTTTGCGCGCGACGTAGAAACGGGGGACACCACGCTCCAACGCGTGCTCAGCACGTTCACCCGCGGGGCGGCGCCCCTCGTGCTCGTCGCGGTGGTTTCGACGAACGGCCAGCAAGTCTTCCAGACGTCCGAGGAGCATCCGTTCTATTCGCTGGAGTGGGGCTGGGTGGAGGCGGGCAGTCTCGAGCCGGGTGAGCACGTCGAGACCGTGCTGGGCGAAGCACTAGTCGAGTCCGTCACCTCCACGGGAACTCGCACGACCGTCTACAATATGGAAGTCGAAAGCCTGCACGACTACTTCGTCGGCGACGATGGGGTTCTGGTGCACAATGGCAAGGCATGCCATCTGTTTGAATTCCATCATTTCTATCCAAAGCAACTCTGGCCACAATTTCAAAAATGGTTCTCGAAGGAGGAGCTAGAGTCGATAGGTGCGCAGCTCGGTAGGGACTGGTACAAGCGGATTCACCGGAAGGGCACGGGACTCGCAAGTGCACGGAACAACCGATGGAAGGAGTGGCTCAAGACGCATGGAAACGCAACTCGGTAGGACGTTGAGAACGTCCTTGCGCAACTCAAGATCGAGTTTGGCGTGACTTTCAACGGTCTCTGAACTCATGGATGACAACATGGCAGATACTCAGTGTGCCCAACTATTCGGCGACGTGCATCGCAACGATGTGCTCGTCGTACTTGGCGATGACTCTTGCTTCGTCTCGAGCTTGGACGGTGCGCCTCTTGGCCCCGTCTTGAGCGCAAAGATGAGAATCGGGGCGACGGCGGCGATGTTGCCCTCAAGGGATGTTGTGGCGGTTGCATATTTCGAAGGGCGCATTGCCGCGTACGACTGGCGAAGCGGGGCTCTTATTTGGGAGCTCGACGGATACAGTGAGGTGTCTGAGATTCTGTGCCTGGATAACGATAGCTTCTTGATTCTCCAGCTCTCCGGCGAGCTCGCCGAGATCGACGCAGAGACGGGTGAGGCCATGGGCACGCTAGGTGGTGTCGTTTATGCCATCGCTGACAGCACGAGACCGATCCTTGTGCTTCTGCGAGCGGTGGGTCCTCGAAGGCGTGCTAGTAAATATGTCTTGGAACTCCGCGGTTCGCTTTCTCGAGAGACAGCCATCATTCGGCGAGAGACCGGTAGCCGCAGCATTGCGGGAGCGGCATTCGGCGACTCATGGCTAGCGCTCTCGGAGCTTCAATGGGGAGAGATCCTCGCCATGGACCTGCACGGAAACGAGCTCTGGCGTCGAGCGCCGGATGGCGAAGTCGTTCGGTTCCAGGGCTCGGGCGAAGGGCGCGACCGAGGATTCCAGTGCCTGAGCAGAGCGCCCGACTCCTCATGGCTCTTCGCACTCCAGTGGCCCAAGAAAGGGGGAATACCGATCGAAGGGGTGCTCATAGACCCGCGTGATGGATCATTGATCGGGCAAGCTGCGCTGCCTAATGCGTGCTGGGGGATTCCCGTCGCGAACGGGTCGGCGCTAGTCTCGACATCTGGATTGCTGTCGCTACCCGAGATGATTTGGACGCCGCGGAGCTTTGGTGCGCCATGAGTCACGCCGCTGGTCGCAGTTCTGGAGTCGCACGGCAACCGCGACGGGTGGGCCGACCTGCTGCGGCCCGGTGACGGGCGTCCCGCCATCGCGGGGCGAAGCCGAGGTCGTCTCGCTGGCCTTCGACGGCGAACGCGTCCCGGTCCACAATCTGTCGATCCCCCTCACGCCCACGTATTACGTCGGCGAGGGCGGGCTGTGGGCGCATAGCCGCGATTATCGTAAGATATTCAAGGAGGCGTACGAGGAGTCGACGGGTAAAGCGTTTCCCGCTGACTACCAAGTTCACCACCGCATTCCGCAGGAACATCGAGACTTGTTTCCTGACGGCGAAGTTGATCGACTGGATAATTGGGTAGGCGTCCCGAGAGGGCGGGGGACACCGACCACGTGGCGGGCTGGCATCAACCCGTGCCACCGACGTTTGCTCTGAAAGGTCGGTGCTCCTTCGTCTCCTCCGCCGAACGTCCGAGGTATGCTGACCCCGTGCGGATCCCATCGCCCCACCGCAAGCGGATGCGCCGCCGCGAGGAGCCCGGCGGTGTGCGCTTCATCACCTTCTCCTGCCAGCGGCGTCTCCCCCTCCTCGACAACCCTGAGATCTGCCGTCTCTTCTTGGAAGCCCTGGCCGGCGTCGGTGCCGAGTTCTCGCTCGGGATCTTCGCATGGGTGCTGATGCCCGAGCATGTGCACCCGCTCCTCCGCGCGCCGGAGCACGGCGAGCTCGCGCCCGCCCTCAAGTCGCTCAAGCTCTCCGTCTCGGTGCGCGTCCTCGCGCGTTGGCGGGAGATCGACGCCCCGATCCTCGTCCGGATCGTGGACGCGCATGGCCGGCCGCGATACTGGCAGAAGGGGGGCGGCTTCGACCGGAATGTGCGCGACGAGCACGAGTTCCGCCGCGAGGTGCGGTACATCCACCGCAACCCGGTCGAGCGGGGGCCTGGTGAGAGGCCGGAGGATTGGGAGTGGTCCAGCGTGCGCTGGTGGATGGGAGAGCGGGAGGGGGAGTTCCCGTGCGACCCGCCGCCGGGAGACCCCGCGGCATAGGCCGGATGGGAGGGCTTCAAATGGGACTGAGGCCGGTCAACGAGGGAAGCACCGACCTCTCAAAGCAGAGATCGGTGGCACAAGGTCGGTGCCAGCCCCCCCAGGACGATTGGATCGCCGCAATCGCTAAGATGTTCAATTGACGAGCGCATGCAAGAGTATCTGGAAATCTCCTTTCATCCGGTAGGTAAGGTGTCAAGCGCGCTGGCCGCACGGATGCAGAGCTGGAGAGAGAAGGGCTATGTTCTTGAGCAACAGTATGGGATAAAGACACCGTGGTTCAAAATGCTCGTCCCACTTGGCGACGAATCCTGGCGCGATGAGATTGTGGCCACGGTCAAGGCGAAGCTTGTCACTTCGGATTGGCACGCGAATTTCATTCAGGATGTGTACTCGCCGGTCGACTTCGCCCATGCGCCATTGTTTGGCATTATTCACACAGGCCGTGACATCGACTTCCCTATGGGGCGCGACGACATCGCGAGTGTCACGCATATCATGGACGTGGACCAGAGCGACGCGTGTGCAGCCTGTGGGGCTGGAACAAGACAGAATTGCCCGCTCCGGCTTCCAGCAAGTGATCTCAACAAGGCGGGCAAGTGCGCTAGCATCTGGATTGGAGACAATGCCTTTTTTATGCTAACTGAGCAACTGGCCGGTGAGCTGTCGGAAGAGTGCAGCGACGAGTTGCCGTTGCTGGAGATCGAGACGATCGGGAAGATAAAGCTGAAGGAGCGCTGGCTCCAGATCGTTCCGGAGTTCGTTGTGCCCGAAAGCGCGATCGTGGAGCGTCGTGTGAAGCGGATAGAGTGTCCCGAGTGCGGAGCGGTTCGAGGGGAGGCTCTTCCGGGCCCGATCAGCGGCGTCTGCTTCACGGCGCGAGAGAGTGCTCTGAACAAGGTCAGGCTGCCAGCGGCCTCGCTTTGCCCAGTGTGGGAGGGTGGCATCGAGCGATTCCCTGACGGCAGGATCATCAGCTATCCTGAGCGCAGGCTCTGGCTGCGCGGTGATCTGGGCCGCGCGCTTGCAAAGAAGAAGATCCGGGACCTGGAGCTCGTGCCGATCATCTTCGCATGACAGCACGGAATGTGTGCGTCATGAACGGCGGCACAGTCGGTCCACGCAATTACGTGTCGCTCGCTGCGGTCGTACCGCGGGTGTGTCTCCTCAGGGCGGCTGGCAACCGGCACTACGCGCCGGTCGACCAGTGAACGCCAGCAACACCCACTCGTGGGTGTACGGCTACGACCCCCTCTCGAGACTCCGCTCGGCCGAACGCGGCATCCTGAACTCCACCAAAGACGGCATCGACTACTCGGCGTCGGCGATCCCGAGGCGGGTCTTGTGGGGGTTGGACACGCGGGGCAACTGAACGGAGGGCGCGGGCCCGACCGACGGGCTGGGAGAGTACCTCAACTCCGGCGGGGTCGAGGCAGGACTCCGACGACGACGGCCTCTACGAGCTGATCGCGGCCAAGGAGCACGCGACCGGCCAGCGCAACCGGCTCGACAGCGTCACGACCGACACGGGGAGCACGCCGACGGCAGTGCCCCACAGTCCATGACCTCGCCGGCAACCTCGTCGCCGATCACGCCTATTGGTACCAGTACGACGCCTTAACCGCCGCGCGGCCGTACACGAGCGGGGCTCGCTGAACTTCGACGCTCCCGGCAACCGACGACGGGACTCCCGGCGCTTGGAAGCTGTACATGGCCTACGCGCGCTGGGCCGGCTCTTCAGCGTGCAGAAGCCGTGGAGTAGCGGCAAGGACCACCGCCAGAGCTCCTGTACGACGACGGCCTCCGCCGCACCCAGGAGCTGGTGACCAACCCGATCACCACGCTCGGCGGCGCTCGTGCGACCCGGCGCTGAAACCCTCCCAGCCCAGAACCGCCTTTCCGCCAAAGGCGGCAGACTCCGCATGACGTCCCTCCATCTGCGTGATCCCCGCCCTCTCCCTCAGGCCGCTTTCACCATGCGCTCACCGCGCAATCACCGCCCTCCATTACCGTCGTTCCAGTCAACCAGAGTACGTCGTCCGCCGCTGGCCATTTCCACCCAGCGGCGCGGGCGTTCGGGCGTCCGCGGCGGCTCTCCAGCGAAGGCACGGGGCATGAAGAGCGACAGCATCCGGGTGGCGATCGTCGGGCTCGGCAACTGCGCGTCGTCGCTCATCCAGGGGGTGCACTTCTACCGAGACGCCAAGGAGGACGAGTTCGTCCCCGGCCTCATGCACGTGTCCCTGGGTGGCTACCACGTGCGCGACGTCGAGTTCGTCGCGGGCTTCGACGTCTCCGACGCGAAAGTCGGACGCGACATCGCCGAGGCGATCGCCGCCCCGCCCAACAACACGTTCCGCTTCGCCGATGTCCCGGCCACCGGCGTTAAGGTCCAGCGCGGCCCCACCATGGACGGGCTCGGCCGCTATCTCCGCCAAGTCGTGCGCGAGGCCCCAGGGAAGCCCGCCGACGTCGCCCGCGTGCTGCGCGAGCGCGGGGCCGAGGTGCTCGTCTCGTATCTCCCAGTCGGCGCCGAGCGCGCCACCGAGTGGTACGCGGAGCAGGCCCTTGCCGCGGGCTGCGCCTTCGTCAACTGCATCCCCGTCTTCATCGCGTCCTCGCGCGCGTGGCAGGACCGGTTCGCCGACAGCAACCTCCCCCTCATCGGCGACGACATCAAGTCGCAGGTCGGCGCCACCATCACCCACCGCATGCTCGCGAACCTGTTCCGCTCCCGCGGCGTGCGCCTCGACCGCACCTACCAACTCAACTTCGGCGGCAACGCCGACTTCATGAACATGCTCGAGCGCGACCGCCTCGAGCTCAAGCGCATCAGCAAGACTCGCTCGGTCAAGAGCCAGGTTGGCCACGCCCTCGAGGCCGACGACATCCACATCGGCCCCAGCGACTACGTCCCCTGGCTCGAGGACCGCAAGTTCTGCCACATCCGCATGGAGGGCACCACCTTCGGCAACGTGCCCATCTCCTGCGAGGTCAAGCTCGAGGTGTGGGACTCGCCCAACTCCGCGGGCGTCGTTATCGACGCGATCCGCTGCGCCCGCCTCGCGCTCGACCGCGGCGTCGGCGGCGCGCTCGTGGGCCCCTCCAGCTACTTCATGAAGTCACCCCCGCGACAGTTCACGGACGACGAGGCGCGGACGCATACCGAGGCCTTTATCCGGGGCGACGCTCCCGCGAGGCCTCCGCAACCCGTCCAGCCCCCGCGCACGCCCTCGCGAGCCCCCCTGCTCAACGGCGATCGCGCCACCGTGCTCTGCGAGCCCGACAAGAGCAAGACCCTCAACGGAACGCCCCGCCCGGAGAGGTAGGATGAAGCTCGTCATCTTCGGCCTGACCATGAGCTCCAGCTGGGGCAACGGTCACGCGACCCTCTGGCGCGCTCTCTGCCGCGCTCTCGCGCGCCGCCACTGCCATATCGTCTTCTTCGAGCGCGACGTCCACTACTACGCGGCCCACCGCGACCTCCCCAGCGGCATCGACGAATGCTGCGAGCTGTGCCTCTACCCGAGCCTTGACGAGATCGCGCCCTACGCCCGCTCACACCTCGCCGATGCCGACGTGGCGATCGTCACGTCGTACTGCCCCGACGGGATCGCCGCCGCCGAGATGGCGCTCTCGTCCGCCGCGAGGCTCCGGGTGTTCTACGACCTCGACACGCCCGTGACGCTCGACCGGCTCCGCTCTGGCGAGGAGCTCTCGTACATCGGCCCGCGCGGGCTCGCCGACTACGACCTGGTGCTCAGCTACACCGGCGGCGCGGCGCTCGACGCCCTCCGCACCGACCTTGGGGCCAGACGCGTGGCGCCGCTCTACGGCAGCGTCGATCCCGACGCGCACAAGCCGGTCGACGCCGACCCCGCGTACCGCTCCGACCTGTCATACCTCGGCACCTACGCCGCGGACCGGCAGGCCGCCCTCGAAGCGCTCTTCGTCGAGCCCGCCAGGCGCCTGCCGCGCCGCAAGTTCCTGATCGGCGGCGCGCAGTACCCGCAGGAGTTCCCCTGGACCTCCAACATCTTCTTCGTGCGGCACATGCCGCCCGGGCTGCACCCGGCGTTCTTTTCCTCGTCGCGCCTCACGCTCAACGTCACGCGCCGAGCGATGGCGGAGATGGGGTACTGCCCCTCCGGGCGGCTGTTCGAGGCCGCGGCGTGCGGCGCGCCGGTCCTGACCGACTGGTGGGAGGGTCTGGACGCCTTCTTCCAGCCCGGCGAGGAGGTCCTCATCGCGCGCACCGCCGCAGACGCGGTCGCGGCGGTCGAGACCTCGGACGCCGAGCTCGCCCGGATAGCGCGCGCAGCGCGGCAGCGCACGCTCGAGCAGCACACCGCCGACCGGCGCGCCGGCGACCTGCTCGACGCGCTCGAGCGCGCCGCCTCCGACGGCGCGGACGCCCCGGTCGGGTGCGCCGACGACAACCGGACGCGGGAGGGCTGAGCGATGTGGGGCATCATCCCGGCCGCGGGCCTCGGCAGCCGGATCCAGCCGCTCGCCTTCTCGAAGGAGCTGCTGCCGGTCGGCAGCCAGATCGAGGACGGCACGGAGCGGCCGCGCGCCGTCAGCGAGTATCTGATCGAGCGCATGATCGTCGCGGGTGCGACCCGCCTGTGCTGCGTGATCGCGCCGGGCAAGTCCGACATCCTGAACTACTACGGCGCCCGCGTCGGCCCGGCTGACCTGGCGTACGTCGTGCAGCCCCGCCCCGGCGGGCTGTGCGACGCCATCTTCCGCGCGCTGCCGCTCATCGACGAGTCGGCGGAGCCCGTGCTCATCGGCCTGCCCGACACGATCTGGTTCCCCGCCGACGGCCTGGCAGGCCTCCCCGACGACCGCCTCAGCTTCCTCCTTTTCCCCGTCGAGCACCCCGAGTTCTTCGACGCGGTCGTGACCTCCGACGACGGGGCCGTCGCCGAGATCCAGGTCAAGCAGGCCCACGCCGCCTCCAACTGGATCTGGGGCGCGTTCAAGATGCCGGCCTGGGTCCTCCACGAGCTGCATGCGCTCTGGTGCGAGCCCGCGCGCCACGACGAGTACATCGGCACCCTCGTGAATGAGTACCTCGCTCGCGGCGGTCAGGCGTGGGGCGTCCGTGCGGGCGAGGCCTACGTCGATGTCGGGACCCTCAATGGATACCGCGAGGCGATCGCGCTGCTGACGAGCCGGCCCGCGTCCGACCCGGTCTTCACCGTCGAAGCCGCCGGGCGCGTGCGCTCCGGTCCCAAGGCCCTCGCGGCGGAGAGATAGAGCCATGCTCGAAGCCGTGATGTTCTGGAACGAGCCAAACAACAAGTCCCACTGGGATTTCGGCATCGACTCCGAGTGGTCCATGTTCGCGGAGATGGTCACGCGTGCATCGGCCGCCGTCGCCGCGGAGAGCCCGGGCCTGACCCGCGTGCTCGGCGGCATGTCGCCGATCGATCCCGCCTTCGTGGAGCGCATGCAGAAGTTCGGCGTGCTCGACGCCGTGGATGCCGTCGCGGTCCACGGCTTCCCGCTCGACTGGAACCACTGGCAGATCGACGACTGGCCGGGCAAGCTCGGAGAGATCCGCGCCGTCACCGGCCTGCCGGTCTGGGTGTCCGAGGTCGGCGTGTCGAGCTTCGGCTCCGAGGAGGTGCAGGCCTGGGGCATGACGCGGACCGCCGCGCTGCTCAAGGACCGCGCGCCTCGGATCCACTGGTACAGCCTCTTCGACCTGCCCAAGGCCTGGCCCGCCACCACTCGGCACCGGGAAGCCGAGGGCTCCGCCTACTACCGGCACTTCTACATGGGGCTCATCCGTGAGGACGGCACGCCGAAGCCCGCGCTGCGCGCGTTCGAGCGCTGCACGCCCGAGATCGGCATCTGCCAATGGTTCCACTTTCAGGACCACCGCCTGGACTCGGCCGTGGAGTGGATGCGCCGGCTGGGCGTCACGTATCTCCGCACGGGGCTGAGCTGGGCCGACCGATACCGCGAGGGCGCGCTCGAGTGGTTCGATCGGCAGATGGAGGCGCTCGCGGAGTTCGACGTCACCGTCACGTTCTGCTTCACCCCCGAGCACCGCGGGATCGCCCCCCACCACACGAGCCCGCCCCAGCGGCCCGAGGAGTATGCCGAGTTCTGCGCGGAGATGGTCCGCCGCTACGCGCCGACCCTGCAAGCTCGCCCGGCCCCCGCGCCAGTCGGCGCCGCGCCCGCCGCGGCGATCCAGCGAGCACCCCAGTGAGCCGAGCCCATGCTGTTGAAGCAAGCAACCTGTACGAGCGGCTCGGGTACGAGTGCGTCGGGCTCGTGGGCCGCGATCACCACGGGCTGGGTCCCACCGCCGATGGGCCCGAGGAACCGGTGTGGCTCATGCGCAGGCGCGCCGCCAGACGCTCCGCCTCTCAATCGCCGGGCCGGAGCGCGCAGGGCCGGGGGTGAACGCAGATGATCGGGGTACGCTGGACAGTGGGCGACGTCAGCGGCCGGGGGTTCGAGGCGCTCCGGCTGTCGATCCTCGGCGCAATGCGCCTGCTCGGCGACCGTGCCGCGTACGTCGTGTGCGTGAACTCCATCCCGCTCGGGCTGGCGCAGCGCCGCATCGGTCCGGTCCCGCGCGGGGTGTGTTGGCGGGTGTGCACGCGCGCCGACGTGCCCGAGTTCCTCCGCCCGCACATGGACTCCGAAATGGCCCAGGGGGTCGGCTGGAAGCTCGCGCCGCTCCGCGCCTTCCCCGACCGATACGAGATCGCGCTCGACAACGACTGCATCCTCTGGGAGCTGCCCGCGGTGCTCGACCGCGCCGCGACGGGCCCGACGCGGGCGCCCTGCGCGCTGGCGGAGGACGTGCGCCCGTGCTTCGGCCGCTTCGCCCCGGTCTGTCCCGCCCGCCCGCTCAACTCGGGCATACGGGGCCTGCCGAAAGATTTCGACTTCAAGGCCGCGCTTCTCGCCGCGCTCGCCGATGCCGCGCGCGAGCACGGCGGGCCCGTCCGGCTCACCTCCGAGCTGGATGAGCAGGGCCTCCAGGCGGCGGCCCTGTCGCGAGCGTCCGAATTCGAGACGGTCACGATCGAGGAAGTCACCGTCTGTTCTCCCTTCCACCCGCACCTGCCGCACCTCGGCCGCTGCGGTGCGCACTTCGTCGGCCTCAATGCGCGCCACATCCCCTGGGAGTACGACGGCCGGCCCGCCGACGCGTGGATGGCCGAGCACTGGCGCGGACACCGCCCCGCGCTCGAGCGCCTCGCCGCCGCCGGCCGCGAGCCCTCCCCCGCACACGCCGCCACCCCGTGAGTGCCCCTCATGCGCGCACTGCTCATCGTTCTCGACAGCGTCGGCGTGGGGGCCGCTCCCGACGCCGCCGCCTACGGCGACGAGGGCGCCGACACGCTCGGCCACATCCTCGACCGCTTCCCGGACCTGCGCCTGCCCTGCCTGTGGTCGCTCGGGCTCGGGCACGTCGTGGGGCGCGATCCGCACCCGGCGCCGCGCGCATCGTGGGGGCGCATGCGCGAGCGATCGGTCGGCAAGGACAGCACCACGGGCCATTGGGAGCTCGCCGGCGCCGCCCTCGCCGAGCCCCTCGGGCTTTTCGATCGCTTCCCGCCGGCCCTGGTCGGCGCCATCGAGCGGGAGGCGGGGGTCGAGTTCATCGGCAACCGCGCCGCCAGCGGGACGGCGATCATCGATGACCTCGGCCCGGAGCACCTGCGCTCGGGCCGGCTCATCCTCTATACCTCCGCAGACTCGGTGCTGCAGGTCGCGGCCCACGAGGAGGTGGTCCCGCTGGAGCGGCTTTACGACATCTGCCGCATCGCGCGCCGCCACGCCGATGCGTACCAGATCGGGCGGGTGATCGCCCGCCCCTTCGTCGGCAAGCCCGGGGGATTCACGCGCACCGCCCACCGGCACGACTTCTCGATCCGGCCGCCCCGGACGGTGCTCGACGCGGTGGCGCAGGCCGCCTTGCCGGTGAAAGCGATAGGAAAGATCGCCGACCTCTTCGACGTGCGGGGCGTTACCGAATCCCACCCGACCGCCTCCAACGCCGAGGGACTGGACGTGATCGAAGGCGTCTGGCGCGAGACCGACCGCGGCGTGGTGTTCGCGAACCTTGTCGATTTCGACACCCTCTACGGCCACCGGCGCGACGCCGCCGGATACGCCGCGGCTCTGGCGGACTTCGACGCATGGCTCGCCGGCTTCCTCCCGCACGTGAAGCGCGACGACCTCCTCATCGTCACCGCCGACCACGGCAACGACCCGACCTTTCACGGGACGGATCACACCCGTGAGGAGGTGCCGATCCTGCTGGGGCACCGGGGCGTGGCGGCCCCCCTCGGCCTCCGCGACACGTTCGCCGACGTCGCGGCGACCCTCGCCGACTTCCTCCGCTTGCCGGACGCACCCGCCGGCGCCCGCTCGATGTTGCCCGGGAGAGGAGCGTCCAGCCACCTCGCGCCGGCCGCGGCGGGGAGAGCGTGCGCTCCCGAGTAGTGCCTCGCCACGGCGCCGGCCCGCGCACTCGCACCGCCCGCGGGCGAACCTTTCGGGCGTTCTCGTCGTCGTTGTTCCGGTCGTCGCGACCGGCCCGGCGGCGTGCCGGAAGGCCTACCGGCGCGACCGTCCGGCGCTGCGGCGCCCCGGTCGGCACGAACGCCGATGGACCGAGCCGAGTGAGAACCCCTCCCGCCGGGATCGCGATGCTGAACGCCTCGGCTCTCCCTCCCAATAATCGCTGTCCCTCCCGGAGGCCCGCGCCGTGATCGAGACCAAGGACATCCGCGTGGACTACGGCGACGTGACCGCCGTGCGCGACCTGACTGTCTCGATCGCTCCCGGGCAAGTCTTCGGGCTTATCGGGCCTAACGGCGCCGGCAAGACCAGCCTCATCAGCGTGCTCGCCACGCTGCGCGAGCCCACGTATGGCGAGGCGCGGATCGCCGGGCTGGATATCCGCGAGGACGTCGGCGCCGTCCGGCGCACCATCGGCTACATGCCCGACCTCGCGCCCGTCTACAAGGACCTCCGCTGCTGGGAGTTCCTTGACCTCTTCGCCCGGGCCTATTTCCTGGACCGGCGCGACCGGCGGGCCCGCATCGAGCAGTGCATCGAGCTCGTCCGCCTCCAGACCAAGCGCGACGCCATGGCCGGCACTCTCAGCCGCGGCATGACCCAGCGGCTGGTGCTCGCCAAAACGCTGCTCCACGACCCGAGCGTGCTCCTGCTCGACGAGCCGGCCAGCGGCCTCGACCCGCTGGCCCGCGTCGATCTCCGGAACCTTCTGCGCGAGCTGGGCGCTCGCGGCAAGACGGTCGTGGTCTCCTCGCACATCCTGAACGAGCTCAGCGAGTTCTGCACCTCGATCGGGATCATGGAGAAGGGCCGCCTCGTCCTCGACGGCGACATCGACACGATCGTCGCCGGGCTCAATCGCGCGCGCCGCTTCACGATCGAGACGATCGGGCCCGCCGACTCCGCCGCGGCGGTGCTGGAGGCGCTCGGCGACCTCGCCGGCGTCGCCGACCTCCAGACGGACAACGGGCGCTGCAGCTTCGAGACCACCGCCGGCGACGAGGCGATGGCGGACCTGCTCGCCGCACTCGTCTCGCGCGGCGTGCGCGTTAAGGGCTTCTTCGAGCGCCGGCGCGGCGTCGAGGACGTCCTCCTCCACGTCGGCGCCTCGGAGGTCTCATGACCGGCCCGCCCGCCGCCCCGCTCGCGCCGCGCCTGCCCCGGGGCATCAACCCCGTCTGGCAGAAGAGCGCCCGCGCCCGCATGCGCCCCAAGCACATGATCAGCTGGGGCGTCGTCACGATCACCGTCTCGCTCTTCGTCGCCCTCATCATCTACACCACCATGTCCGAGCGCGAGTTCACCACGCGCACCGACGCCGCCAAGGCGGTGCTGCCCGCGATCGTCGTGATCCAGGCGGTCCTGCTCATGGTCTTCGGCACCGGGGCCGTGGCGGCCGGGGTGGCGCAGGAGCGCGACGAGGGCCTGCTCGACTACCAGCGCATGACCCCGATGAGCCCCGCCTCGAAGATCCTGGGGTATCTCTTCGGGCTTCCCGTGCGCGAGTACGCGCTCTTCGCCCTGACGCTCCCGATCGTCGCGGCCGCGGTCGCTATCAGCGGTTTCAGCCTGCTCACGCTCGCGCACTTCTACGCGGTCTTCTTCACGTCCGTGTGGGTCTACCACATGACGGGGCTCGTCGCCGGCATGGTGGCCCCCAAGCCGCGCTTCGCGTCGATGGTCTCCATCGGCCTCGTCGCCGTGCTCTACTTCGTGCTGCCCAACCTCTCGCGCGTCGGCATCACCCTCTTCGAGTTCCTCACGATCCGGCCCACCTTCTTCGGCCTGCTCCAGCAGGAACTGCCCGAGCACCTCCGCGCCCCGGCCGAGGCCAGCGGCATCGATAGCTTCCGCGACGTGCCTCTCTTCGCCGGGCTCGTCCACCCGACCGTCTACACCCTCGTCGTCCAGGGCTTCCTCATCGCCACGATGTTCTCCGTCGCCCACCGCAAGTGGCGGAACCCCGCGGCCCACCTCTTCTCGAAGACCGGCGCCCTGGTCGTGTTCGCGGGCGTCGTCGTCTTCCTGATGGGCAGCATCTGGGCCGTGATCGTCCAGGAGGACGCCTACCGGCGCGTCTTCGAGCCGTTCAACGAGGCGCTCCGGCTCGAGCACCGGGCGCCGGAGACGCTCCAGCTGCTCCTCTCGATCCTCGTCGTCATCGTCGGCGCGGCCTACGTCGCGATCGTCACCGCCGTCAGCCCCTCGCGCCACACCACCATCGAAGGCTGGCGCCGCGCCCAGAAGCGCGGACGCGCCCGCCTGCCGATCAACAGCGACGCGGCCTCCAGCCTGCCGCTTGCGCTGGCGATGCTCGCGATCGCCCTCGCCGCCGGCGGGCTCGTGCTCGTGCAGGCGGGCGCCCGCGCCGACTACTACCAGCACGGCCCCAGCCCCCGCTCGGTCGCCGTCCTCATCGCGATCGTCGTCGGGTCGTCCCTCCTGGTGCAGGGCATGCGCGAGTCCCTCGGCATGCGCGTCTTCGGGGTCTCCCTGTTCCTGCTCTGGATGGTGCCGTTCTTCACGATGATGATCCTGCTCGCCGCCTTCGAGCTCTTCGCCGCCGCCATGTATGTCGGCATGCCCTGCGCACCGGTGCCGATGCTCCTGGCCGTCGCCGAGATGATGCGCAGCACCGTCCCCCTCCCGGGCGTGGAGGCGTACTTCCTGCCGCCGGAGCTGGAGCCCAGCGCGGGCCGGATCACGACCATCGCCGCGTTCGCGTTCCCTGTGACCGGCGCGGTCGCCCAGGCGGCGCGCTTCCGCGCCCGGGCGCGCCTGCGGGCGGTCGCGATCCCGCTGGAGCCCAACGCGACGGGCCAAGGCAGCTCCTGATCCCGGCCCGGGCGCTCCCCTGGCAACGCTGCGTGAACGAAACTTTAGTTTCCGAAGGCGTGATCTCGCCGGCCCGGGGTGTATATTTGCGCAGCGGGCCGGCGGCCGAGGAGCACCGCCGCTCGCTCCGCGCGGGGCTGCCGCCCACGGCGATCCAAGGAGCACGTCATGCAGGGCGCACCGAGCCGATCCCTCCCCCACACCGCCACCGACCCCCGCACGCACTTTGAGCGCCTCGAGGAGCGGCGGCTGATGGACGGCGACGGCGCCCGCGACCACGTGGACGACCACGCGAACTGGAACCAGTGGGACGAGGCCACCGTCATCGCCCTGAATTCACTGGGCTTCGGCTCCGATTCCGGCGAGCTGGAGGTCCCCGGCGATTCCGACCTCTTCTCATTCACCGCCTCGCGCTCCGGCGCCGCGCAGCTCCGGCTCGAGACCGGCGCGGGGTTCGACGGGAAGCTCTGGGCGTATGGCGGCGATCATGAGTTCCTGAAGGTGCGCAACGAGCGCGGCCCTGGCGGTGACGAGACCCTCGAATTCCAGGTGGACGCCGGGCAGACGTACTTCGTGATGATCGACGGCTGGCGCGTGCCCAACGGCGACTATACCGTGGTCGTCGACGGCATCGACGACCACGCCGACTACGGCGTCTGGCCCGCGGCGCAGTCGATCCCGCTGGACTCTCTCGGCTTCGGCGGACACCCGGGCGTCATCGAGGAGAACGGCGACTCGGACCTCTTCTCCTTCGTCGCCACCCGCTCCGGCACCGCCCAGCTGCGCCTCGATGTCGCCGACACCTTCGACGGAC
>DASRXL010000231.1:0-4680 GCA_035654175.1 Phycisphaerales bacterium
GCTCCAGAACAACGGGGCCGACGCGCACCAGGCCGTCATGCACGTCCACTTCCACGTGATCCCCAAGCTGGACGGCAAGGGGCTGGGCATCGGGTGGAACTCTCGCCAGCTCGACGCGGAGGAAGGGGCGGAGCTGGGGCGCAAGCTCGCGCGGCTGCTTTGACGTCCGGGCACTCCGCCCCTCCGGGGCGGCCCGTTCTCTGCGCCGACGACGTGCCTCCAGCAACCACGCCGGCCCGACGCAGCACGCTTTCCCCCGTCTCGCTGCCTTGCTGCCTCGCTGTCTCGCTGTCTCGCTGTCTCGCTACCTCGGTACCTCGCTACCCTCCCCCATGACGCCTCACGACTTCCGCCGCCTTGCGCTGAGCATGCCCGAAGCCACGGAAGGCTCGCACATGGAGAACGCGGACTTCCGCGTGAGGGGCAAGATTTTCGCGACGCTGTGGGACGACGACGAGCACGGGATGGTGAAGCTGACGCCCGAGCAGCAGGAGGCGCACGTCGCTGCACACCCCGACGTCTTTGCGCCGGTCAAGGGCGCATGGGGGCGCCAGGACTGCACGCGTGTGCGGCTGGATCGGGCCGACGAGGCCGTGCTCGCCGGCGCGATGCGATCGGCCTGACTGAACAGGGCGCCGGAGACGCTCGCGCGTTCGCACGGGGGCTGACAGCGCCGGCGCAGCCCGAATCGGCGCGCGGCCCCGGGACACGCGCCCGCGCGCGTGCTCCCGCCGACGCGGGCGATCGGCCTCCAATCCCGAACCCCGGATCCTGGAAGTCGCGCGCCGCGGAGGCTCGTTCACTCGTGCACGAGACTGGTCGTCTGCGCCGGCAGGCGGACGCTCCCATTCTGCGGCGTGCGGAGGTGGATGGAGCCGTCGGGCGAGATCGATTCGACGACGCCCACGTGCTCCCGCCCGTCGTGCACGAACCGGCGGGCGGTGCCGCAGAGGGTGTTGAGGACGCTCGCCTCTCGGGCGATCTCCGCGCCGTCGCGGCGCATCGTCTCCGCCAGCTCTCCGACGATCGCGCAGGCGAGCTGGACGCGCGTGCAGTCGGCGCCCAGCTCGTGGAGCGACGCCGCACGCGTCCGGAGCTGGTCGGGCCAGCCTCGGTGGGAGACGTTCACGCCGATGCCGACGAGCGCGACGCTCCCCCGCGCCTCGGTCAGCACGCCCGCGATCTTGCGCCCCGTGTCTGCGCGCTCAACGACGTCGTTCGGCCAGCGGAGGCCGAGCAGAGGCTCTGGGAGCGTCGCGTTGGCGGCGCGGCAGACCGCGAGGCCGACTGCGACGGACGAGAGCGTGCCGGCAGGGAGGGTCAGGGTCATCGCGAGGCCGTGGCCGGCATCGTCGGCCCATGCGCGTCCGAGGCGGCCGCGGCCGGCGGTTTGGCGACCGGCGATCACGAGCCAGCCGGGCCTGCCTGCGGAGGCCTGCCACGCGGCGTCCTGCGTGGACGCGGTCTCGGCGAGCACGCGGACGTGTGCGACGCCGAGGGCGGGATGCGCGGCGCACGCGGCCTCCAGGCGGTCGGGCCAGGAGTCGAGGGGCTCGGGCTTTCGTGCGCGGTCGGTCATCGGGTTCGCGTGTTCTCGCTTGGCGGGTCGTGAGGAAGGCATTGGCGGGCGGGCCGCCAGCGGGACAGGAGCATGGGAATTGCCGTGGAGCGAGCCCTCCACCGCCGTCACTCCGCGTCCAGCCCGAAATCGAGCGAGACGGCGTGGCGTGTGAGCGAGCCGGAGCTGATCCGGTCCACACCCGTCGCGGCGATCGCGCCGATCGTCTCCAGTTGCACGCCGCCGGAGGCCTCGAGCTCCAGGCCCGGGCGGCGCTCGTCGCGCAGGCGCACGGCCTCACGGAGTTGTTCGACGGGCATGTTGTCGAGGAGCACGATGTCGATCGTGCCGTCGTCGAGCGTCAGGAGCTCCCCGAGCTGGTCGAGCCTGTCCACCTCCACCATGATGAAGCGGAGCCCGACCGCCCGGAGCGGCTGCGCCTCGGCCCCGACCCGGCGCACGAACTCGGCGAGGCGGCGGCCGCCGGCGATGGCGAGGTGATTGTCCTTGATGAGGATCGCGTCGTGGAGGCCGACGCGATGGCAGCGCCCGCCGCCGCACCGGACGGCGTATTTCTCCAGGTGGCGCATGCCGGGGGTGGTCTTGCGCGTGTCGTAGAGCGCGGCCTTGCCGCCGGCGCCCATGGCCCGGACGAACTCGGCCGTGCGCGTGGCCACACCCGAGAGCCGCCCGACCAGGTTGAGCATCGATCGCTCGATCGCCAGCACGTCGCGGGCGCGGCCCTCGAGCACCGCGGCCGTCTGGCCCGGCTCGATCGCGCGCCCGTCCGCGACGCGCACCTCCAGGGCCACATCGGCCCCGAACGCGGCGATCAGACGCGGCACCGCCTCCAGCCCTGCGACGACGCCCCGCTCGCGCGCGGCGAGGCCGGCGCGGATCCGCCCCTCCCCGGGCACGCACGCGCGGCTCGTGACGTCGAGCCCCTCGGGGCCCAGGTCCTCCTCGCGCACGATCGCCAGCCAGCGGTCGAGGCGGCCCAGCTCCGCGAGGTGCTCGAAAAGCTCCCGGAGGGGCATGGCGTTGAGGTCGGCCGGTCGCACCGGGAATCGTATTCACCGCCGCTCCGCGGGCTCGCGGTCCCTAAACTCCGGCTCACCCATGCACGAGGGAGGACTCCGAATGGGCCTGCTCGACGGGAAGACGGCGCTGATCATCGGGATCGCCAACGAGCGCTCGTACGCGTGGCACATCGCCAAGTCGCTGGCCGAGCACGGCTGCCGGTGCGCGTTCACGCACCTGCCGGGGGAGAAGAACGAACGACGGACGAGGCGGGCCGTCGATGCCCTGGGGCTGACCGACGCCTGGCTCACGCCGCTGGACGCGGGCAAGGACGGGGAGATCGACGAGGCGTTCGCCCGGTACGCCGAGAGCTTCGACGCGCTGCACGTGCTGGTGCACTCGATCGCGTACGCGGACCGGGAGTGGCTGGCCAAGGGCAAGTTCGTCGAGACGCCCCGCGCGGCATACCTGGGCGCGATCGACATCTCGGCGTACACGCTCCTGGGGATCGCGCGCCGGGCGGCGCCGATCATGGAGCGATCCGGCGGCGGATCGATCATGGCCATGAGCTACTACGGGGCGGAGAAGGTGGTGCCCGGATACAACGTGATGGGCGTGGCGAAGGCGGCGCTCGAGTGCACCGCGCGGTACCTCGCCGCCGAGCTCGGCGCCAAGGGCATCCGCGTCAACACGATCTCCGGCGGATATCTCCGCACTCTCGCGTCCTCGGCGGTCGGCGGGGTCGACGACATCGAGACGCACAACCTCGAGCGGGCGCCGCTGAAACGCAACGTGGAGGGCGCCGATGTCGGCAAGACCGCCGTCTACCTCGCGAGCGACCTGGCCTCGGGGGTTACCGGAGAGAACATCTACGTGGACTGCGGCGTGAGCACCATCGGGGTGTGAGGCGGGCGCGCCACGAAACGGTGCGAGACCGTACGAGCGGTTGCTCCCGCCTGCCCGATAACCCGGACGGTTCTGCACGATTGAAGACCGGCGCCGGAGCGGGTCGATATCCCGGGGAGTGACGAACTTCGGCCCCAGCATCGCCTCGTCGCTCGCGGGCGCTCCGCAGGCGGAGCAGCAGGCGGTCAGCCGCACCAACCGCGAGGAGCGCGAGCGGGCCCGGGTGCGGAAGGCCGGGCGCGGCGACCCGGACGTGCCGGTGGACCAGGTGGAGCTGACCGATGCCGTCCGCTCCCTGAAGGACAACACGCAGGAAGAGGCCAGCGAGGACCGGCAGGAGCACCCGCAATACGGGGCGGGCGGACGCCTGCTGGCCAAGCCGGACGGCGCGCCGCGGCTGGACATCCAGGGCTGATCACGCCGCGAAGCGAGCCCGGCGCATGTCCTGGAGCGCGCGCCGGCGCCGATCACCGGCCGGGCTCGGCGCCGGGGCGGAGTGTTCGGCCTGGGGCGCTGCGAGCGTGATGCGGTCGTACAGCTGCGCGGGGCTGTCGTGCGCGTGCTCGATCTCGAGGAAGACTCGCATCAGCAGGCCCCGGTCCTGGTCGCGCCCGACGAGCCAGCCGGCGTAGGCCATCTCCTCGAGCATGTCGTCGCGCACGAAGGGGATCCGCTCGGGGGGGAGCGCGGCGCAGACCATGCAGATGCACGCCGCGGCGCGGCCGACGATCATGGGATCGTCGCCGCCGTGCACGAGCTCGGATTCCAGGAATGCGGCGTGATCCAGCGGGGCCAAGGGCGCGGCGCCGGCGCGGAGCAGGGCGTCGGCCCTGACCATCCGCGCGAGGCCCCCGTCATCGTCGAGGGCGCCGATGCTCGCGGCGCCGAGGCGCAGCGCCGTCGTCACGTCGTCCGCAATCGGACCCGCCGCCGCCGTCAGCCCCGCGAGGCGCTCGGCGGGCGCGAGGCCGGGGGAGGAGATGAAGAATGCGCTCGCGGCTTGGGCGGCGAGGTTGGCGGCCTCGGGCCAGCTTTCGGCGCGCCGGCGGGCCGCCCCGGCCAGAGCGGACATGATCGGCGCCGCGGGGCAGCCGAGGCCGCGCCCGAGGGCGAGGTCGTCGCCCGCGCCGGGGGAATCGGTCGGACGGCGCCCCAGCATGCGGTCGGCAAGGCTGAGTCGGTGCGCCGAGCGCGCG
>DASRXL010000232.1:0-6661 GCA_035654175.1 Phycisphaerales bacterium
GGCGGCGCCGGCGGTCGCGTCTCCGACGCCAACCAAGCTCAAAAAAAGCACCCGGCCGACTTCCTCCTCTGGAAGACCGACCCCACGCACCTCATGAAGTGGGACTCGCCCTGGGGCCCAGGCTACCCGGGCTGGCACATCGAGTGCTCGGTCATGAGCCTGGCGCGGCTCGTGCCCGGTGGGCTCGATCGCGTGCTCGGCGCGGCCGGGGGCCAGGAGCTCGACCTCCACTCCGGCGGCGAGGACAACATCTTCCCCCACCACGAGTGCGAGCGGGCCCAGAGCTGCGCGGCGACGGGCGGCGAGCGCTTCAGCCGCCATTGGTTCCACGCCCGCTTCCTGCTCGTCGAGGGCGAGAAGATGAGCAAGAGCAAGGGCAACTTCTTCACCGCCCGCGACCTCTTTGCCAAAGGCCACGAGCCCGCGGCCGTCCGCCTCGAGCTGATCAAGACGCACTACCGCGCCAACGCCAACTTCACCGAGCAGGGGCTGAAGGATTCCGCTCGCATGGTCGAGCGTTGGCGCAGGGTCGCGGACGCTGGCGCGGCCTCGAACGAGCCGGGGCCCAGGCCCGAACGATTCCTCGCCGACTTCGCCGCGGCCATGAACGATGACCTCAACATCGCGGGTGCGCTCGGGGCGCTCAACGCGTGGACGAACACGATCTCGTCGCCCACGAACGCCGACGCGAACGCCATGCGCCTTGTGGACGGGGCGCTCGGCGTGCTCGCGCTCGAGCGCTCCGCCGCCCAGCAGACCGAGGTCGGCGTCTTCATCGGCCTAGAGCCCTCGCCGGAGATCGAGGCCCTCCTCGCCGAACGCCGCGCCGCCAAGAAAGCCAAAGACTTCGCCCGCGCCGACGCCATCCGCGCCGACCTCGCCTCCCGCGGCCTCGCCATCAAGGACGTCCCCGGCGGCAAGGTCGAAGTGAGCAAACTCCAGTGACTCCGCCGTGATCCCTCGATGCCTCGATGCCTTGATGCCTTGACCCTGTCTCGCTGCCTCGCTGCCTCGCTGCCTTGACCCTGCCTCGCTGCCTCGCTGCCTCGCTCTCTCCGTGTCTCGCTACCCTTCCCCATGATCCTCCTCATCGACAACTACGACTCCTTCACCTGGAACCTCGTCCAGCGCTTGGGCGAGCTCGAGCCCACCCTCAAGCTCGGCGAATCGCTCGTGGTCGCGCGAAACGACAAGATCACCCCCGACGAGGCTGCCGCCCTCGACCACGGGCGCGGCCCATCGCGCGTCATCATCTCCCCCGGCCCCTGCACGCCGCGCGAGGCCGGCGTCTCGCCCGCCATCATCGCCCGCTTCGCCGGCCGCGTCCCCGTCCTCGGCGTCTGCCTCGGCCACCAGTGCATGGGCGACATGCACGGCATGACCGTCGCCCGCCACACCATCCAGGTCCACGGCAAGACCAGCCCCATCTACCACGACGGCGACGGCATCTTCCGCGGCCTGTCGAACCCCTTCACCGCCACCCGCTACCACTCGCTCGTCGTGCTCGCCGACACCGTCCCCCCGCCGCCGCGGACCGGCGAAGGCGGCTGGGTCGTGAGCGCGTGGACGGACGACCCGGTCGCGAGCGCTGCCGGGCGAGCCGCGGACCCGTCAAACACAGGCGGACAAGCCGCCAGTGGCACAACCCAGCGCTGCGGCACGACCGAGCGCGTTGTCATGGGCCTCCGGCGCGTCTGGAGCGCCACCGAGGAGGGCTCCGCCCCCGTCGAGGGCGTCCAGTTCCACCCCGAGAGCTTCCTCACCGACGAGGGACCGCGCCTGCTCAGGAACTTCCTCGACATGTGAGCCCCGCCAACAGATTCGCCTCACATCGGCGGGCGCCCCGCCGATGTGAGGTGGGGCGCGCACCAGATGTCGAGCTCCGCCCCGCTCGCCCCCCGAGCTCGCCTGCCGCACTGGAGAGCCTCGCGAGTGCCGCGAGTCCGGCGTCAGAAGCACTGGCCCGAATTGTTGGACGCCCCGACCCAATGGTTGAGGAAGCAGATGACATCCGCCGTGTTCACCGCGCCGTCGCCGTTGCAGTCTGCATAGCAGCCTGGGCACTGCCCCCCGCCGGCCGCGACCCATTTGTTGAGGAAGCAGATCACGTCGGTGGTATTGACGACGCAACTCCCGTCGCAATCTGGGTAGCACGCTCCGCCCCTCCACACCCAGGTCTCGTTTGCGACGCCGGTACCCGCGCCGCTGAGCACGCCCTCACCCCTCGCTTCGTCGAACGCCATCGCATGATCGATACGCGCGGATGGGCCCCATTGGGAGCGGAGGCTCCACATCGTCCCGTTCCAGGCCCACGTCTCGCTGTTCGGCATCCCGTGCCTTCCGCCGAAGAGGATCACTTCGCCGCGAAGGCCGTCGTACGCCATGGCATGATCGTGCCGCTGTGACGGACCTGTTTCCGAGCGAAGGTTCCACGTTGCGCCGTCCCAGGCCCACGTGTCGTCCCTGGGGTTGAAGAACTCGTCCACCCCGCCGAAGAGGATGATCTCGCCGCGCGCCGCGTCGTACGTCAGCGCATGACCGCCACCCTGCGACGGGCCGAACTGGGCCCGACGCTCCCAACTGGTCCCATCCCAAGCCCACGTCTCGGTGCTGTACTCCTGCCCGACCCACCCGCCGAACAGGATGACCTCGCCGCGCACGGCGTCGTAGGCCATCGCATGCTCGTAACGCGGCGAAGGCCCCGTCTGGGAGCGGAGCTCCCATGCCGATCCATCCCACACCCACGTCTCACGGTCCGGCTGCCCGTCGTACCCGCCGAAGAGCACGATCTCGGCGCGGGCGGCGTCATAGGTCATCGCGTGGTCGGAGCGCCCGGAGGGCCCGGTGTGTGCGCGACGCGTCCAGGTCTGGCCGTCCCAGATCCAGGTCTCGCCGTTGTACGTTCCATCGAACCCGCCGAAGAGCACGACCTCCGCCCGGGCGGGGTCATAGGCCATCGCGTGCCCACTGCGCCGCGAGGGGCCGCTGTGCGATCGCACTTCCCAGGGCAGGCAATCCTGCGCGATTGCGGGTGTGGAGGCGATTGCAGCGGTGCACAGCGCTCGGGCGATACGGGTCAGCCCCTCGGTGCGACGGTGTTCGATGCGGTTGTGAACGGCGCTCATGGCATGCTCCAGGATTGCGGGACGTGCGGTCGGACGATCGCGGACGACCCGGCGCCAGCGAGGCCGCGACGCCACGCGCCGGGCGACTTCGTCAGTTGCATCCCGCGGTCCAAGCGTTGAGGAAGCTCAGGACGTCGCGGGTGTCGAGGCGTCCGTCGCCGTTGAAGTCGGGCGGGCAGGGGTCGAAGACCGTGAGGGCCGCGGGGTCGCTGCGCTGGTCGCCCGAGCAGAGGTTGCCGACGATGACGTCGATCGTGCCGTCCATTCCGAGCAGGGCGGGGCTGACGGTGAGCGTGTCTGTGCCCACGCCCGCGAAGAAAGGTGAGTTCTCGCCGATGGCCACCCCGTTGTAGCGCCAGGTGTACGTGAAGGGTGGCGTGCCGTCGGCGGCGACGGTGAAGATGGCGCTATTCCCGGCGGGGACGGCTTCGTCGGCGGGATGCAGGGAGATGCTGATCGGTGATGGATCGAGGTTGAAGACGTACGCGGCGCCGGCGTCGTCGGCCGGGTCGTCGTGGCGGTACGCCCCGACGACCAGGTGGGGGTGCTGGAGCGCGAACTCGACACCGAACCCGTCCGAGCCGGTCGGGTCCCCGGGGTAGAACTTCGCCGCCTGCACCCACATGTCGCCATCGAACTGGTAGTGGTACGCGGCGCCCACTTCGGCGCCGGCGTCGTCGGCTCTGTGCGAGGAGATGACCGCGGTCGTGCCCTCGAGCGCCACAACGCCGCCGAAGCCGTCGCCGGCCTCGAGGTCGGAAGGGGCGAGGCGAGCGAACTGCTCCCAGTTCCCATCCGGCCGACGGCGGAAGACGTACGCCGCGCCGGCGTCGGATGCGGAGCCGTCATGGACCCACGCGCCGGTCATGATGAATTCGCCCTCGATCTCGAGAGCGAGACCGAACTGGTCGCCAGCCGCGGTGTCGGATCCGAAGAGAGTCTGCATCTCTTGCCATGCGGAGCCGTTGTGCCTGAAGACGAGCAGAGCGCCGGCGTCGTTGCCCGATTGATCCCAGCCGGGAGCGCCGACGACGAGTGTGTCGCCCTCGGCGTCGATGCCGGATCCGAACAGGCCGCTCTCGGCGATGAGCACCGGGACGACTTTCTCGTGCTGTGCCCACGCCCCATTCACGAGCCGGAACTCGTAGACCGAGCCGGCGTCGGTCGGCGGGCCATCGTCGTAGGGCGCAGAGACGAGCACCCGCTGCGCATCGAGGATGCATGCACTCTGACCGAAACGATCATTCGCCGAGCCGTCGTTCGGCACGAGCTTCTGCCGCTCGATCCACTGCGAACCGTTGAACTCGAAGACATAGGCGGAACCCGAATCGGTCCCCATCGAGTCGTCCAGATCGGCGCCGAGAATCGCAACGTTCCCGAGCAGGTCGATGCTGATGCCGAAGCGGTCGCCGGTCCCCCCGTCCGACGCTGTCAGCTTCTGCTCGTGGACGAAGCCGCCCTGGTGCCGGCGATAGACATGGACCGATCCCCGCTGGCCATCGTCCCCCGGTGAGGAAACCATCAGGATGTCGCCGTCCAGCGCCGAACGCGTCCCGAAGAGGTCGGAAGCCGTGGCGTCGGGCGCGGTGAGCTTCTGGGTCCCGAGGGGGAGCGGGCACTGGCCAAGGGCGGCGTTTGCCGCGAGGGCGAGGAGCACGGCAGCCAGCCCGATCCACGCACCGCGGGGTGCTGGGCCGGGCGTGCCGATCGGGCGGTGCGGGGTGATGTGCGTGCGGTGCATCGCTCTCCCTCTGTGTTTGCGGGCCCGCCGCGGCTCACGGGCGCGGGGCGGGTTCCGTCGGGTGCTTGCCGAAAGGCTCCATGCGGTCCAGGGCGTTGGGTCCCGCCACCAAATGTGGTAAAACGGGAGGATCGGGGCACGGAACGGCAAGGGTCCGCGCGGCGAGGCCGTCCGCGGACCTTGAGGTGGAGACACGCCATTGGGTGCGCAGGAGCGACGCAACGACGAAACTCTGACGCGGGTGCTCAACGGCGACCACCGCCCGGACGCCGACCAGCTCTACGCGCGCGTGTACGGCGAGCTGCGGGCGATGGCCGCGGCACAACTCCGGCGCGAGAGCGGCGGACAGGCCCTCGAAACAACCGTCCTCGTCCACGAGGCGTGGCTCAAGCTGGCGGGGCAGGGCTGGGAAAGCCGCCGGCACTTCTTCGGCGCGGCTGCGCGGGCGATGCGCCAGGTGCTGGTGGACCAGGCGCGGACGCGGCGCGGACGCAGGCGCGAGGAGGTGCGGGGAGCGACGACGATCGCCGCCCCGGGCGAGCCGGACCCGCTCGACGTTCTGGCCCTGGACGAGGCGCTGGACCATCTGGCGCGGCACGACGAGCGTGCCGCGGCGGTGGTGACCTTGCGGTTCTTCGGCGGGCTGGAGATGGCGGAGGTCGCCGAGGCGCTGGATTCGAGCCTGCGCACAGTCGAGCGTGACTGGGCGCACGCGCGCGCCTGGCTGCTCAAGCGGCTGGGCGACGGAGGGACCGAAGAGAAACAGTGGCCGGATGGGCGCGCAGCGCCAGAGAGCGTCGGGTGAACCGCATGGGCGAGTTTGCGCGGCATAAGGCGGTGTTTCTGGCGTTGCTCGAGACCAATGCGGACGGGCGCGCGGCGGAGCTGTCGCGCCTCTGCGCGGGGGATGGATCGCTCCGCGCCGGGGTGGAGGCGCTGCTCCTGGCTCACGCACGCCGCGACACGCCGCTCGACCGGGCGGCCGTCGTAACGCCCGGAGCATCACGAGGCTTTGGCGGAACCGGCCCCGATGCGCGCTACCCCGCTGAGGCGGAGGAAGACGATCCGCTCGGCGTTGGAGAGTCATTCGGACGCTATGAGATTGTCGGCCGTCTCGGCGCCGGCGCGATGGGAATCGTGTATGAAGCGCGACACGCCGGGACCGACCGCCTGGTCGCGCTGAAGGTGATCCGGCCGGAGCGGGCCTCGCCGGGGGCGCGCCGCCGGTTCGAGGCCGAGGGGCGGGCGCTGGCGCGTCTGCGGCACCCCGCGATCGCCCAACTCTATGAAGCGGGGGTCGAGCGGCTCGGCGACCGCCGCGTGCCCTACATCGCGATGGAGCTTGTGCGGGGGCGGCCGATCACAGAGGCGGTGACGGGGCTGACACTGGAGCAGCGCTTCGAGCTCTTCGCGGCGGTCTGCGGGGCGGTTCACCATGCGCACCTGAGCGGCGTGGTCCATCGGGACCTGAAGCCCGCGAACGTGCTGGTGGAAGGTGACCCCTCCGAGCGAGGAATCCGGGGCGCCGATGCGGAGGGAAGCGGAGCATCCGCCCGGTCGCCCAAAGTTCTGGACTTCGGCGTCGCGAAGCTCACAGAGGGAGAAGGCGACGCGCACGCGACGGCCGATGGACAGATTGTCGGAACACCCGCGTACATGAGCCCCGAGCAGCTGGCCGCCGACGTCACGCGCGTGGACCACCGGTCCGATGTCTATGCGCTGGGCGTCCTCCTCTACGAACTCCTGGCCGGCCGGCGCCCGCTCGAGCCGGAAGGAGCGACGTTGTTCGCCGCGG
>DASRXL010000233.1:0-2043 GCA_035654175.1 Phycisphaerales bacterium
TCGGTGATGTGGATGAAGTGCTCGAAGAACTTGGAGGCCATGTCCTCGTAGGCCGGGTTGTCCTGCGCCAGCTCCAGCGCCATCGAGAGCATCGTGCCGCAGAAAAACGCCATCCATGCGGTGCCGTCGGCCTGCTCGAGCGTGCCCCCGGTGGGCAGCGGCTGCGAGCGGTCGAAGACGCCGATGTTGTCGAGCCCCAGGAAGCCGCCCGCGAAGACGTTGTCGCCGTGGGGGTCCTTGCGGTTGACCCACCAGGTGAAGTTGATCACCAGCTTGTGGAACGTGCGCGAGAGGAAGACCCGGTCGCGCCGTCCCTCCGCCAGCTCGCGCTGGTACACGCGCCAGCACGCCCACGCGTGCACCGGCGGGTTGACGTCGCCCAGCGCGAACTCGTACGCGGGGAGCTGGCCGTTCGGATGCATGTACCACTCGCGCAGGAAGAGCACGAGCTGCTGCTTGGCGAACTCGGGGTCTACCCGCGCCATCGGCACCATGTGGAACGCCAGGTCCCACGCCGCGAACCAGGGGTACTCCCACTTGTCCGGCACGCTGAGCACGTCGCGGCTGTGGACGTGGCTCCAGTCGTGGTTGCGCCCTCGGGCGCGAGAGGGCGGGGGCTCGGGCTGCGCCGGGTCGCCCGCGAGCCAGTCCTTCACCGAGTAGTGGTAGAACTGCTTCGTCCAGAGCAGCCCCGCGAGCGCCTGGCGCGAGATCATGCGCCGCTCGGGCGAGAGGTGGGGCGGGATGTGCGACCCGTAGAAGCGGTCGGCCTCGCGCCGGCGCGCCGCGAGCACCTCGTCGAACCCTTCGCCCCACCCGATCTCCGGCGTGTCCGAAGGGTCGGCGTGCAGGCGCAGCCGCACCTCCACCCGCTCGCCCGCCCCGATCCGCAGCCTGTGCCACGCCGCCGCCTTGGTGCCGGCCAGCCCCGGGTTGACCGCGTCGCGCTGCCCGTCGACGAGGAAGCGGTGGAACGCGTCCTTCACGTACTTCGAAGGGCTCGCGTAGCCGAAGATCCGCTCGAAGTTTGTCTCGTTCTCCGTGAAGAGCAGCTGCGGCGCCAGGCCGCCCGGCCCCGGTCCGAACTCCGCGCCGTAGCGCCCGAGCGTCGCGTGCTCGCACGCGATCCGCGAGGGTGTGAGCCGCCAGATCCGCGGCTTGGGGCCCGGGCCCTCCTCCGGCTTGCCCCACGACCAGGTGTTCCGGAACCAGAACGTCGGCAGGAGGTGCAGGTCGGCGGTCTCGGGGCCCCGGTTCTGCGCCGTGACGGCGATCAGCACGTCCTCGGGACCGGCCTTGGCATACTCGATCGTCACGTCGAAGAACCGGTTCTCGGCGAACACCCCGGTATCGGCGAGCTCGTACTCCGGCTCGTGCTTCGGGCGGTCACGGTTCTGCGCGACGAGCTGCGCGTACGGGAACTGCGCGTGCGGGTACCGGTACGAAGCCTTGCAATAGGAGTGGGTGGGCGTCGCATCGAGGTAGAAGTAGACCTCCTTCACGTCCTCCCCGTGGTTGCCCTCCTCGTTGGTCAGGCCGAAGAGCCGTTCCTTGAGGATCGTGTCCCGCCCGTTCCACAGGGCCAGCCCGAAGCACAGGCGGCACTGCCGGTCGCACCAGCCCAGGAGGCCGTCCTCGCCCCAGCGATACGCGCGGCTGCGGGCCTGCTCATGGGGGAAATAGGCCCAGCAGTTGCCGTGGTCGGAGTAGTCCTCGCGCACCGTGCCCCACTGGCGCTCGGGCAGGTAGGGCCCCCAGCGCTTCCAGTTGGCGCGCCGCTCGGCGTCCTCGCGCAGGCGCTGAGATTCCGCACAGGGTGTTCCGAACTCGTGCAAGACCTGCTCCGGTGTTTCAGGATCGGGGACCGCGAGCGGAGGATATCGACGCTCGCCGGCACTCTGCGCGACGTGAGCCGCATTTTCGAGCCGTGGCAGCGCGCCCGCCGGGCGGGGCAGGACCACGGCGCGATCCCCGGGCGACCGCGAAGGGCCGCCGCGTCGCGCTCGGGGCCCGGCGTTCCCGCCGGCTCAGCCGCCGGAGAGC
>DASRXL010000234.1:0-7944 GCA_035654175.1 Phycisphaerales bacterium
CGAGCAGCCCCGCGCCGCCCCCACGGCCGACCCCGAGAGCAACCCCGCGCCCGCCGCCGCCGCCAACCACGCGGGCCAGGCGACGGAGATCCATCCCATGCGCGATGCGACAACCAGTGCGACGCCCAGGAGCGCGCCCGCGGCCAGGCCTCGCCCGCCGTCGCGCACCACGCCGGCCACGAGGACGCGCCGCCGGACGGCCCGGGCGATGCGGAGCGTGTTCGGGCAAGGGGAGGGCATCCATAAGACTGTACTACCCGGGCGGACCCTTGGTGCTGGCGGGGGCCGCGTTCTTCGCCGCTCCTCGACGCAGCCGAGCCCAAGCGGTCGGACCCGCGGATCCGTGATAGCGTGTGCCTCATGGACATCCACCCGGTGCTGGGCGGACTCGTGCGCGGGTGCACGCTCACCTCGGATGAAGCCGAGGCGCTGTTCGAGCGCCTCCTCGGCGGCGGCCTCGACGATGCCCAGATCGCCGCGCTCCTCTCGCTCATCCAGGCCCGCGGACCGACCGTGGACGAGGTGGTCGGCGCGGCGCGGGCCATGCGCCGCCACGTCACACCCGTCCCCCGCCCGGCGGGGTGCGAGGACGCGGTGCTCATCGATACCTGCGGCACGGGCGGGGCACCGAAGACCTTCAACATCTCCACAGCCGCCGCGATCGTCGCCGCCGCGTGCAAGCCGAACCCGACGCGGGTGCTCGTGGCCAAGCACGGCAACCGCTCGCGCAGCGGCCGGGGCTCGGCGGAGCTGCTGGGCGCGCTGGGCGTGGGCGTGGACGCCGCACCCGAGGTGCAGTCCCGCTGCCTCGGGGGCGCGGGGGTCTGCTTCTGCTTTGCGATCCACCACCATCCGGCGATGAAGCACGCGATCGGGCCGCGCCGGTCGATCGGGTTCCCGACGATCTTCAACGTGCTCGGCCCGCTGACGAACCCGGCCGGCGCGGACCGGCAGCTCATCGGCGTCTACAGCGAGCCGCTGCTGCCGCTCGTCGCCGAGGCGCTCGCCCGGCTCGGCGCCGTCCGCGCGATCGTCGCCCACAGCGCCGACGGGCTCGACGAGCTGAGCACCACGGCCCCGACGCACCTGGCGCACGTGGAGGGCGGCGCCGTTCGGCGCGAGCTGCTCGACGCCCGCTCCCTCGGCCTGCCCCGCGCCAGGATCGAGGACCTGCAGGCCGTCGACGTGGCGCATGCCGCCGCGATCGTGCGCGACGTTCTCGGGGGCAGGCGGGGCCCGCATCGGGACATCGTGCTGCTGAACAGCGCCGCGGCGCTGCTCGTGGCGGGGGCCGCCAGCGACATCGCCTCGGGGCTCTCGTGCGCCGCCGAGGCGATCGATTCGGGGCGCGCGGCCGAGACACTCGGGGCGCTCGCGCGCCTCAGCAACCGGACCGACTCAGCCCCTGACTGAGAACAGGCGCTCGATCGATGCGAGATAGTCGGGCGGCGCCTCCTCGAGCACCTCCGACGACGGGAAGATCTTGACCGCCGGCAGGCTGTCGCGCTCCGGCGAGGGCTCGATCCAGACGAGCACGTCGGCCTCGTGCTCCTCGTCGAGCCAGTCGGACATGGCCTCGTAGACCTCGTCGCTGTCGAGCGGGCGCAGGCCGCGCAGCGTCTTCACCTCCGCGATGCTCTCGGCGACGAACGCCTCCTCGGATTCGTCCAGGCCGAGCGAGGGAAGCGTGCCCACCACCTCGAGCCCGGCGTTCTGCATCGCGCCGAACACACCCTGGAGCACGGAATTGACCTGCGCGTCCAGCGGCGGGAGGAGGTCGCTGACCACCAGCACCCGGCCCTCCAGCCTGGGAGCCGGGGGCAGGGGCGGCGTGACGACGGCGGCGGGGGCCGCGCCCATGCCGAGGCCCGCACGGGAGCCCTCGCCGCCCGAGATGGCGACGTTGAAGCCGTCCATCGTCGCCTGGGCAAGCTCGCTCGCCGCCCGGTCGCGCTGCTCCATGCCGCGCGTGATGATGAGCCCGGCCAGGCCGACGCAGAAGCCCAGGAACAGGAAGAGGCTGACGGCCACGCCGGCGTTGATGCCGCTGGCGTGACGCCGTCCCTCGCGCCGCCCGCCGTGCCGTCCGCCGTGGCGTCCGTAGGCGCCGCCGGCGTGGCGGTGCGCGGAGAGGCGCTCGCGGGCGCGGGCGCGGCGCTCCTCGGCCCGGGCCCGCGCGGATCGCAACTGCTCGGCCGCGGGCCGACGCACGTCCGGCGCGACGCGCGCCGCACGGCGCGCGGGGCCGGCGGAACGGCGCAGCGCCGCCGCCTCGGGGCCGTCGGCGTCGAGCGCGTAGCGCCCGGACCACCAGTTCGCCAGGCGGATCCGCGGCTTGACCCGCGGGCTCGCGACCGCGACGGCCGCCCCCGCGCCGTACGCCGCGGCAGCGCCCGGCACGCCCGCGCCGACGGGCACGCCGAGCCCGCGCGGCGGGACGAAGCTGAACTCCTCGTGCGCCACCTCGACCATCGGCTCCACGGGCGCGTCCTCGCCCCCGCGCACGCTGGGCAGCTCTGCCGGCTTGACGGCGAAAGGGTCGGCGGCCCGGCGCAGGTGCGCCAGGTCGGCGAGCATCGCCGCCGCGCTCGCGTAGCGCTTGTCGTAGTCGGTCATCGCCCGCCGGATGATCCACCGAAGCGCATCGGGGCACCGCTTCGTGATCTGGCTCAGGCCGCCGTGCGCGGGGAACGAGTTCTCGACGAGCGAGTACAGCACCGCGCCCGCGGCGTAGACGTCGAACCTCGCACCGTCCACCTCGTGCACCTTCACGCCCTTGAGCGCCATCCGCACCATCTCCGGGTCGCGGAAGTACTCGGTGCCGTGCGTCGTCAGCGTCATCGCCGATCGCAGCGGCGTGATCAGGCCGAAATCGACCAGGTGCGCCTCCTGGCCGTGGATGATGATGTTGTCGGGCTTCACGTCCTTGTGCCACAGCCCGCCCTCGTGGTAGCGCCGCAGCGTCGCCAGCAGGTGCTCGATGTAGCCCAGCGCCTTGTGCAGGTTGCCGCCGGAGAGGCCGCCCTCCCGGCTCGCGGCGTGCAGGTGCTGGGTCACCAGGCCGAGCGACTCGCCCGGCACGTACCGCATCACGTAGAAAAATCGCTCCGGCGTCAGCTCGTGGTCGAGCACCAGGCCGAGCTTCTTCGCCGCGTCCAGGGCGCGGCTCTCGCGCACGATCTGCGGCAGGCTCGAGCCGTCGCGAAGGCTGAAGGTCTTGATCACCACCTGCTCGACGCCGTGCTGGCCGTTCCGCGTGAACGCCGCCAGCTTCATGTCGTCCGGCTCGGCGATATAGAGCTTGCCGCCCGAGCCGCCGCCGGCGAGCGAGCCGATGATCCGGTAGTTCTCGAACTGCCCGGTGCGTCGGGAGGGCTTGTCGGCGGTGGGCGCGGCGGCGACGGCGTCGGGCACGCGGCGCTCGATCCCGTCGACGAGCGACCGGAGACCGAGGAATCGCGCGGGATGACCCACCAGGATTCTGTAGATGCTCGCGCCGCCCGCGCCGAGCTCCGCGGAGAACGCCCGGCCGAAGTGGGCCGACGCCGACCAGCGGAAGATGAGGATGTTCGCGACCACCAGCAGGCTGAAGACCGCGGCCGTGATCGTGGCGCCCACGAGCCGGAGCGCGTCCCCGATCTCGCCGCCCACGAACGCGAAAACGTGCCGGACGATCCAGCCGACGGCGCGGAACACGGGCACGAGCACCACTGTGAGCAGAACCGCGAGCAGGATCATCCCGAAGATCGCCGCGATCGTCCCGAATACCACCGGCATCGCCTGCTCCTTACCCCGGCCCGCCCGGCCCTTAGAACCCCCGAGCCGCCTGCTCGGCCGCTCTGAGCTCCATCTGGCGGTGGAAGATCTCCGCGACCGCCTCGTCGAAGAGCGCGTCGTCGGCCTTGTTGGGGCTCTGCACCAGGCCCTTTCGCTCCCCCTCGCGGAGCTCGTCCTCCGTGAAGCTGAAGGTCGCCACCGTCTCCGCCACCCGCGCCCGGAGCAGGTCCCGCACCTTTGCGAGCCGCCGGCTGACGGTGGGCTCGCTCACCCCCACCGCCTCGGCCACGTCCTTGCCGCTCACGCCCTCCAGCACCCGCATGCGGTAGATCTCAAAGTCCGTGAACTCGCACTCGCGCTCGACCTTGCGCAGCGCGGCCTCGACCTTGGCCCGGAACACCGCGGCCTCGTACGCGTCGTCCACCGCGGGGGCCACCGAGCCCGCCATCCACGCGTCGTCGAGCGTCGCCGCACGCCGCCCGCTCCCCCGCTTGGCCGCCATGCGCCGGTCCATCTCGTCGCCGAGCACGTGCTTGGCGATTGCGAGCAGCCACGTGCTGAACCGGGCCCCGCGCGAGGGGTCGTAGCGCTGGATCGAGTTCGAGAGGGCCGCCATCGTCTCCTGGGAGAGGTCGCGGACGGTCTCGACGCCGATCCGTCCATTCCCCCATTTCGTGAGCTGGGCACGAACCACAGGGCCGAACGTCTCCCAGAGCTCGAACCACGCCGCCTGGTCGTTGGCGCGGAGGCGGGCGACGAAGGATGTGGTCATCGAGCTCAGCACGCGCGCTCCTCCAGCCCATCGCACGGGGAGCATCGCCCGACGGAGCCCGGCGGACCGACCCTTCCCCATGGTTCCATTCGGGGTTGAGGCGGCCGACTTTCGGCCAGTGGGCTCCCCGGGACTCCCCCAAGGATACCAGCGCCGCTGGCGACTCCCAACGTCCGGGAAGGTCGCGACCAGGGCCGTGGCGGCCGCGTGGATCGGTCGGCGCTCGGGCGGCCCCCTGCCAACAAGCCGCCCCCGCGCCCCCACCAGCGAGCCGGGCCGTGCCGGGCCGGAATCTCGGCGAGACCTGAGCGAGCCGCCCCATGTCGGACCGGAGTCTCGCCAAGAAGTGCACGCACGCTCGGGCCGGCCGATCGCTCGCGGGCTGAAAGGGCCCCGCACCGCCTCCCAATCACCCTCCGGAAACGCAAAACCACGCCGCTTCGCCGGGCCCGTGTCGGGACGCGCTGAGCGGGAGCCAGGGCCGTTGGGACCAGGAGGTTGCACATGGGATTCATCAAGCCGGTGATCTGGGTTGGCGTGGCCGGAGCCCTCGCGGCGGGCACGGCGGTGGCGGTGATGGGCGGACCGCGCGCTTCCGCGCTCTTCGAGCAGACCCGCGCCAAGATCAACTCCTCGATCGACTCGCAGATCGACGACCCCGTCGCCCTGCGTCAGCAGCTGCGCGAGCTTGAGGCGCAGTACCCCGGGCGCATCGCCGAGGTTCGCGGCGACCTCGCCGAGCTCACCTCCCAGATCGCCCAGCTCGAGCGCGAGCACAAGGTGAGCACCCGGGTGGTGGAGCTCGCGGACGCCGACCTCGGCCAGATCAAGGGGCTGCTCGCCAAGGCCGAGGCCGCCCGCGCCGACAACGGCTTCGCGCTGGTCCGCGTCCGGTTCGATGAGGACACCCTCGACCTGGAAGATGCCTACGGCAAGGCCAACCAGATCAGCCAGCTCCGCGCCGCGTACGCCAGCAAGACCGCCGACATCGACGGCAACCTGGATGTGCTCCGCCAGCAGGAGGCCCGGCTGAACCAGATCCTGGGCCAGCTCGAGTCCGAGCGGGCCGAGTTCCAGGCCCAGCTCTGGCAGCTCGACCGTCAGGTGGACGCGATCGCCCGCAACGACCGCATGATCGAGATGCTCGAGAGGCGCCAGGAGGCCTTTGAGCGGTACGACCGCTACGGCGACGTCACCAGCCCCGACCAGGTGCAGGGCCAGATCGCCAAAATCCTCGCCGAGCAGGAGTCGCGCCTGAACGCCCTCTCCGTCGAGAACACCAACAACGACTACGAGCGCCAGGCCGAGAACGAGCTCAGCTACCAGAGCCAGGTCGGGGCCGAGATCCTCGGGCGCGCGGCCGAGGAGCCCGCGGTCGAGCTCGAGCCCGCCGTCATCGAGATCACCCCGGACGGCGAGACCCGCGAGGTGCCGGGAGCGGGCCGCCCGCTGGCCTCGAGCAACCACTGACCCTTCCCTTCCGCGGCCTGAACCCGACCGCGGACGCGCCCCGACCGGCACACGGTCGGGGCGTGTTTCTTTTTGCCTTCCGGGGGCCCGGGAGCCTGGGCGACTGGCGGGGATTGGGCGGTCGCGGTAACCTCTGGGGCGTCGTCGGCCGCTGCGCGGCGGTTTCCGACGCCCAAGAACGGATTCTGCAGCCCCGAGGGCGCGCGCACGACCTGGGGCTGCGCGGGCACGATGCCCGTCTCACTGCGAGACCCCCGCCCGTGGACTTCAGCCGCTTCCTCCGCCTGTTCAGCGTTGACATGGGCATCGACCTCGGGACGTGCAACACCTTGGTGGCTGTGCGCGGCCAGGGGATCGTCCTGAACGAGCCGAGCGTGGTGGCGGTGCGCAAGGGCACCAACCAGGTGCTCAAGAACGGCGAGGCGGTCGGCTGGGTCGCCAAGGAGATGCTCGGCAAGACGCCGGGCTCGATCACCGCCATCCGGCCGCTCAAGGACGGCGTGATCAGCGACTTCGAGATCACCGAGGCGATGCTCGGCTACTTCATCCGCAAGGTCAACGGGCGCAGCCGCATCGTCCGCCCGCGCGTGGTCATCTCGATCCCCTCGGGCATCACCGCCGTCGAGAAGCAGGCGGTGTTCAATTCGTCCGAGCGGGCCGGCGCGAGCAAGACCTACCTGATCGAGGAGCCCGTCGCCGCGGCGATCGGCGCCGGCCTGCCCTTCGCCGAGGCGACGGCGAGCATGATCGTGGACATCGGCGGCGGCACGACCGAGGTGGCGATCATGTCGCTGGCCGACATCGCCGTCTGCGAGAGCGTCCGCGTCGCGGGCGACGACATGGATGAAGCGATCATGAACCACATGAAGCGCACGTACAACCTCATGATCGGCGAGCAGACCGCCGAGCGCATCAAGATCGAGATCGGCTCGGCGGCCCGCGCCGGCGAGGAGTCGAGCATGGAGGTGCGCGGCCGGGACATGATCTCCGGCCTGCCGCGGAAGACCGTCGTCTCCAGCGAGGAGATCCGCGAGGCCCTGCAGGAGCCGGTCAACGCGATCATCGAGGCCGTGACGCGGACGCTCGAGAAGGCCGAGCCGGAGCTCGCCGCGGACCTCGTGGAGAACGGCATCACGATGGCCGGCGGCGGATCGCTCCTCCGCGGGCTGCCGGTGGTGGTCGAGAAGGCCACCGGGCTGCGCTGCGTGCTCGCCGACGATCCGCTCACCTGCGTGGCGCGCGGGACCGCGCTCTTCCTCGAGAACATCGACGAATGGAAGGACACGCTCGAGACGAACATGGAGCTCTGATCGCGGGCTCCTGACCACGCACCACGATGGCGCGACGAGCCGCACAGCACGCGACCAAGGACCGATGGCTGCCCGCGGCGGTGGCGGCGCTTTTCGTCCTCTCCTTCCTGCCGGCCCGGCTCCTGACGCCGGTCACCTGGCTCGGCGACCTCGTGGGCGTGCTCGTGGCCCCGGTGAGTCAGCCGATGCGCATCGTCGGCGCGTGGCTGAGCCCCGCCTCCGCCGCGGAGCCGGAGCCCGAGGCGATCGCCCTGCTCCGCCGCCAGCGCGACGAGTATCAGACGCTCTACGAGCGGATGCGCGAGCGCAACAACGACCTGCTCCGCCAGATGGAGCAGCTCCGGCTCATGATCGAACTGAACCCGGCGGTGAACACGCGCCACCTCAACGCGCCCGTGATCAGCGGCACGAGCGACCCCGCCAACGCGCTCCTGCTCATCCGCGCGGGGTCGACCGACGGCGTCAACCGCAACGACGTGGTGGCCGTCGAGGGCGTGCAGCTCTTCGGACGCGTGGAGCGTGCGGGCGCCCGCACCAGCTGGATCCTCCCGATCTCCGCCGAGGCCTCCGGCTACATCGAGGGCAAGGTCATGGTCGCCGACGGCGAGGGGTTCG
>DASRXL010000235.1:0-52799 GCA_035654175.1 Phycisphaerales bacterium
CGAACTCACGTTGTCGAGAGCGGGCCGCGCGGTGCCCTCATAGATAAGGGTGGGGGCGGGTTCTGCGCGCGCAGACGTGGATGTTTGCGGGTGCGAACGGGGGCGCAAGTGCTTGGAGGCCAAGGCGCAAAGATTTTCTCGGAAATCCTCGGCGAGGGGCGCGGCGCGGCCATGGGTGCGCGCGCAGCATTGGACGCTCGCGGGCGGGGGCGGTCACTCGTCGCGGAGCCACTTCTTCCACACGTCGGCGTATTCGTCCACGTTCTCGGCCGTGACGATGGGCAGCTCGAACGTGTTGATCTCCTGCGCGGGGGCTTTCCCTTCGAGGATCTTCTCGACGAGCATGGTGACGGTCTGATACCCCCAGCCGTAGCAGTCCTGCCCGATGAGGGCCTGCACTTGGCCGTTGCGGACGTACCCGAGCTCGACCGGCAGGTGATCGACAGAAACCACCTTCGCGGACTGGTACACGCCGTCGAGGGCGTTCTCCGTGAAGAGCGGCCAGCCTCCGACCATGGCCCAGCCCGTGATCTCCGGGTTCGCGGATTGCACCTGCTGAACCTTCGCGGCCGCTTCGGGCGCGGTCTCCCCGTGGTAGTACACGTCCTTGATCGTGATCCCGGGGTGCTTGGCCGCCTCCTCGCGGACGCCCGCGACGCGCTTCTGGAGATTGGGCGCGTTCTGATTGCCGGCGAGGACGGCGACGACGCCCTGCTCGCCCATGTGCTTCACGAGCTCGCGCATGAGCACCCGGCCGCACTCCATGTCGTCGATCCCGTAGTAGGCGAAGCGCTTGCTGCCGGGCACGTCGGAATCGAAGGTCACGACCTCCACGCCCTGGTCCACGGCGCGGTTCACCGCGTCCCGGAGCACGTCGGCATCGGAGGCCGAGACGGTGATGCCGTCGGCGCCGTCGACGACGAGCTGGTCGATGAACTGCGCCTGGCGCTGGGCGTCCTCGCGGTCGGGCGTCTGCCAGGAGAGGGTGATCTCCACGCCGTGCTCCTCGGAGAGCTCCGCGGCGGCGTCCTCCGCGCCGGTGCGGGCGGCCTGGAACACGGGGTTGGAGTCGCTCTTGGCGACGACGCCGACTAGGAGCTTGTCGGGCTTGGCGGGGGGTGCGTCGGACTTCGGGGCCGACTGGACGGGCGCGGGGGTCTCGGTCGCGCCGGGCTCGTCGGCGCCGTCGCCGCAGGCGCTGAGCGCGCAGGCGCCGGCGAGGGCGAGGAGGATGCTGCATGCGGCGGCGCGGAGGGGTGCGTGGGTGATCATGCGGCGGTCTCCTGGATGGTCCGGGCATGGTATCGCGCCGGGGGCGGGGGGTGCTCACCGGGCGGGCGCGTGCAGGCGGAGCTTGGCCTGGTCGATCACGACCGCGGCGACGATCGCCGCGCCGATCACGATGCTGTTGTAGCTCTGGTCCACCCCGAAGATGACCATCCCGTTGTCGATCAACTGGACGACGATGGCCCCGAGGGCGGCGCCGATCGCGGAGCCGCGACCGCCGGCGAGCGACGCGCCGCCGATGACGGTAGCGGCGATGACCTTGAGCTCGTAGCCCGACCCGGCGGCGGGCTCGAACGCGCCGAGGTATCCCAGGTACATCGCGGCGCTGACGCCGGCGAGCAGGCCCGCGAGGGTGAACGTGGTGACCTTCACTCGCCCGACGGGCACGCCGGCGTATCGGGCGGCGGTCTCGTTGCCTCCGGTGGCGAAGATGCGCCGGCCGAGGACCGTCATGCCGAGTACGAACGCCCCGATCGCGGCGGCGACGACCATGAAGACCGTCAGGGTCGGGGCGAGGTTGCCGTACTGGGCCTTGAAGAATCCCGAGGTGAAGGAGGGCGGGAACCCGGTGAGCGATCTTCCCTTGGTGATCACGGCGACCAGCCCGCGCAGGATCGACATCGTGCCGAGGGTCACGATGAAGGAGTGCACCCGGAGCCCGACGGTGAGCGCGCCGTTCACGAATCCGGCGAGCGCGCCGGCGGCGCAGCACACGCCGAGCCCGAGGGGGACGCTCAGGGCTCCCGGCGCCTCGGGCCCCAGGGCGAGGAGCGCCTTGGCGCCGAGCAGCGCGGCGATCGCGTAGATCGACCCGATGGAGAGGTCGATCCCTCCGAGGATGATGATCCCGGTCATGCCGACGGCCATGACGGCGATGAAGCTGGCGTAGGTGGTGACGAGGAGGAGGTTCTGGGGCTCGAGGAAGGCGTTGACGCGCACGCGCACTGGGCGCCCGGTGTCCGGGTCGCGCACCACTTGGCGCGTGGCCGGATCGATGCGGGGCACCTCCTTGGGGTTCGCGGCGCCGTAGACCGTCAGGACGGTCATCATGAGCGCGATGACGAGGACGAGGCCGGATTCCTGGGCGCGGAGCAGGCGCCGGACGAGGCCGGGGGGCGCGGCTCCGGGAGGGCGGGCTGGGGTCGCCTCGGGCATCGGGTCGGCAGTGTAGCAGGGGCGATGCGTCGGCCGTTGGCGCCGAGGCGCTCAATCGATGGTCTGGACGCGGTTGCTGCGGCTGCCGTCGATGATGTTGATGCTCTGGTCGCTGGTGTCCGCGTCGTCGAAGAACATCTCGTGGACGTTCCCGGTCAGGAACTCCGCGTGACCGTCGGTGAAGACGAAGTTGGCGCCCTTGGCGCCGTGGTTATCGTCCTTGCCGTAGTGGCCGGGCTCGACGTCGGCCTGCTCGCCGGAGTTTCCGTAGTAGTACCACGCGTCGGTCGAGATGTCGTTGCCGTTGGTCTCGTCGCCCCAGATGGGGGCGGGCCTCACGACGACCTCCTCCTCGCTCTTGAGGCCGGCGATATACAAGTAGCTGATGTTGTACGAGACGACGTCCCGTTCCGAGCCGGGGGGCGCGGGACGCTTGATCGACCGGTACGAGCTGTACTGCTTCCCAGGCTTGAAGGGCATGCCGTACCACAGGTCCTGCTTGTCGCCGGCGCAGGTGAGGACGCCGAAGCCGTCGAGGTATCCGCGCATGAGCGGGACCGGGGCGCCGTCGGGGTAGATCTGCGTCTCCTCGGTGCCGTCGGAGCCGACGTAGCCGTGGTCGCCGTCGCCGGGCTTGGAGGCGTCCCCGAGCTGGTTGAGGCTGAACAGGCCCGCGACGCCGCCGACCACGTACTGCCCGTCGAGGTACCGGTTCTTCAGGGGGCCGGAGTAGAACGCGTTCCAGAACGCGCCGCCCTCCTTGAGCGGGACGACGGGATACCAGGAGTTCCATTCGTTCGCGTAGCCGGAGAAGGCCAGCCCCATCTGGCGGTTGTTGCTCAGACACGCGGCGGTCTGTGCGGCCGCGCGGGCCTTGCCCAGCGCGGGGAGCAGGACCCCGATCAGCAGGGCGATGATGGCGATGACGACGAGCAGCTCGATCAGGGTGAACGCTCGGCGGATCGCGTGGCGTGGCATTGGGGATGGCTCCGGGGGGCGAGCGCCCGGGCGGGAGTATACCTGACGGCGCCGACAATACACAACAAACGTGTCGTGAATCACACGCCGCGCCTGGACGAGGGGCGCGGAGTGGAAGGGACCGGGCGCGCGGGGCGGGTTCATCCGCGGAGGCGGGTGCGGGCGCGACAATTGCTCTCGAAAGCCAACCCGGATATCCATAGACTCGCGGAAGCGGCCGGAGGTCCCGCGGGTCTGCGGGCGGCCGGCCGGACGGGAGAGTCGCAACCTCTTACACGGAGTTCGCACGATGCATGCGAAGCGGATGTTGGCGGCCGCGGGCCTGGGCGCTGCGGGGATCGCTGTGCCGGCGCTTGCGCAGCCGGTCGTCGACGGTCAGAAGGACGGCGCGTACGGCGGCGCGATCGCGTTGCAGACGACGGGCACCGGCTTCGGTGACTCGGGCCACGGCGACTGCGACGCGTTCGACGTGGGCAACCCGGCGGGCGTGCTGACGGGGATCGAGATCGCGATCCCGCTCGCGGAGCTCGGGAATCCGGCTGGCGCGATCCGGGTTTTCGCGGCGATCAACGGCGGCGGGCACGACTACCTCTCGAACCAGGTGCTCGGGGGCCTGCAACTCGGCACGCCGAACCTGGGCGAGCCCCGCGTTACGGACTTCGGCGCGTTCCCGGGCACGCAGCACGCGCAGTTCACACCCGCGGCGGGGGCCGAGCCGGTGATCGACGGGGTGCGCGACGCGTCGTACACGCGGTACGCGCTCCAGACCAACCAGACGGGCTTCGGCGACAACGACGACAGCAGCGTGGAGCTGGCGAACGGCTCCGAGCTCGACGCCCTGTACGCGGTGAAGGCGGGCGGCTTCCTGTATGTCTTCCTCGCGGGCAACCTGCAGACGAACTTCAACAAGCTCGACGTGTTCTTCGACACCGAGAGCGGCGGGCAGAACCAGCTGCGCGGGGACAACCCCGACGTGGACTTCAACGGCCTGAACCGCATGGGCGACGACGGCTCGGGCAACGGGATGAAGTTCGACACGGGCTTCAGCGCGGATTACTGGTTCAGCTGCACGAACGGCGGCGATCCGACGACGATCTACGCGAACTGGGCCTCGCTGAACTTCGGCTACGGCGATTACCTCGGGAGCACCGCCCCGGGCTCGGACGGCGATCTGCAGGGCGGGAACAACATCTACGGGATCTTCTGCACGATCGACAACTCGAACGTGGAGGGCGTGCCGGGGTACTGCAAGCCGGCGGGGACGGAGGACTACGCCAACGGGTCGGAGCTCGACGGGCTGTACGGGCTGGTGGACACCGGGACCAACCGCCTGTACCTGCTCTTTACCGGCAACCTGGAGAACGGCACGGGCGGCAAGGACTCGAATTCGGGCAACAAGCTCACGGTGCTGATCGACGCGCAGAGCGGCGGACAGAACCGTCTGCGCGGCGACAACGTGGACATCTCCTTCGGCAATTTGAACCGCATGGGCGACGACGGCTCGGGCAACGGCTTCACGAACGACACCGGCTTCGCGCCGGACTACTGGATGAGCGTGAAGACCAACAACTTCCCGGTGTACCAGGTGCTCGACTCGGCGGTGCTGCGGACCAACGGGGCGCTGAGGGACTTCTCGGGCAACGCGCTGGACTACGGGGCGTACGACGGGAACTTCAAGAGCGAGGGCGTGCCGGTGCCGTACGACGGGCCGCTGGTGCAGATCCAGGACGGCTTCACGCCGAACATCTACGCCAACTACGGGCCGCGCCTGACGCAGCTCGACCCGGACAACCCGGTCCCGGGGCTGATCAGCCTGCACATCGACAACTCGAACACCGCGGGGGTGACTGACTCCAGCGCGTCGGGCGCGGGGGCGGTGACCACGGGGATCGAGATCTCGATCGATCTCGACGAGCTGGGCTGGGACGGCGCGAGCGACATCAAGGTCGTCGGCTTCATTTCGAGCGAGGACGCCGCCTACCTGTCGAACCAGTTCCTGCCCGGCCTGCCCGCGGGCACGCCCAACGTCGGCGACGACGGGCCGACGAACACGATCGACATGGCCGACTACGCCGGCCAGCAGTGGGCGGTGATCCCGGTGGGCGGCAACTGCGACGGCTCCGACTGCGACGGCAACGGCGTGATCGACACGCGCGACGTGATCTGCTTCCTGAACCAGTGGAACGCGCGGGATCCGGACTCCGACTGCGACGGCAACGGCGTGGTGGACACCCGCGACGTGATCTGTTTCCTCAACCTTTGGAACGCCTGCCGCTGAGCGGCATTCCACGCCGACCCGGACCCGGACGCCCCCGCCACGCGCGGGGGCGTCTGTCCTTGGCGGCCCGGCCTGCGAACGATCCGGCGTGGATCCCCGGCCGGCCGATCTCCTGCGGTCGCTCGACGCGTGCGCGACGCACAGCGCGGTGCGGCTGCGCCGGCGGCTGGAGGCGCTGGAGCGCGAGCGCGCCGGCGGCCCGGACCCGGCCGAGCTCGGCGAGATCAGGCGTTTGATCGAGAGCTCCGGGGAGTGGGTGCGCCGCCGGCGCGAGTCGCTGCCTGTGGCGCGGTTCGACGAGGGGCTTCCGATCGCGGCGCGGCGCGGGGAGATCCGGCGGGCGATCCAGGAGCACCAGGTGGTGGTGGTGTGCGGGGAAACGGGCTCGGGCAAGAGCACGCAGCTGCCGCTCATCTGCCTCGACGCCGGGCTTGGGGCCCGGGGCATGATCGGGCACACCCAGCCGCGGCGGATCGCGGCGCGCACGATCGCGCAGCGGCTGGGCGAGGAGCTCGGCGTCGGGCTGGGGCGGGCGGTGGGCTACAAGGTGCGGTTCGACGACGCGACGGACCCCGGCACGGTGATCAAGGTCGTGACCGACGGCGTGCTGCTGGCGGAGATGCAGCACGATCGGCGGCTGTCGCGCTACGAGGCGATCATCATCGACGAGGCGCACGAGCGCAGCCTGAACATCGACTTTCTGCTGGGCTACCTGCGCCGGCTGGTCCCGCGCCGGCCGGAGCTGCGGATCGTGATCACCTCGGCGACGATCGACCCAGGGCGCTTCAGCAAGCATTTCGGGGGCGCGCCGGTGATCGAGGTCTCCGGGAGGGTCTTTCCGGTCGAGGTGCGGTACCGGCCCGCGCCGGAGGAGGCGTCGTCGGAGGCGGACCCGGCTCAGGGGCTGATCGACGCGGTGGAGGAGCTGGCGCTCGGGGGGCCCGGCGACATCCTCGTGTTCCTGCCCGGGGAGCGGGAGATCCACGAGGCCGAGCGGGCCCTGCGGGAGGGCTCGGCGGCGGCGAGGCGCGCGGAGATCCTGCCGCTGTACGCGCGCCTGGCGGCGAAGGACCAGCTCCGGGCGTTCCAGGCGCACGACCGGCGGCGGATCATTCTGGCGACGAACATCGCGGAGACGTCGATTACGGTGCCGGGGGTGCACTCCGTGGTGGATTCGGGGCTGGCGCGGGTGAGCCGGTTCGGCTCGCGCTCGCGCGTGCAGGGGCTGGAGATCGAGCCGATCTCGCGGGCGTCGGCGGACCAGCGGGCGGGGCGGTGCGGGCGCGTGGCCGACGGCGTGTGCATCCGCCTGTACTCCGAGGAGGACTTCGCGCAGCGGCCGGCGTTCACGGACCCGGAGATCCTGCGCAGCAACCTGGCGGGGGTGGTCCTGCGGATGAAGGCGCTGCGCCTGGGCGACCCGGCGAAGTTCCCCTTCATCGACCGCCCCTCGCCGCGCCGGATCCGCGACGGCATCGACACGCTCGTCGAGCTCGGCGCTCTGGACGGCGCGGGCGAGCTGACGCAGATCGGGAGGCGCCTGGCGGCGATGCCGATCGACCCGCGGCTCGGCCGGATGATCCTGGCGTCGGTCGACGAGGGATGCCTGCGCGAGGTGCTGGTGCTCGCGGCGGCGCTCGCGACGCGCGACCCGCGCGAGCGGCCGATGGAGGCGCGCGAGCGGGCCGACGCCGCGCACGCGCAGTTCGTGGACCACGCCTCGGACTTCCTGACGCTGCTGAACATCTGGAAGGCGTACCGCGCGCAGCAGGCGGAGCTCTCGGGGCGCAGGCTGCGGCGGTGGTGCGCGGAGCGGTTTCTCTCGTCGAGGGGGCTGCGCGAGTGGGAGGACCTGCACGAGCAGCTCCGCCGGATGGCCAGGCAGCAGCTGCACCGGGGGAACCACGACGCGGCGAGCCCGGAGGCCGTCCACCGGGCGCTGCTCTCCGGGCTGCTGAGCAACGTGGGCGTGCGCGGGGAGAAGCACGAGTACCAGGGGGCGAACGGGATGGAGTTCTTCATCCATCCCGGCTCGGTGCTGTTCGAGCGCAAGCCCCGCTGGGTCGTCGCGGCCGAGATGGTGCGGACCACGCGGGTGTACGCGCGGATCGTGGCCCCGGTCCACGCGGAATGGATCGAGACGCTGGGGGCGCACCTGCTCGAGCGGACGCACTCCTCCCCCGGCTGGGACGATCGAGCCGCGGCGCCGGTTGTTGTGGAGCGCGTCTCGCTCTTCGGCATCCAACTGCCCTCGAAGCGGAGGATCCCGTACGGGCGGATCAACCCGGTGCAGGCGCGCGAGATCTTCATCCGGCGCGGGCTGGTCGAGGGGGCGTACCGCCCGCCGGCGCCCTTCGTCGAGCACAACGACCGGCTGATCCAGCACGTCCGCCGGCTGGAGGCCAAGGCGCGCCGGCGCGACCGCCAGGGCGAGGCGGGGGCACGGTTCGACTTCTTCGAGCGGCGCGTCCCGCCGGATGTGTGGAGCGGCAAGAGCTTCGACCGCTGGCGGCACAGGGCGGAGGCCCGGCGCCCGCGCCTGCTCTTCATGCGCGAGGAGGACCTGGCGCTCGCGTCGGACGAGCCGATCCAGCCCGCGGCGTACCCCGATTCCGTCGAGGTCGGAGGGCGCGAGCGCGGGCTGGAGTATCACTACGCGCCGGGCGAGGCCGACGACGGGGTCGTCCTCACGCTTCCCGTCGGCGCGTTCAACGAGCTGACCGAGGCCGAGCTCGACTGGATGGTGCCCGGCATCATCCATGAGCGCGCCGTGGAGATGCTCCGCTCGCTGCCGAAGCAGACGCGGCGCGGCATCGGGCCGGCGCCGCAGGTCGTGCACGAGTTCATGGCCTCGTCGCCCGACCGGGCGCGCCCGCTCGCCGACGCGCTGGCGGAATACGTGGCCCGCACCCGGGGGGTGGCGGTGGCGGGCGTCGACCTGCGCGCGGCGGCGATCCCGGCGCACCTGCGAGCCAAGGTGGTCGTGACCGACTCCGAGGGCCGGGTGCTCGCCTCGGGGCGGGACCTCGCGGAGCTCCGGCGTGAGGTGAGCGGGGAGGTGGACCAGGCGCTGAACACGGGCGAATCGCCGGTCGCGGCCGGCGAGGAATCCCGGTCGTGGACCTTCGGCGACCTGCCGCTGAGCACCACGGTTTCGGCGGCGGGGAGCGTGGTGACGGCGTACCCGGCGGTGGTGGACCGCGAGAGCGCGGTGGTGCTGCGGCTGCTCCCGGAGGCCGAGCAGGCGCTGGAGGAGCACCGGCGCGGCGTGCGCCGGTTGCTCACGATCCGGCACCGCCGGCAGTTGCAGCGGACGCTCACGCAGTGGCCGAGCCTCGGGGCGATGCGCATGGCGAAGGCCGCGGTCGGGATCGACGCGTCGCTGGATGATGAGATCGCCTTGCTGGCGGTCGATCTCGCGGCCGGGGAGGCGATCGGCGGCGTGCGGAGCGCGGAGGCCTTCGAGGCGCTCGCGGAGAGCGCGGGCGCTCAACTGGACCGATCGCTGCTCGGGGCGATGGAGCTCGTCGGGCGGATCCTCGGCCAGGCTCGGCGGCTGGTCGGCGTGCTCCAGGCGCCGACTCCGGGCTCGTGGCGGGTGGTGACCGCCGACATCGACGAGCAGCTCGCCATGCTGCTGCCCGCGCAGCCGTTCTCGACGCGCCCGTGGGAGCGGCTGAGGCACTTCCCGCGGTATCTGGAGGCGGCCGAGCTGCGGATGAAGAAGCTCGGCACGGGCGGGCTGGACCGCGACCAGCGGCGGGCGCGCGAGCTGGAGCCGCGCTGGCGCCGGTGGTTGGAGCTGGAGCAGCGGCTCGACGGGGTGCGCGTCTCGCAGGGGGTGCGCCGGGAGCTGCAGGAGTATCGGTGGATGCTGGAGGAGTTCCGGGTGTCGCTCTTTGCGCAGGAGCTGGGGGCGGCGGAGCGGGTGTCGGGCGCGCGTCTGGACGAGCGCTGGGCCCGCGTGCGGGAGGCGGTCCGCGCGGACGGCCAGGCGTCTTCGGTGTACGCTGTGCACGGACCGCCCTAGCGCGGAAGAAGGGAGCCATCGATGGTGCGGCAGCGTTGGGTGGCGGGGTTGGGCGCGGTCGTTGCGCTGGCGTGCGCCGCCGCGGCGCAGACGGTCTCGCTGCCGACTCTCCTCGGGGAGATGATGGACCGGGGGGCGGTCGCGCGCCTGCCCGAGCCGTGGTACGCCTGCGTGCAGGCGAGCAGCTACGACCGCGCGTCGGTCTCGCCCGGGCACGCCGAGACCTGGTTCGCCAACGCGGACGCCGACAAGTTCATCCGGGAGGAGCAGGCGGGGTTCCGGCGCGAATGGGTGATGATGGAGGCTGAGGGACCGGGCGCCGTCGTGCGGATCTGGAGCGCGAATCCGAAGGGCAACCTGCGGATCTATCTCGACGGGAGCGCAGCGCCGGCGATCGAGGGACCGATGGAGGCGATCCTCGGAGGTCAATGGTCCGTGGAGGGGCTGACGATCGGCGGCCCGCTGTCGCAGACGCGCAGCCGCGGCTGGAACCTGTATCTGCCCATCCCCTACGCCAAGAGCTGCAAGATCACCAGCGACGAGCCGGGGTTCTACTACCAGGTGAATTACCGCACGTACGCGCCGGAGGCGGCGGTGGAGACGTTCACGCCGGGATCGCTCGCGCGGTCGGCGGCGCTGGTGCAGCGCGTGCAGGAGCGGCTGGCGGAGCCGTGGCCCCGGGTCTCCGCGGGCCTGAAGAGCGTGACGGTCTCGCCGGGGGACTCGGTCGAGCTCGGGCTGCCCGCGGGGCCGGGGACGGTCCGCGAGGTGGTGATGCAGCTGGCCGACGACCAGCCGCGGGAGGCGCTGCGCTGGCTCGTGCTGGAGGGCGAGTTCGACGGTGAGCAGACGGTGTGGTGCCCGGTGGGGGATTTCTTCCTGAGCGGCCCGCTCGCCAACGCGGTGAACACGTGGACGAACCACGTCGATCCCGAGAGCGGGCTCTTTCGCTCGGGCTGGCTGATGCCCTACGAGCGGTCCGGCGCGCTCCGCATCCGGAACGTGGGCGACACCTCCGTCACGGTCGGCTTCGGCGTCTCCTCCAACGGCTGGAGCTGGGACGAGCGCTCCATGCACTTCCACGCGCACTGGCGGCAGGAGGGGCCGATCCACACCCGCCCGATGCAGGACTGGAACTACATCGAGGCGACCGGGACGGGCGTCTACGTCGGCGACGTGCTGTCGGTCTCCAACCCCGTCACCGATTGGTGGGGCGAGGGCGACGAGAAGATCTACGTGGACGGCGAGCAGTTCCCGAGCCACTTCGGCACCGGCACCGAGGACTACTACGGCTACGCATGGTGCAGCCCCGAGGTCTTCCAGGGCCCCTTCCACGCGCAGCCGCGCTGCGACGGGCCGGGCAACTACGGCCACACGACCGTGGCGCGCGTGCGGCTGCTCGACGGCATCCCGTTCCGCCACTCGATCCGGACGGACATGGAGGTCTGGCACTGGGCCGAGTGCGACGTCGCGTACGGCGCCACGACGTTCCTCTACATGCGCCCGGGCGGACGCACCAACCGCGGGCCCGCGCCCGAGGAGGCCTCACGCGGCGTCCTCGACCCGGCGCCGCTGCCGCCGCCGTTTACGATCGAGGGCGCCGTCGAGTGCGAAGACCTGGAGATCCTCGGCGCGAGCGAGGGCATGCCGCTCGGGGAGCAGGACATGGGCGGCTTCGCGCGCGACAAGTGGAGCGGGAACGCGCACCTCTGGGCGCAGGGAAGGCAGCCCGGCGACTACGTCGAGCTGGCGGTGCCCGCGCCCAGCGCCCATCCGTGCGAGCTCACTCTCCACGCCACGCGCAGCTGGGACTACGGGGTGCTGCAATGCAGCGTGAACGGGGTGCCGGCGGGCGGGGCGATCGACACCTTCAGCGGCCGCCAGGGCGTTGTCGAGCCCACCGGGCCGATCGCGCTCGGGGTGTTCGAGCCGCACGACGGTGTATTCGTCGTGCGGGTCGAGGTGGTGGGGGGGAACCTCGCCTCGGGGGGCGCCAGGTCGTTCTTCGGGCTCGACGCCATTGTGGTCGAGGAGGTCGGCAGGTAGCACGCGGGCGAGCGTCCATCGCGGCGCCGGGGGGGCGCGGCACAGAGTGCCTTGCGGGCGCGGTGCGCGCGCTCGTGCCGGGCCGCGGATCGCGCCGAGCGCTGGAGCTGGCGGTCGGGCTGCTCGTGTGCGCCGTGGCGGATCGGAGGCGAGGGGGCGAGCAGGGGCGCGAGCGCGAGCCGGATGAGCATCAGGCTCTCGCGGCGATCGGGGCCGGGCTCTCGGCCGCCGACACGATCGACGCGCACTGGCTGGGCGCGGCCTACGAGCGCGCCTTGGATGAGCTGGCGAGCGCCGGCGGCGAACGCCGGCGCAGCCGCGGCGTCTTCTACACGCCAGCGCCCCTCGTCCGCTATCTGCTCGGGCACACCCTCGGGCCCCTGCTCGCGCGACCCGGGTCGTCCGGCCGGGGCGAGCTGCCGCGGGTGCTCGATCCGGCGTGCGGGTGCGGCGCGTTCCTGGTCGAAGCGGCGAGGTGGTTGCGAGCGCGCCGGCCGGAGATGGAGAGCGCCGAGATCGCCTCCCGGTTGTGCGGCGTCGATCTCGACCCGCTCGCCGCGACGCTGTGCCGCCTCGGGTTGTGGCTGGAGCTGTGCTCGCCGGGCGAGCCGCTGGGGCCATTCGAGGAGTCGGTGCGAGTGGGGGACAGCCTGCTTGCCGAGCCCCACGCGGGGTCGTTCGATGCGGTCATCGGCAACCCGCCCTTTCTGAGCCAGCTCGCGGCGACGACAGCCCGCACGGCGGAGGCCTCGATGAAGCTGCGAGAGCGGTTCGGCGGATCGGTCCGTGCGTACACCGACCCGGCGGCGCTCTTCCTGCAGCTCGCGTCGGAGCGCGTGCGTGTGGGCGGGCGCGTCGGCCTCGTGCTCCCGGTCTCCGTCCTGGGCTCGCGCGACGCCGCGGGAGTGCGCTCGCGCGCGGCCGAGCTCGGCGCCCTCCGCGCGCTCTGGCTGGACAGCGACGGCATGTTCGACGCGGGCGTGCGGACGATCGCGATCGCGTTCGAGCGGGGCGCCGCGCCGGGGGCGGTGGTCCGCCATTGCGGCTCTGGGTTCGACGGCGCGTCGGTCGTGGACGCGCCGCCGGCGGGAGGGGGATCCTGGGGCCCGCTCGCCGCCGATCTCGCGGGCGTGCCGCGCCTTGCTATTGAGCGGGCGGGGGGCGTGCTCGGGGAGATTGCCGTCATCACCGCCGGGTTCCGCGACGAGTACTACGCCGTGACGGCCGCGCTCCGCGAGGCGGGCGAGCCCGGGGCGCCGGGTGAGCTCCCGGTCGCGACGGTCGGCATGATCGAGCCGGCGGGGCTGCGCTGGGGAGCGCGCCCGGTGAAGCTCGGCGCCCGCTCCTGGCGGCGACCGGTCGTGGAGATGGAGAGGGCGGGCGACGAGCTGCGCCGTCTCGCGGCGCAGCAGCTCCGGCCCAAGCTGCTGGTGGCGACGCAGAGCCGGGCGATCGAGGTCGCGGCCGACCCGGAGGGGGCGTTCGTCGCGGTCACACCCGTGGTGCTCGCATTCCCGAGGGCGCCTTCGGCATTGTGGCGGGTCGGCGCCGTAATCGCGTCCCCGGTGGTGGCGGCGTGGGCCGGCGCGCAGGCGTTCGGCACGGCGCGGTCGCTCGGGGCGATCAAGCCGAGCGCCGCGCTGCTCCGGGCGGCGCCGCTGCCGTATGACGATGCGCTCCTGGGCGAGGCAGCGGCGCAGTTCCGGCAGCTGTGCGAGAGCGCCGGGGATCCCTCGGCGGGGGCGTGGCGCGAGTTTGGCGACACGATCGCGCGGGCGTACGGCATCTCGGACGCGGAGCTCGCCGATGTGCTGGAGTGGTGGCTGGAGCGCGTGTGCCGCGAGCCCGGGTAGACTCGGGCCCCCGGGCGTGGCGCCGGCGGGAGAAGAGGAGCAGATCGGTGAGCGATGAAAGGCGGCCGCTCTACTACACCTTCGGCAACCACATGCACTGGGTGGACATGCAGTGGCTCTGGGGGTACGACGTGCTGCCCGGCAGCGTGCGCGACATGCTGCGCCTCTGCCGCGAGACGGGCGCGAAGGGCTGCGTCAACTTCGACGGCATCGGGTACGAGAAGATGGGCGCGGAGTGTCCCGAGGCGCTGGCCGAGCTGCGCGAGGCCGTGCAGGCGGGGACGATCGAGCCGGTGGGCTGCTCGTACGGGCAGCCGTACGGGCTGTTCCAGGGCGGGGAGAGCAACGTCCGCCAGTTCATCTATGGTGTGCGGGCGGTGCGCCGCCTCCTCGGCGTCCGCCCAAAGACCTTCTGGGAGGAGGAGTTCTACTTCTTTCCGCAACTCCCGCAGATGCTCGCCTCCTGCGGCTTCACCGGCGCGAACCTCTTCTTTCAATGGACGTGGCACACGCCCGAAGTGCCGAAGGAGGCCGCGAGTCTGATCATGTGGGAGGGAATCGACGGCACCCGCATCCCGACGCTGCCCCGCAACACGCTGAACGTGCACCAGTGGCCGGAGGATTTCGACGGACTGCTCGACCAGGGGCTCATCAACGAGCTCGCCGCGCCCGCGATCGTGCAGTGGCTCGAGCTGATGCCGAGCAAGGACTGGATGTGCCGGAGCGAGGTGCTGCTGCCGCGGCTGAAGGAGCTGTTCGCGGACGAGCGGTTCGAGCTGCGGCCCGGCACCTGCGCCGACATTATCGCCGCCTTGACAGAGCCCGAAGCGCAAGCGAGGCCGATGCTCCCAGCCCGCCGCTACACCATGGACCAGGTGTGGCATGGCATGACCCTCGGCAAGAACGCGGACCGTCACCCGCGCCGCAGCCGCGAGGTCGAGCGCGAGATCCTCGCCGCCGAATCTCTCGCCGCACTCGCCGGCATCTTCGGCCGCCCCTACGCGAGCTGGGACGTCTACCCCACCTGGGAGCTCGATGAGGCCTGGCGCGAGCTCCTCGCGGCGCAGCACCATGACAACCACGAGTGCGAGGGCCTCTGCGGATTTGTCGGGCATCACCAGATGGGACGAGCCCAGGATGCCGCGGAGGAAGCGCGGGGCAGGACTCATGTGGCGATCGAGCAGCGGGTGGGCCGACCTGTCGTACAGAACCGTCTTGGATGGGCGCGCGACATCGTGGTTTATCAAGCCTCGACGGGGTGGACCACGATCACCGCGCCGCCGTTTGGGTATGCCACATCGCCCCAGACGCCGACCTGGCCACTGGAGCCGAAGATCACTCGAGAGGGGGCCCTGTGGACCATGCAGCGCGGCGGCTGGGAGGTCGAAGTGGACGTCGAGCGCGGCCTCCTCACGCAGGTACGCTCGCCGAGCCATCCCGAAGGGGTGCTCCGGCAGAGCGGTCCGCTTGCGGCATTGTCTCAAACCACGGGGGGGAAGCGCTGGCAGCTCCCGCCGGTCACTCGGGCCGACTGGCTGGAAGGGAATGGAGAACTCACGCTGGACTTCGGGGAGATCTCCGATCCGCGCAGGGGCCAATTCAGCCTGAGCATCTGCATCCTGCCCGACGATTCAGGGATCAGCCTTACGTTCCTCAACCCTGCGTGCAATCCACGCCCCGATCCGGGCATAGGCGCGGCTCTCCGCATGGCGATCGAACCGGCGTTTCATGTCGCATCGATCCGTGCCGACACGGCCTACACGATCGGCGAGGTCTCGGGCACAGGACCGGTCAGCCGGAAGTACCCGACTGGGGACTGGATGACATCGCCCCAGTGGTTCGAGCACCTGGAGCGCGCCGTGTTCTCGGCCAGCCTCGTCGATCTCCTCGGCCCCGATGGCTCCGGCCTCCTCGTGCTCCATGACGCCAGCCAACAGTGGTTGCGCACGGAGCGCGGCGTGGAGGTGGTGTGCAACGCCTACGACCCATGGGACGAGTCCCGCTACGACGTCGGCTTCACATCGCTCTGCGTCCGACTCGTTCCACACGCGCCGATGGATGATGCCGAGCGGGCAAGAAGATCTCTCGGGTTCTCCGCCTGGGAGAAGCTCTCCGCGCTCGAACCTGGCTTGGACGAGCGGTGCGAGCACGGGCCTCCGGTCGGAGGAGGCGACTCCGCGAACGCCCCGCCCGTCCCCGACACCTTCGGCGCGCTTGAGGTCACGAACGCCCCCGGCGTCCTCGCCCACGCTTTCTACCGCGAGTCGATGAAGTCCGGCGAGCACCTGCCGGACTGGGCCGGCCACCGCATGGCGGGCGAGTCCGCCGGCGCATGCACCCACCCCTACGTCATCCGCCTGGTCGAGTGGAACGGCGAGCCCGCCGAGGTCACGCTCAAGCTTCCCGGCGACGTCGCTCTTGCGGCGAAGACCAACCTCATGGGGGAATGTGGCGATTGGCGCGTCGGAACCGCGCCCGCGACCGTCCCAGCCCGCCTCCGCGACACCGGCTGGCTCACCGTCGAGCCATCTACTCCCCCCGACTGGGCCCGCGGCGCTCGCTTCCGCGGCGAGGAGATCCCCTGGTCGCAAGTGCGATTCGCCATGCGCCCGCGCGAGATCGCCACCATCATGGCCGACCTGGTCATGGGGCGCAAGGAATTCCGCGACCTCGACGCCAAGCGCGAGGTCTGGGCCAAGGTCCACCGCGTGTGATCTGATCGCCCAGGGTACCCCGCCCCTCCGGGGCGGCTCCTTCTCCTCTCCCTCCTCCGTGCCTCCTTGCTCACAACCAGTCTCGCATCATCCCACTGGCTTCCCACCCGCTCCGCGGTGCCCGAGCCCACTCCACGAGCATTCCCAACCCGATTCTGCTAGCCTCACGCCATGGCCGGAAGGGTCTGCGTCATCGGCTCGGCGAACATGGACCTGGTCGTGCGCGCGCCGCGCCTGCCCAAGCCGGGCGAGACAATCCTGGGCGGCCCCTTCGAGATGTTCGCCGGGGGCAAGGGCGCCAACCAGGCCGTGGCGGCGGCCCGCATGGGCGCGCAGGTGAGCTTCGTGGGGCGGGTCGGGTCCGATGCGTACGGGACCGAGCTCCGCACCGCACTCTCGCGCGAGGGCGTGGACCTCACCACGCTCCGGGCCACGGCGGGGGTCGCGACGGGCGTCGCCCTGATCACCGTCGACGAGTCCGGCGGCGAGAACACGATCGTCGTCGCCGGCGGCGCGAACAAGCGCGTGTCGCGCGAAGACGTGCAGGCGGTGAGCGGGCTCATCCGCTCGGCCGACGTGCTGCTCATGCAGCTTGAGGTGCCGGTGGACGTCGTCGCCGCCGCGGCGACGACGGCGCGGAGCACGGGGCGCAAGGTCGTCCTCAACGCGGCGCCGGCGGTGGAGCTGCCGGAGGGGCTGCTCGCGACGGTCGACGTGCTCGTGGTCAATCGCGGCGAGGCCGCGGCGGGGGTCGGCGCGCCCGCCGAGACCCCCTCGCGCGACCTGGCCAAGAAGCTTCTCGATCTCGGCCCGCGAGCCGTCGTGATCACCCTCGGCGCTCGCGGCGCCCTCGCGGCCGACTCGCGCGGCGTCGAGCACATCCCCTCCATCGAGGTGCAGGCGGTCGATACCGTGGGCGCCGGCGACGCGTTCTGCGGCACGCTTGCGGCGATGCTCGGCGAGGGCAAGACGCTCGCCCAGGCTACGCGCGCAGGCTGCGTCGCCGGGGCGCTCGCGGCGACGAAGCCGGGCGCCATCCCCAGCCTGCCCACCCGCGAAGCCGTGGGGCGGGCGCTCCAGGCGTAGCCGGCCCGCGGGGAGCCTCGCCCTGCGGGCGGCTCCCTCTCTGCGTCTCCTCCTTGCATCCTTCACTGCGGGGGATCCGCGCGAGCATCAGACCTTCGGATCCTTCGGCTACAGTGCCTGCGCATCTCTAAGGAGGAGCGAGGATGCAAGACCATTCCCGGCCAGGCGAGGGCTTCCTTCAGCACATCCCGGGCACCGTGCCGCTCGTCCGACCGGAGCGCCACCCCAAGGCCAAGGGCGTCGGTGTGCTTGGTCTCCACGAAGGACGGACGCTGCTCATTGCAACGGAGACGCGATGCGCCTTCGCCCGCCCGGTCGCCGGCTGCGACCTCAGCGAAGACAAGCTCGCGGCGTCCAAGCGCGAGCTGCCCGACCTCTTCTGCACCACCAGCTACGACGAGATGCTCGCCCGCCCCGAGGTCGAGATCGTCGCCATCTACACGCCCGACCATCTCCACGTCGAGCACGTCGAGCGGGCGTTCGACGCCGGCAAGGACGTGATCTGCACCAAGCCGCTGGCCAACTCCCTCGGGGGCGCGAAGCGCATCCTCGCGGCCGGGCGGCGGACCGGGCGGCGCCTGCTCGTTGGGCAATCGACGCGATTCTTCGAGCCATTCCGGCGTCAGCGCGCCCTGCTCGAGCGCGGCGGGCACGGGGGGCTCGGGGCGGTCGAGATGGTCGACGCTCACTACATCCACCGCATGGACTGGTACTACCGCAAGAGCCCGTGGGTGGCGACCGAGACCGACTGGGTCTTCCTCGGCCTCAGCCACCCGATCGACCTGGTGCGCTGGTATCTCGGGCGCGTCGCGACGGTGCACGCGGTGGGGAGGCGGTCGCGGATGGGCGCGGAGTTCAACGTGCGCGGGCGGGACATGTATCTCGTGAACTTCGCCGCCGCCGACGGGCGCATCGGGCGCGCGATGGGTCACTACGGCTGCCACGAGCTGCCGAGCGCTCGCAATTGCATCGAGTGCGTGATCTACGCCGCGGGAGGCACCAGCCTCGCGCAGTACCACGACATGCGGTTTGTGAAGACAGGCGAGACAGCGAGCCAGCGAGACCGCGAGACAGGAGGATTCAATCCTGGGGAGCTGATGGGGGTGACGGAGGACTGCCTCTACGCCGGGCGCCACTACTACTTCAACAGCGAGGTGCACGGGATGCACTACGGCGAGTTCGCGAACTACGCCGACACGTTCGCCCGCGCCCTGATCGAAGATCGACCGATCTCTCCCGAGCTCGAAGAGGGCGTGGAGACGGTGTGCGTCATGGAGGCGGTGCGGCGCAGCGCCGAGACCAGCCGGGTCGTGGAGGTCGGGCCGCTGCTCACAGAGGTCGGGCTCGTGTAGGGCAGGCGCGTGCGGCGCGGCGCCGCCCCGGGTCGCGCACGAACCTCAGGCCAACTGCATCCGGACTCTGATCGACTCTCCCGCGCGGACCGTGTGCGGGGCGACCAGGCTGATCTCCACCCTCGCCCCGGTCTGCGCCAGCTGATGCGTGATCTCCGGCCCGCCGGCCTCGACGACCGCGCCCACCGCCGTCGTCCCGGTCGGCACGGCGAAGGCCAGCGACCGCACGGTCAGCTCCCCATACACGACGGAGATCTCCTGCGTCTGCTCCTTGTCGGCGCGGCGTTGGGCGATCCGCCCCCACGCGCTCGCCCCGGTAAAGACCGACCGGAAGTCCTCGGGAGTAAGGCGCGGCGCGAATCCGATGTGCGCGTCCGGCCCCCGGTGCTCGAACCCGCTCAGCCCGATCAGCACTCCCCACGCCGCGAGCGCCCTGGCATAGTGGTCGCCGCACTCGATCTCGTTGAAGGGGTTCCGGCGCGAGGGGTGGTACCGCTCGTGCACCGCGCGGCAGATCGCCAGGCATTCGGTCAGCATGCCCTCCCACGCCATGTGCCCCGCGACCTGGTACTCGATCCCCGTCCACACCTCGTCGCGGTATCTGGTCGAGCGCGGGCCCAGGTGCTGCGACTTCGGCCACGTGCACGTGAAGAGCCCCGCCTCGCCGGGGTATGCGAACCAGCGCTCGGGCAGGTGCGCCTTGTTCTGCGGCTCGATGTCCGGCGCCCAGCAGTACTTCCAGATCGACTGCAGCGCGATTCGCACCGTTTCCGGCGGGTAGAGGTAGCCGAGCCCAACCTGGTGCGCCCATCCCTGGCCGAAGAGCTGGTCGGCCAGGCATCCGTCGCCGTACTGCCACTCCGGGTGTTGCGCAAGGTCCACCTGCTGGACGAAGTACTCACCGTTGAACAGGCGCGCGACCGAGTTCTTCTTTCCGGCCTCGAAGACCTCGCGGCACCTGGTCGCGAACGCGTCGTCGCGCACGACGCGGGCCATCTCCTCGGCGGCGCGGAGCGCGCCGAGATAGAGCGAGCCGACCATCGTGTTTGCGCCGTAGTAGTCCTGGTCGTACGTCTGGTGCTGCCGGCCCTCGATGAGCCCGTCGCCGTCGCCGTCCTGGGCGATCAGGAACTCGACCGCCTTCTTGATCTGCGCCCAGTTCCGCTCCAGGAACCCGCCGTCCGGCGAGCACATGTGCTCGCGCAGCGCCTTGAGCGCGTAGCCGCCCTGCGAGTCGCCCGCCCAGGCGCCCCAGCCCTCGCCGCGGAAGCGGATCTCGCCGGTCTCGGGCACGAAGCCGACCCCCGGAGCGAAGTCCTGCCGCTCGCGCACGGAGCGCTCGAGCTCGGGGAACAGGCGCGCCATCGCGTGCGCGTAGTTCCAGACGTGCCCGCACGTGCCGTGGCAGCAGCCCACGCCCTCCCACGCCCAGAAGCGGCCGTCCCGCCACCACAGGCACGTGTTCGTGGCGAGGTTGCATGTGGTCGCGCCGATCCGATCGAGGAGCCAGCGGGGCAGCGTGGAGTCGTACGTCGCCTGGTGCCAGGCGCGGGTTGCGCCGGCGAGCCGGTCGAGGTGCTCGGCGATGTAGGTCGCGACCTCCGCCGCGCCCGCGAAGCGGGCGGCGTACCGCTGGCCGACGAGGTCCCGGGCCTCGGTCGAGCCGCGCTCGCGCGAGAGGTTCGGCATCCACCACGAGCAGATCAGCGTGATCGTGGTCTCCTCACCCGGCGCGAGATCGACGGAGCGTGCGGCGGCGAGGCAGTGCCTCTGATCGAGCGGGGCGGCGTGCGCCCCGGCCCCCGGGCTCTCGTCGAACGCGGCGAAGAGCGCGTCCACGCCCGCGTCCGGCGCGAGCCCGACCCGGGCCGCGAGCCCGCTCTCCCCGACGGCAGCGATGCACATGCGCCCGAAGTCCGGCTGCGCCTCCAGTGGGCCGTAGTCCGTCTCCATAGGCGTATCGCGGAACTCGATCTGATCGACGTTCACATGCCCCCACCCGCCGCTCTGGCGGTCGAGGATCTCGATCTGCGCCTGCTTTCCGGCGAGATCGGCGACGTCCCAGTTGCAGATCTCGAGCCGCTCGCTGTTCTTCCCCGTGGCCGTGCGCACCGCCTGCCCGTCGACGAGCAGGTTGACGCAGGTCGCGCCCGCGTGATCGCCGCCGCCGATCAGGAACGCGACGAACGGCCGCTCGACGGTGAACGCCGGCGAGAGCAGGCGGCCCTGGAGCTGATCGTTCCCGCCCAGATACGAGTTGACGAGGCGCATGCCGCGGAAGGCGGACACGGCGTTCTGATTGGCGAGCGTGCCCGAGGCGGGGCCGGCGCCGAAGGCCTCGCCCTCCACCGTCCACCCGCCGTAGTTCTCGCCCTCGAAATCGGCGAACACAACCGGCTCGCGCGCGCCGAGCCCGGCGGGGTCCTCTGGGCGGGCGCGGGCGCCGCCCTCGGCGAGCGCGACGCCCGGTCCGCTCCGGGCCTGTGCGAAGCGCTCGCCCGTCCGCGTGAAGCCCCCGGCGCTGAAATGGCACGCGCCGTTCTCCAGCCAGCCGGCGAGCGTGACGCGGGCGGGCGAGTCCGAGCGGTTGCGCACCCGGTACTGCAGCACGGTCGCGGGCAGCCCCGAGTCCGGCGCGTCCAGCGGGATGAACGGGCTGAACGCCTCCAGGGACACCGCGACGGGGACCTCGGCGTCGCCCGCAAACTCGACGAAGCCGATCGGGTATTCGCCGGCGAAGCGCACCGAAGGGAACCCGGCGCCCGAGAGCTCGCGCGTGAGCGTGCGTCCCCCGGTCTGGACGCGGATCGCGGCGCCCTGGCGCACGTCGGGCGCGGCGACGAACGCCCCGTCGGCGAACATCTCGGTCGCCTTGCGCCCGGGCTTGTAGTTCTGCGCGCCGTACCCCGAGTTGAAGCCCTTGTTGAAGATGTCCCAGTAGACCAGCCGGCCGTCTCCGGAGAGATAGACTTGCCCCGCGCAGATGCCGCCCACCGGCATCCCGATTGTCCCGAGATCGGCCCCGCCGTACCACGCCCGCTCGCCGCGCGAGAACAGGGCGGCGACCCACGCGGGGTCGAGCTTCTTGTCCGTCGGCACGAAGTGGTCGCTGAAATCCGCGTCGGTGAAGGGCCCGGCGATCGCGCGCCCCGCGGACACGCCGATCGCCGCCGCGCCGAGGCCCACCGCCTTGATGAACGACCGCCGGTCGACGCCCGCCGGCGCTCCGCCGCAGCCGGTCCCGCACCCGCATGCACCGCTCATGCATCCTCCTCCGCGCCTGAACGCCGCGCTTTCGGCGCGTCGCCGTCCGATCGTCGATCATCCGCCGCGGGGATGCTACCACCGCGGCCCGGGCAGGTCCGGGTCGTCGGATCCGCGCCGGGGGCGGTGCGGAAGGGTGATAGACTCCTCCGCAGGAGACCTCCATGGCCAAGGCCGTCGCCGATCCGGAAGAGCTGCGCCGCTTCGCCCAAATGCTCAAGGCATTCAACGCGAACATGGCGCAGGCCATGCAGCAGCTTCAGGGGAACGCGGTCTCCCTGGGCCAGACCTGGCGCGACCAGGAGCACGTGAAGTTCCAGCAGGAGTTCGAGCAGACGATGCGGCAGCTTCAGCGGTTCGTCGAGGCCAGCGAGGAGCAGGTGCCGCTGCTCCTGCGCAAGGCCGAGCGGCTCGAGGCGTACCTCCGCCAGCGGTGAGACCGATGACCGAACGCGCGAACGTCGGATCCGTCGAGGCCCTGCGGGCATTCAAGCCCGCCGTCATCAAGTTCGCGGAGCTCACGCAGGCCGCGCTCTCCACCTCCGAGAGCTCCGCGACCCGGGCCCTCGACTGGGTCGTGCGCGAGCGTCGTCCCCAGCTCCAGCGCGAGATCCGCCGTCTCCAGGAGGAGATGACCCGCTCGCGCACGCGCATGATCTCGCGGATGGACCCGATGCAGGACAACCCCTCCCCGAAGGTGGATGACCGCCTCGACTTCGAGGCCGCCAAGCGCCGGCTGCGCGACGCGGAGGCGAAGCTCGAGCAGACACGCGTCTGGGCCCGCCAGCTCGAGCGGGCGATCGAGGAGTACCGCGGCGCCGTGTCCCAGCTTGGGTGGTTCGTCCGGGGGGAGCTCGGCCGGGCCGTGGGCGCCCTCGACCAGATGGGCGACGCGCTCGAATCCTATATGCAGTTGGGCGAGGGGCGTCGTGCAACCCCTGAGCCGCCCGCGGCGAATCCGGGAGGGGCGCCGTGAGCCTCTCCGCGGGACGGGGGCTGCTGCTCGATGCTCAGAAGCAGCTCCTCCTGGAGTGGTCCCGCCTGCGGGAATCCTGGACCGACCAGAACGCCGACGCCTTCGAGAAGCGGTACATCGACCCGGTCGACGGCCAGGTCCGGCGCGCCACCGAGGCCATGGAGCGTCTCGCGGAGATTGCCGCGGCGGCTCGGCGCGCGTGCGAGTAGCCTGTACGTCCGATGAGCCGCATGGTGCAGACGCACGCCAAGCCCCTCCCGGCCCCGAGCCTCTACGAGCGCGAGCTGGTGGTTTTGGCCGCGCTGCGGGCGCGCCTGGCCGAGCAGGCCGGCCGGTCGGGAGAGGCCGTCGCCGGGCGCGATCGGGCGGTCGCCGAGGCGGACGCGGCCGTCGCCCGCGCCCGCGAGCATGCCGAGCGCGACCTGCAGCGCCGGCTCTCCCGGGCCGAGGCCGAGCTGGGCCAGACCATCGCGCACATCGAGACGCAGCGCGATGAGAAGCTGAGGGCGTCCAAGGCGGCGGCGGACATCAAGCAGTCGGCGCAGGCCGAGCACCACGAGCGCGTCGTCGAGAGGGCCGAGAGGGAGAGCAAAGAATCGATCTGGCTGGCCGAGACCGTCTACGAGAGCGCCCGCCCGCGCCCCGGCCAGGAGTTCGACGCCCTCTGCAAGCGCCTGGACGCGGAGCTCAGGGAGCTCGCCGAGGCTGCGAACTCGGTCGAGAAGCTCTGGCCTTCCGGCGCCAGACGGGACGCGCCCGGGCAGCCAGAACCTGATGCCGCGGGCGCCGAGCGCTACCCCGAACTGCTCGCCGGGGTGCTCGAACAGGCCCGGACGCTGGAACGGATGAGGCTCGCGGCGTTCTTCCGTTCGGGGCTGCCGTGGCTGCTCGGGCCGTTGCTCGTCGCGGGGGCGGCGGTCGGCGCCGGCTTGGCGACCGGGTGGCGTGGGTGGGAGGTCCCCGCGGCGGTGGCGGGCGGCACGACGGCGATCCTGCTCGCGCTGCTCTTGCCGCTCCGCGCGCTGGCGCGGCGGAGCTTCCTGGACGGCCTGGCGTCGTTCCGCGCCCGGGCCGGGGCGGCCCGGGTCGCGGCGGGCGCGGTGCGAGCGCGGGGGCAGCAGGCTCGCGACGAGGCCGCGGCGGCGCTGGCCGGCCAGTGTCGCGCGGAGGTGGAGCGCGCCCGTGCGGCCGTGAACGCCGCCAAGCGCACCGCCGACGCCGAGCACGCGCAGCGCGTCACCGCGCTGGCGCAGGCGGGGGCGGCGGAGCAGCATGAGATCGAGTCGCGGAGCGCGGCCGACCGGCGCGGCGCCGAATCCCGGGCGGCCGAGTACATCGCGCAGGCCCGGCGCACGCACGCCGCGGAGATCGCGGCCGCCGAGGAGGCGCACCGGCTCGCCTTGGCCGAGGCCCGCGCCGCGTGCGAGGCGGTGCTCGGGGAGCTGCGCCGGGCGTGGATCAGGGAAGCCGGGGAGCTGCGCGAGGAGATCCAGCGCATCCGCGAGGCCGCGGCGGCGATGTGCCCGACCTGGGAGCAGAGGCTCGGCGGCGGATGGTCCTCGCGGGAACACGCCCCGTTTGCGACCCGTCTCGGCTCAGTGCGGGCGTCCGTCTCGATGCTCGGCCCCGCCGACCGCATCGAGCCCTCGCTGCGCGAGCTCCTGCCCGAGAGCATCGACCTGCCGCTCGCGCTGGACGTCGCCGCGCGCGGCTCGCTGCTCGTCGAGACGCGCGACGGCGGCCGGGACGAGGCGATCCGGCTGGTGCAGACCGTGCTTCTGCGCCTGCTCGCCTCCGCCCCGCCGGGCCGGGCCAAGCTCACCATCTTCGACCCGGTCGGGCGCGGACGGTCGTTCGCCGGTCTGATGCGCCTGGCGGACTTCGACGAGAGCCTCGTCGGCTCGCGGATCTGGACCGAGAGCCGCCACATGGAGCAGCGGCTCACGGACATCACCGAGCACATCGAGAACGTCATCCAGAAATACCTGCGCGACGACTACGCCACGATCGACGAGTACAACCGCGTCGCGGGGGAGATTGCCGAGCCCTACCGCTACCTCGTTGTCGCCGACTTCCCCGTGAACTTCACGGAGGACGCCGCCGCCCGCCTCGCGTCGATCATCGACGCCGGCGCGCGGTGCGGCGTGTTCGTCGTCATGCTGGTGGATCCGGCGGCGAAGCTCCCGCCCGGCGTGGACCTGCGCGAGCTCCGGGCTCGGGCCGTCGTGGTCGAGGCCCGAAAGGAGGGCGGGTTCCGCGTCGCCGACCCGGCCATGCGCGACCTCACCTTCGAGCCGGATCCCCCGCCGACGGAGACCCAGGCGCTCGAGCTGCTCGGGCGCGTGGGCGAGCAGGCGGTCGCGGCGGGGCGCGTCGAGGTGAGCTACGCCGTCGTCGAGCCCCGCGAGGGCCAGCTCTGGACGCGCTCCTGCGCAGAGGAGCTGCGCGTCCCGATCGGGCGCGCGGGCGCGACCAAGGCGCAGGAGCTCCGTCTCGGGCGCGGCACCAGCCAGCACGTGCTCGTCGCCGGCAAGACCGGCTCGGGCAAGTCCACGCTGCTGCACGTGCTCGCGACCAGCGCCATGCTCTGGCACGCCCCCAGCGAGGTCGAGTTCTACCTCGTCGATTTCAAGAAGGGCGTCGAGTTCAAGCCGTACGCGTCCGGCGACCTGCCCCACGTCCGGGCCGTCGCGATCGAGTCCGACCGCGAGTTCGGCCTGAGCGTCCTCCAGAAGCTCGATGTCGAGCTGCGCCGGCGCGGCGATCTCTTCCGCGAGCGCGGCGTGCAGTCGCTCTCACAATTCCGCGAGCGGTTCCCCGACGAATCCATGCCCCGCTCGATCCTCATGATCGACGAGTTCCAGGAGTTCTTCGTCGAGGACGACCGCATCGCCCAGGACGCCTCGCTGCTGCTCGACCGCCTCGTGCGCCAGGGGCGAGCGTTCGGCATTCACGTGCTCCTCGCCAGCCAGACGCTCAGCGGCGCGTACACCCTCGCGCGCAGCACCGTTGGGCAGATGGCGGTCCGCATCGCCCTCAAGTGCTCTGAGACCGACAGCTACCTGATCCTCAGCGAGGACAACGGCGCCGCGCGCCTGCTCTCGCGCCCCGGCGAGGCCATCTACAACGATGCCAACGGCCTGGTGGAGGGCAACAACCCCTTCCAGGTCGCGTGGCTGGACGACGACGAGCGCCAGGGGGTGCTCGACCGCGTCGCGACGCTCGCGCGCCGCCACCGGCTCCGCTTCGAGGAGCCCGTCTTCTTCGAGGGAAACGCCGCGGCGGACCTCTCGCGGAACCGGCAGCTCCGGCGCGCCGGAGCGGAGCGCGCCCGGCCGATCGCCCCGGTCGCCTGGCTCGGCGAGCCCGTCTCGATCAAGGAGCCGACCGGCGCGGTCCTCCGCCGGCGCGGCGGCGCGAACGTTCTGATCGTCGGCCAGCGCTCGGAGACCGCCGGCGCGATCCTCGCCTCGGCCGTGCTCTCTCTCGCGGCGCAGCATGAGTTCGACGGCCCGCGAGCCGCGACCTTCCTGGTCGTGGACGGCACGCCGGAGGATGACCCGTTCTCGGGCCGCCTCGGCGCGGCGCTCGCGCCGCTCCCTCACCAGGTCCGGGCGATCTCCTGGCGCGACGCCCCCGCCGGCGTGGCCGAGGCCCATGCGGCCATGGCCGAGCGCGAGGGCGCGAACCGCACCGACGGCCCGGCGATCTACCTGGTGCTGCACGGCCTGCACTGGCTCCGCTCGCTGCGCCGGAGGGACGATGACATCTCGTTCTCCTTCGACCGCGAGGAGAAGGGGCCGGCGCCCGACCAGCAGCTCAAGCAGCTCCTGGTCGACGGCCCCCGGCTCGGCGTGTTCGTGCTCGCCTGGTGCGACACAGTCGGGAGCCTGACGCGGGCGCTCGACCGGTCGTCGATCGCCGAGTTCGGCAACCGCGTGCTCATGCAGATGTCCGCCAACGACAGCAGCATGCTCATCGAGTCCACCTCCGCCGCGCGACTCGGCCTCCACCGCGCGATCTTCTTCGACGAGGAGCGGGGCGCCGAAGAGAAGTTCCGGCCGTACGGCCTGCCCGACGTCGGGTTCGTGCGCGAGCTCGCCGGCGAGATGCGCCCCGGCACGCCTGGGTGAGCCCTCGCGCGCCGGCTCTTTGCCTATTTCAACATCCTGGAGACCATCCACACCCCCGCGCCGTGGGCGAGCCCCGCGAGCGGCGGCGCGAGCCGGAAGAGCCACCGCCGGGTCTTGTGCCTCATCAGGCGCATCGCGGTCGCCCCGCCGACGAACCCGCCCAGCCAGACCAGGCCCAGGAGCGTCCGCTCCCGCACCCGCCGGGCCCCCGCCGCCGCGGCGCGTTTATCCCATGCATACACGCCGAACGCGAAGGCGTTGAGGCCGGCGTACCAAGCTCCGAGAACGAGCCACGTCCAGTTCGTCACGGCCGAGTTGTACCGCGCCCGGCGAGGTGCGGCCCACGGGGCTTGTCCGGCCCGGGCCGCGCAGGTATTCTGGCGGCTCGTTCCGGGACGGCGAAACTCGATCAGGGGGCCCGTGATGGCCGAGAGCGGAGTGGTCAAGGCGTGCGCGTCGTGCGGCGTGGATGTGGTGAACGCCCCGCGCGTGAAGGACAAGCAAGGTCGCTACCTGTGCCGGCCGTGCGTCGAGAAGCTGCAGGCGGCTCGCCCGCGTGCGGACCAGGCGCCCGCTGTGCCGCAGCGAATGGGCGAGGGCGACCTGATGGCCTCGCTCATCAAGTCCTCGAAAGTCGTCAACGCCGAGCCCTGCTCCCAATGCGGGTCTCCGCTGGTGGACGGCGCCGTGGTGTGCGTGCAATGCGGGTACCACCGCCTCGCCGGAAAGGTGATCAGAACACAGGTCGCCCGCGTGGGGCCGGCGGAGAGCGCCGGGGGACATGTCGCGGCGGGTCTTGGGTTCCCAGGGAGCTGGATCCTGGCGTCGGTGCTCCTGTCGGTCCTGGGCGGTCTGCTCGGCACGGTGCTCTGGTACACCGTCTCGCGCTCGCTGGGGGTCGAGATCAGCTGGGTGGCGATCGGCGTCGGAGCGGCCGCGGGCTGCGGCGCGGCGCTCGGGGCGCGCGGCAACGAGGGGTTGTTCACGGCGCTGATCGCGAGCGCGGTGGCGCTCCTGGCCATTGGCCTTGCGAAGTACCAGGTCGCGTCGGCCGAGTACGACGAGTTCGTCAATCGCCCGGCCGACGAGTACCTGGCGAAGGAGGTGCTCGCCGCGGTGATCCAGGAGGAGGCCGGTACGCGAACCCGCGTCGCGCCGCTCGGGCGGAGGCGGTTCGGAGGGTTTCAGACGAACCGGATGTCGGACAGCGAGGCGGCGGCGGCTGCCGAGGACGTCTGGCGGGATGAGATGACCGAGGATGACCGCCACGATTTCGTAGCGGAGCTCGCGGCGACGCAGACGGCCATGCGGGTGGATCCGTTCACCGAGAAGGTGGACAGTGTCACGGCGGGCCTGGGAGCGTTCGACTACCTCTTCGGGTTCCTCGCGATCGTGGCGGCCCTCGGGGCCGGGAGCGGCGGGCAGATCGGCTTCGGCGACGACTGAGCGGGGTTGTCGGCCCCGGGCGGGGATGCGCGAAAGCGGGGCGGGGCGTTCGGAGATGTGGGACCACAGCGCACAGTACTGGGCGATTCTCACCGCGGCGAACCTTCCCCTGTTCATCGGACTCGGGAAGGTCGTATTCGGCGGCTGGGGCGAGTTCCTGGATTGCCTGGCATTCTGGGTCAGGCCCGACTTGCTCTCCGCCCTGCGCGGGGAGTGGACCGATGATCTGTGGGCGGAGTGCAAGCTGTTGGTATTCATGGTCACGGGCGCGGGGGTGGTCCTGGTCGAGCACGTCGGGATGGTCGAGCTGGGCTGGGTAGGCCCGGGCTGACCCGCGACGGCCCGCCGGCGCAGGGGTTCGCAGGGCGGCGCCTTGCCCGGGTTTCCCTTGTCTCCGACACGGGGGCTGGGCTCGACGGCAACCATCCCGCCACTTATGCTTGCCCCACCAGAACGCTGGGCTGAGGGCATGGAAGCCCTCGAAATCACGGGTGCGGGGCCACGAGGCCCGCGAGCGGAGGCCGACTCCATGTGGGACCATTCCTGGGCGTATTGGACGATTCTTGCCGGCGCGAATGCGCCGCTGTACCTCGCGGCGGGCTGGCTGATCTTCCGGAGCTGGCCGGCGTTCTGGGAGAATGTGCGGTTCTCCTTCACGCCCGAGGTCGTCTCGTACGTCCGCGGCGAGCTGTCGCAGCGTTTGGGGGCGGAGTTCAAGCTCATCACGTTTATCGGCGCGTGCGCGCTCCTCGTGGTGCTCGAGCACGCCGGGTTAAGCACGCTGCGTCAGGCGCTGGGCGCGTAGCTGCCCTGGGTCGGCTGCCCGTTGGTCTAGACTGGCGGCCATGCTGACCTTTTTGCTCGCCGCCGCCCTCGTCGCCGATCAGCCGATTCAGATCGATCTCAACGGCGACCACGGGCGCCAGGTGATCGTGGACCGCGAGCCGGGCGTCTACCTCGGCCACGTCTCGACGGTGCTGCTCGCCGATCGCAAGTCCATTCTCGCGGTTTACCCGCAGGGGCACGGCACTGGGCCCATCGTGATGAAGCGGAGCGACGACGCCGGCCTGACCTGGTCGGAGCGGCTGCCCACCCCTGCGAGCTGGGCGACCAGCAAGGAAACGCCGACGCTCTTCCGCATGGGGACCGAATCGCTGATCCTGTTCTCGGGGCTGCACCCGATCCGCGCGGCCCGGTCCAGCGACGACGGGCGCACCTGGAGCGAGCTGGAGCCGATCGGCGATTTCGGCGGCATCGTCGCGATGGGCGGCGTGGCCGACTTGGGCGGCGGCCGCTTCGCGACGTTCTTCCACGACGACGGTCGGTTCCTCCATGCCGACGGCGAGGCGACCGACACGTTCACGCTGTACCAGACGAATTCGGACGACGCCGGCGCGACCTGGTCGCCGACGCGCGAGATCTGGAGCGGGAGCGACGTGCACCTCTGCGAGCCCGGCGTCGTGGTCTCGCCGGACGGGGGCACGCTCGCGCTGCTGCTGCGCGAGAACCGGAGGGTGAAGCGCTCGCACGCCATGCTCAGCCGCGACGGGGCGGCGACCTGGTCGGACCCCCACGAGCTGCCAAACGCGCTCACCGGCGACCGGCACATCGCGGCGTACGCGAGGGACGGCAGGTTGGTCGTGACGTTCCGCTGCATGGCGCCGGGCGATCCGTGGCGCGGAGACTGGGTCGCGTGGGTGGGGGCGTGGGACGACTTGACGCCCGGCGGCGCGGAGGGGGGATCAGGCGAGCCCACGTACCTCGTCCGCCTCAAGGACAATCTGGCCGGTGCGGACTGCGGCTACGCGGGGCTGGAGGCGCTCCCCGACGGGACGCTCGTCGCGACGACCTACGGCGCCTGGAGCGAGGGGGAGCAGCCGTTCATCCTCAGTGTTCGCTTCACGGTGCGAGAGCTCGACGGGCTGGCCGCGCGATAGGGGCGGACCTGTGCGGCCCCGCCTCTCGCGAGCGCCGTCGATGCGCTTCCGGCCCGCTTTCAGGGTCTCTGCGCGGCGGGCGTGGGAGCGCCGCACTCGGGGCAGGGGGCGCCCGGGGGGAGCGAGGCTCGGGGGTAGCGGCACAAGGGACACACGTTGCGCCGGCGGCGCCGGCGGCGGCGGACGACGAGACATGCACGCGCGACCTGGAGCGAGACCGCTGCGAAGAAGAGCGTGTCGGCGAGAAGGCCCGGCCAGATGGGGGTGAGCGGCAAAGCGCGCGGATTGAAGGCCGCGTCGCGCGGGAGCTGGACGCCGCCGCGGACGGTGTAGGTGATGTCGGCATTGGAGATCTGCCGCTTCCAGTGGACGGAGCAGGCGAGCGAGCGGAAGGGCCAGCCGGAGGCGTGATACCAAGCCTGCATGTTGAGATCGTCGAGGGACTCGGGGCAGAAGTGGCCCGGGAGCTGGCCGATGTCGTATTTGCGAGATTCGAAATCGGCGGTGGGCATTGAGAGCGACATGCCGGAGACCTGCATCCACCAGTAGGAGACGGTGGTGTGCCAGGCGTTGGTGGCGCGGGAGATCTGGTAGAGCTTGCCGTCGGATGCGGCGGCGATGCCGAGCTCGTGCGTGGTATAGGGCCCGTACCAGGCGTTGCCGACCGGGAGAGGCATCGCGAGCCAAGACAGGGCGATGGTGACGGCCAAGCCGGTGAGCAGGGATAGAGCGATCGCACGGATGCGGAATCGGCGCAGGCGCATCCGCCCAGCGTACACGAGGTCGGCGCCATCGCGCGCGGCGCGGTCCGGCGTGCCGGGGAGCGTCTCCGCACGAGGCGGCGCACCTAAGAGGGGGGGTGGTAGCGCTGCCCGTCGAACCTGGCGGAGCCCACGACCGCGCCGCTGTCGGCGATGTCTTGGGCGGCTCCCATGAGCGGGGACAAGATCGCGGGGCGACCGTTGTTCCAGATCGCGAGGCCGGACCGCACTCTGCCCACGGGCACACCCGCCTCGTTGATGCCCCCGCCGCCGCTGGTCACCAACGTCGGCGGGATGTGCACCCCGCCGTCCCAGACGAAGGCTCGTGAATAGCCGTCAAAGTCCATGGTGCCGGCGGCCCGGCCCCGATTGTTGCTGTCGTGTACGCCCGCACGGAGACGGACGAGGGCGTCCAGGTCGATGGCGGTGCAGACGGGCTGTGCAGCGGTGTTCCCGGCGCGATCGCCGCGAGGGCCTCTCTATGGGACGCCGCGGGGGAGCGTGAGAGAACCGATGATCCGCTGGGCTTCCTCGCCCTGGTGCAGCTCCACGTGCCCGTCGTGAAAGGCGATGTGGACGCCGCAGTCGGCGTGAAGGCCCGGAGGCTCGTAGAGGAGCACGCGCTTGCCCGTGGGATCGATGGACTCGGCGGGGACGTAGATGTAGGAGATACGGCCCCGGACGGGGTCCTCGGGCAAGGTGAACATCTCGCGCGGGGCGTAGCCCTCCTCTACCAAGAGATCGACCCAGCGTTCGCGCGCAGGCAATTGCCCGCGGTGGCTCTCCGCCCAGAGGAGGATGCCGACGGCGAGACCCCGCAGCTGCTGCCCACACTCGTGGCATGGGCCGTGACGAGCGCTGCTGTGCCGGCCCGGATCCGGGGCATCGATCCAGCGAACGACCACGACGACGAGGGCGATGCTCGCCACGACTGCGAAGATGGAGACGATGGATGAGGGGGGCCGGGTGCGCATGGGCCGCTCCGGGCGCCTGTACGGGCGGGGCGACGAGGCGGATCCGGCGGCGTGGGCCGCGAGCGGTGAGGAGCCCCTCCGACCGGGCGATGTCGCTCCCCTATTCCTCCTGCCTGGGCATGACCAGGGTGGCGCCGCCCACGTGGCGGGTCATCGAGACGATCGCGCCGTCCTCGCCCTTCTCGAAGCTCAGCGAGACGGCGGGGTTCTGCCTGACCACCCAGGTCAATTCGGCGTCGCGGGAGGGGCGGAGCTGGAACACGGACGTCGGGGAGTCCTTGATGCTCAGCACGCCGTCCGCGTCGAGGAATACTTCCACCACGGCGCCGGTCTCTCCGACCTTGTACTTGCCGACGACCGACCGGAGCACCTCGGCGGGGATCTCGATCTTCCTCGCCTGCTCGGCGGCGAGCGCGCTGCCCTCCCGGGGGACCTCGAAGGTCTCGCCGCCTTGATGGATCTGCAGCACGTCGGCGTTGCCGTCGTCGCCGAGATGGAACGAGACCTTGACCTTGTCAGGTGCGAGGGCGAAGGCGCGCATGCCCTCGGCGTCGGGGTCGAGCAGCTCGAAGACCATCTGGCTCGGGATGTCCAGGGCGAGCTTGCCGCCCTTGATGAGCACCTCGAAACGCTCGTTGTCGTAGTTGGCGAAGTTGGCGAGATAGACGCCGATCAAGGGTTTGAGGTGCTCGGGGATTTCGGCGACCGCCGCCTCGCCGGGGTGGATGAGCAGGCGATCGATCGCCTCCTCGATGCGCAGCGGCGAGGTCCCGCCGCGGGACTGGGTGAAGTAGAGCACCATCAGGTCGAGCTCGGGCCAGGCCCAGGCGATGGTGCCGTCCGAGCCGGAATGGCTGATGATTACGGCTTCGGTCGGGAGTGCATCGGGCTCGTCGGCTTCGGGGTCATGGGCCTCGGGCTCTGGGCAGTAGAGCACGGACATCTGGCCGTAGTAGGTGTCCAGCCCCCGGAAGTCGGTTGGGAAGCGGGCGTCGGAGCCGAGCATGGACATGGGGCTGGCGGGGGTGAGCGTACGCGCCACCGCCTCCTCGCTGAGCACGCGCGTGCCGCCCGCGGCGAGCCCGCCGTCCATCCACATGCCCAAGAACTTCGCGTAATCGAGGGGCGTGGAGTAGATGGTCTGCGAGCCCCAGGCGAAGGGGTACAGCGGCTCGCCCCCGGCGCTCCAGAACCGCGCCCACGAGCCCGGCTGACCGAGGTACAAGCTGGCGATACGGGCGAAGCGCGGGTCCGACGCGTCGAGCGCGTAGAATGAATCGGTCATCTGCAGCGGCCCAATGATCTCGCGCGTGACGAACTGATCGATCGTCTCTCCTGCGATCACCTCGACGATCGCGGCAACACAGTCGGTCCCCGCGTCGCTGTACCAGAACTTGGTCCCCGGCTCGAAGTCCGGGCCGTGCTCGCCCGCGGCGTTGGCCAACGCGAGCAGGTCGGGGTACTGGTCGAGCGCCGTGGTGATCATCGTGAGCGGCAGGCCCGAGCGGTGGGTGAGCAGGTGGCGGAGGGTGATCCCGCGCGACTTCTCGTTGTCGAAGCCCGGGAGGTACTTGGAGGCCGGGTCGTCGAGGCCGAGCTTGCCGCGGTCGATCAGGATCTGCGCGGCGGCGCCGGTGAGCGTCTTGGTCATGGAGCGGATGTTGCAGACCGTGCCCGCGCCCGTGCCGGTGGCCCAGGGCTTGCCCTCCTCGCGGTCGGCCACGCCGTACGCTTCGTGGAAGACGATCTTGCGGTTCTTGATGACGAGCAGCTCGGCGCCGAGGGCGTAGTCCTTCTCCAGAAACCCGGCGACGGTCTCGCCCAGGGCCGCGAGGGCGGCGGCCGGGATGCCCTGAGACTCCGGGGCGGCCGGCTCGAACACAGGATCCGGGGCGGCGGGCTGGGCGAACGCGCATCCCGCGATTGCAATCGCCGCGACAGCCGCGGCTCTTCGGAACTGGATCATCGCGCGGCTCCTCCGGGTGTTCGGGTAAACCCCGATCATACGTTGGTTGCCCGGCCGCACGCGGCGCAAGCATGCATGCTCGTGATCCAGCGAGCGCACGGCGCCCGATCCGGCGACGCCGTGGCAGCCGATCGAGACTTTCCCCGCTTCTCCAGGCGGAGGGAGTCGGCGGATTCAGCCCGACGCACGCCGCGTCGGGCCCGCACGGCTCGGTACGGCGCGCCACGCCGAAGGAGAATCCGAATGCCACCCACCGAAGAAATGATCGACCGCGCCGCGCAGTGCATGGGCGAAACCCGCCTCGTGCGGTTCGCCGCCGACCGCACGTCCGTCCAGGCGGGCGAGACCGTCACGATCAGCTGGAAGGTCGAGATGCCCGGCGCCTGCCGCCTCTCCGTGCGCCTGAACCACGCGCAGGTGGCGAGGGAGGGCTCGATGACCATCCGGCCCGTGCGCGGCGTCTCCTACCGCCTCGACGTAGCGGGCGCGGGGCTCACAAAGTCCCTCGGCATCGTCAACGTCAGCGTCGACGCCAGCAGCTGCGTGCAGCGGGAGATCCCCGAGGACCTGGTCCGCCCGGAGGTCCTCGCCAGCGTCGCCGCGAGCCTCGCCGAGTACAACGCCGACCCGGAGAACAAGGACCACAAGGTCAGCACGCGCCGCGAGCCCACCGTCGAGATCGAGCCCGACGGCATCGTCCTCCGCCTGCGCCTCAAGCTCGCCATCAACAACTTCTTCGACCCGGACATCGACGTGGACGCCCGGATCGACGTCGGCATGTCGCCCGAGGGCAAGGTCCTCGCGTTCTACAGGAGCTTCGCGGTCGATGTGGACTGGCCGTGGTGGGTGACGGGCATCACGCTCGGCATCAGCAAGATCGTCGAGGAGTTCGTGGACGGCGCGATCGAGTCGGTGATGAAGAGCCGCATCGTGGACGACCTGCGCAGCGGGCTCCAGTCCAGGCTCGACGACCTGGGCCAGACCATCGGCTCGCTCGACACGGCCCAGGACGCGATCCTGGTCACCGTGTGCGGCAGCGGCGGGGGCGACAGCAAGCCGGCGTTCGGCCATGTGTCCCGCTTCATCGGGCACGACCTGGTGCTGACGCGCCGGTAGCGGCGGCCGTCGCAGAGCGCGCGCGATTTGGATACCTTTTGTCGATCGCCATGGCCATCCGGAGCGGTGGCCATGGCACTTGAACGCGAAGGGCGCGAAGGGCGCGAAGGCGGCGAAGCTCGCGAAGGGGGAGAAGGGGCGGGGACGGCGCAACTCCGGCGCGGATCGAGTGAAGTCCAGACCGGGCAACCGGTCACGCGCGACCGCCGGGCCGGGGAGCGGGCGCCGATGGACCGGTGGCGCGGCTCGCTCCGCAGGCTGTAGACCCCGCCGCTCCTCGTTACACTCTCCGCGTTCCTTCGCGAAAGGGGGACCCATGGGCCTTGTGCTTTCCGCTTGTCATCCCGATGAACAGTTCGGCGAGGAAGAGGGCGGCGCCATCGCCCGCCTCCTGCGCGAGGCGTTCGGGGATGGGGTGCCGCTGGGCCAGCCGGGCGCGGCGTTCTTCTCCGACGAGCCGCTCGGCGGCGAGATGGCGTGGAGCTGGTGGTCGGAGCTGCAGCGGTTCGCGGCGGGGGCCTTGGGGGAGGCGCGTGTGCCGCAGCTGTTGGCGGTGGACGCCTGGTTCGGGGTGTACGTGGACGTCCGCACCGAGCCGACGAAGCTGCGGGGCGGGGGCGGGGAAGACGAGGCGCGGCCGGAGCCGCATCGCCCCGTGGAGGGCGAGCGGCAATCGGTGTGGGCGCGGGTGCTCGGGCTCGTCGGCGTGCGGTCGGAGAGGGAGCGGGTGATGGACGCCGGGGCCGCGGCGATGCGTCAGATGGTGCGCGAGCTTGGGCCGCGGGACGGGGATATGGGCTCGGTGCAGGCCGGGGATCTGCGAGCGCTGAAGGATGAGCTGGATGCGCTGGCGTCACACCTGGGGGTGGAGGCGAGCGAGGAGGCGGTGGTGCGGCTGGGGCTGTCGTACGCGGAGGATGATGCGAGGGTTGAGGAGGATGGGCATGTGCAGTGCTTCTGCCATGCGTGGGTGACGGCGCATCGGGCGCTCGAGATGGGGTGTCCGATGTGGGTGGTGAAGTAGCGCGGGTTTGGGGAGTGGGGGAGTGCCGATGCGTGGTGCTGGAACGGCAGGGAGCACCGACCTCGGCTCAGAGCAGCCGAGGTGCGGTGGCACGAGGTTGATACCACCCCGCCTGATCCCGCACGGGGATCCCCAAAGCGGCCTTGCCCACGCCACCCAAGGAGCGCCCGGGCCGGCTACCCGCCGCCTACCTCCGACGGCTTGTTACGCTCCCGATGTGACACTCGAGGTCTTGGACACACTCTCCGACCGCCTCCGTTGGAAACCAGGAGGTATAGGGTAAGGAGGTGAGGAGGCCGGGAGTGATGGCACCCGGGGCTTGGGGAGAGCGGAGATGCAGTGCCACCCGCCTTTCCGATACAATGGGGTGATGCTGCGGGCGGTTGACGAGTGGCTCACGATGAAGGCCGTCATGAACCTCAAGGAGGACGCGATTGGCGTGCTCTCCACCGTGCGCGCTCAGACATCGGAGGCATATCAGCGTACGTTGGCAAGAAACCTCTTCAGCCTGATCACGCGAACACCTCGGGGTGATGCTAGCGTGGCGGCACTGCATGCCGTGTGGTCGCAGAAGCTCGCGCCATGGGATATGCGCCGCATCGAGGCGAAGGTGGCGTACTGCTTGCTGGAGGTGGACCAACTTCGCCTCCAGTTAGCTCGCAAGGGGAGTAGCAAAGCGGTGCTGGCAGGTCTTCACGAAATTGAGCTTCAATCGAGCATCGAGAGCTTTCTACGGGACAACGGTGCTCCGAAATGGGGGGTACCGTTCTGTGACGTCCTCGACTTTGAGAGAGCACGACAACTAATCGCGACCGAGCATGACGTAAGCGCCTGCCAGCCCTCGGATGTTCTTGACGTGGGGAGCCTGCCGCGTGAATGCCGTTGAACGAATGTATCAGGAAGCACCTCTGTGCAAGTTCTCTGGTTACAGTGTCATGCAGATTCGGGCGCTTCAGCGGTGCCGTGGCTCCGTTATCCATGAGCTCGAGAAGCTGCCCGACGCCGAGGCGCTGCTCGCGGCACATGACTGGTTCGTCCTCTGGACGTTGGCTGCGTACGAGGTCATTCGTACGATGGATGGGCCGCGGCAGCGCGGCCGGCCGTGTTTTCTAGGGCGTGTGGAATCGGAGATTCTTTCGCTGAAGGGCACACTCGAGCGAATACGCATGGTCTTTGCTAAGCAGGAGTACAAGCGCAAGGGCAAGGTGAAGGACCGTCCTGTGGACAATGACGCTTCGATCAGTGGAGTCAATATTGACAAAAAAGACATTTGCTTTTCGGTAGAAAGCGAGCGGTACTCTGCCCGAGACTGGTTGGCGGAGTTCGACGGTCTGATCGGCGGTATAAATGCCGAAGACATTCTCGCTGATCACCGGGACAGCTACTCTCCGATCACTTCGCCGGCTCACGGAGGCGAGGCGGGTCCATCGCCAGTCGATCGAGCGGACGAGTGAAGGCGGGTGGCACGATCTAAGGAGCATACCGAGTCCGGTGTGCGAATGCTCACCGCCCCTCTCGCGTCTCCTTCTCCTCTATCCCTCCGCAGCGCTGCAGTGCCCGCCTCGGCATCGCTTCGCGGGGAGGGTGGGAAGAGTGGGAGAGGTCGGGGGCCGCGAGTGATGGCAGCGCGTCGCGGCAAGCCCGGCGGGCTCGGTATACCGCCGGCGGGAAATGGGAGTCGGCCGTTCAGTCGACGATGAGTTCGGCACGCGTGATCCGGCCACGCTCATCGAGATCGGCGGTGATCCAGACGAAGAAGCCGAGGTGCTCAAGATAGAACTGGGCGGAAGGCCCGTCTCCCGACATGCCGACGTCGGCGGGGTACGCCAGAATGCGAGACCCCTCCTCGGGTGTGAGCCCTACCAGCGCATGGCTGGTCAGCAGCGCTTCGTACTCTTCCCGCCTTGGCTTGAAGACGCCCCCGGTCATCCATTCCACGAATCCCCAGTTTGACCAGACAACAGCACCGAGGATCGCTGCGACGAGCGCCGCCGCGAGCACGGCGTATACGACCTCACGCTCCCGGGATGACGTTTTCACGCCGGACTCCTGCGTCGACTCCGCGGCCTCCGCGTCCCCTCCGCGGCCTCCGCGTTCCTGCCTCTCGCTTCGCGTTCAACTCCCGAGCTTGCGCTCGGGGCTCGTAGAGGCCTCCGCGTTCCTGCCTTCACATCGCCCCGCCCTCAAACACAATCCGCTCCTTCTTGCTCCGCGGGTCCGGCTCGGGGACGGCGGAGAGCAGCGACTGCGTGTACTTGTGCCGCGGGTCCTCGATAATCTGCTCGCGGGGGCCGTGCTCGACGATCTTGCCTTTGTACATGACGGCGATGTTCTTGCACACGTGCTGGATCACGGCCATGTCGTGGCTAATGAAGAGGTAGGAGAGGCCGAACTCGGTCTGGAGATCGCCGAGGAGGTTGATGATCTGGGCCTGGATGGAGACGTCGAGGGCGCTGGTGGGCTCGTCGCAGACGATGAACTTGGGCTGGAGGGCGAGGGCCCGGGCGATGCCGATGCGCTGGCGCTGGCCGCCGCTGAACTCGTGCGGGTAGCGGTCCGCGGCCTGCTTGGGCATGCCGCAGCGGACGAGCAGCTGCTCGACCTCGTGGCGGAGCTGGCTCTTGTCGTGGACGAGGCCGTGGACGACGAGCGGCTCGCCGACGATGGCGGCGATCCGCATGCGCGGGTTGAGGCTGCCGGCGGGGTCCTGGAAGATGATCTGCATGTCGCGGCGCATGGACTTGAGCGCCTGGCCGCGGAGCTTGAAGACGTCCTTGCCCTCGAAGACCACCTCGCCGGAGGTGTGGGGGATGAGGCGGAGGATGGTGCGCCCGACGGTGGTCTTGCCGCAGCCGGATTCGCCGACGAGCCCGAGGGTTTCGCCCTTGCCGACGCTGAAGGTGACGCCGTCCACGGCGCGGACGTGGTCGGTGACGCGCTGGAGGATCCCGGTGCGGACGGGGAAGTAGGTCTTGAGGTCGCGGACGTCGAGGAGGGGCTGGGGGGCGGCGGGACTGGTGCGGGCGGTCGGGGCTGGTTCGGTGGCTGTGGGCATTGCGGGGCAGTGTAGGGCCAGGGGCATGAGGCATCAGGCATCAGGCATTAGGCATCAGGCATTAAGCATCAGGCATTAGGCATCAGGCATTAGGCATCAGGCACTAGGCATCAGGCACTCGGGCCGGAATCGAGCGCCGGCACTGGCTTGCCTAGTGCCTAGTGCCTGATGCCTAGTGCCTCGTCCCGTCATCCCCCAGAGCCCGCGACAGATCGTCGCCGCATGCCGCGAGCCGCGCCTCGGCGGCCTCCCGGTCGAGCGACAGCCGGTGCATGAGGACCGCCGTCTTCACCCGTCCGCCGGCGCCGTGCAGCAGGGCGAGGGCGTCGTCGCGAGGCAGGCCGGTGAGCGCGGCGATGATGCGCGCGGCCCGGTCGCGGAGCTTGTCGTTGGTGGCGCGGAGGTCCACCATGAGGTTCTCGTAGACGCGCCCGGTCCGGACCATAAGCGTGGTCGAGATCGTGTTCAGCGCGAGCTTGGTGGCGGTGCCGGCCTTCATGCGGGTCGAGCCCGTGAGCACCTCCGGGCCGGTGGGGAGCACGATGAGGTGGTCGGCGTGCGGGGGCCGGTCGCACGGCGAGCAGGTGAGGAGGGCGGTGAGGCAGTCCGGTGCGATCTCCTTGGCAATCGCGAACGAGCCGAGCACGTAGGGCGTGGTCGCGCCGGCCGCGATGCCGAGCAGCGTGTCCTGGTCGCGCAGCGTCAGACGCTCCAGGTCGGCCAGCGCCCCGCGCGGGTCGTCCTCGAGCCCCTCGCTCGAGCGGCGGAGGGCCGCGTCGCCCCCGGCGATGAGGCCGACGATCCGCCCGTGTTCGAGCTGGAAGGTCGGCGGGGCCTCGGAGGCGTCGAGCACGCCCAGGCGCCCGGAGGTGCCGGCGCCGAGGTAGATGAGCCGGCCGCCGGCGGCGAAGCGGGGGATGAGCGCATCGATGAACTCGGCGAGCGCCGGGGCCGCGGATTCGAGGGCCGCGAGCACCGCGGCGTCTTCGTTACGGATCAAGTCCACGCACTCCCGGGTCGAGAGCGTGTGAAGGCTCAGGGAGCGCGGATTGCGCTGCTCGGTGGCGATGTGGGAGCGGTCGGGGAGGGGCATGGGTGAGGGGGTGAGGGGGTGAGGGGGTGAGGGGGTGAGGGAGGATGTTACAAAGCGCGGAGTTCGTCGAGGAGTCTTTGGTCGTAGGAGAGGGAGTGTTCAAGACCCTTGCCGGGGCGGGAGCGGGCGAGCCAGAGGGCGGTGTGCGTGGCGATGATGCCGGCGAGATCGCCGATGAGCGGCTTGACGGACTCGGAAGAGGCGAAGAGGGGTTGTGCGGCCCCGGTGAGCCGCTGCAGCCGGGCGACGCGCCGGCAGACGGCGCGCAGCGATGCGAAGGTCGCGCGCCCCCAGGTATGGTCGAGCTCGGCGCGAAGCTGCGGGGCGAGGTTGGTCGGCATGCGATCGCGCAGGGGCGGGAGTCGGTTCATGACCTCGCTCCACTCGGTGAGCTCCGCAGCGAGGATCTTCGGATCATCCGGATCGCGCCCGATCGCGTTCGAGTTCCAAGGCTCGGAGAGGTCGGCGAAGAGCGCTGAGGCGTTCTTGACCGGATTGCCCCGCCCCTCGAACCAGTCGCGCCCGCAGTGGGCGTGGAGCGGGAGGTCCACGTCGCCCAGCTCGTCGAGCCAGGACGCGATCGCGAGCGAGCGGTCGCCGAAGCAGTGGAGGGAGATCGCGTGCGGGTCGGGGTCGCCGGGCCGCCCGGCGTTCCAGGCGCGGTCCGCGGCTTCCGCGATCGCGACGAGCGCGACGGGCCAGACCTGCTGGTGGCCCGCGTCGCCCCAGTCGGTGACCATGTAGCCGGGGAGGTTGTACTTGGCCGCGGCCTCGGCCGCCGCGAGGAGATTGGCGCGTCGGGTGCTCGTGCGCCCGACGATGGAGCGCCAGGAGCTGGTGCCGGGGCAGACCCAGGCGGTCTTCCCCGCGCCGCACAGCGTCTGGCACCAGCGGTCGAAATCGGCGTCGGCCTCGTAGCCCCACGCGAGCGCGACGGCGTCGCCCGGGATGCGATCGACGCTCTCGGGGTGCGAGAGCGCGACGTCCGCCCAGAACATGGGGCGCTTGCCGTGCCCGCGCACGACGTCGAAGACCTGCTCGACGAAGTCGAAATAGACGGCGGCCTTGCCGCGGCGCTCGACCTCGCGCCGCGAGCGGCCCTGGCCGACGTCGTAGGTCTCGTCGCAGCCGACATTGGCGAGGGGCACGGGGCCTGATGAAAGACCCCGCTCCGGGAAGAGCGGGAGCAACTGGCCGAGCAGGTCGCGGACGAACTCGATCGAGCCGGCATCGACGGGGCAGAGGCTGAAGGGGCCGGAGCGCTTGAAGCAGTCGAACACCCACTCGCCGTGCGTCTCGGCGAGGTCGGCGTAGCGGGGCTGGCGGAGCCACTGCCCGAGATGGCCGAAGCAGTTCTGGTTCGCGGCGAGCTCGATGCCGGCGCCGGCGCACCAGGCGTGGATCTGCGCGAGCTCGTCGGGCGTGATCGGCTCCCAGCCTTCCCACACTTCCTTGTGGCCGCCGTAGGCGAAGGTGTGCTCGGTGTAGAGCTGGAGGTGATTGAGCTTGAGCGCGGCGAACTCGGGGATGAGGCGGGCGAACTCGGCCATCGTGGGGATGCGGTCGCGCGAGACGTCGAGCATGACGGCGCGGGTGTCGACCGCTGGATAGTCGAGGATCTCGAGCGCGGGGAGATGGTCGCCGTACTGGACGCGGAGCTGGGCGATCGTAGCGAGGGCGTGGCGCAGGCCGGCTTCGGAACGGTGGGCGATGCGCACGCGGGGTGCGTCCGGCGCGATCGTGAGGCGGTAGGCCTGGGGGTGGGGGAGCGAGGGATCGGGCGCGATGGTGACTGCGGCGTCGGCCCCGAGCGGACGTGCCGAGGAGATATCGAAAGAGATCTCGGCCGGGCGGGGCAGGAGCAGGGGTGGGAGGGAGGTGAGTGGGGCGGTCATTGGGTGGGCCCTGAGGTGGCGGGGCCCTCGCTCGCGCTTCGGGCTCTGTAAGCCTCGCTCGCGCTTCGGGCTCTGTTGGCGGGCGTGCCGAGCTGGCAGACGGCGAAGGCGCCGGCGACGCCGAGCACGAGGTGCCAGGGCCAGGCGAGCTTGACCTCGGCGAGGCGGAAGTCGCCTTCGATCGCCGGGGTGGCGCGGGTGAAGGGCAGAAGATCGGTCCACCACGCCCAGACGCCGGGCTGGCAGGCGAGCACGATGAGGAATCCGACCACGAACGCGCCGAGGCTCGAAGCGGTGCTGCCGCGCCGGGTGAAGAGCGCCGAGAGGAAGACCGCGGCGAGGCCCGACCACGCGAACGTCATGACGCCGAGCGCGAAGTCGATGAGCGTCTGCTTCTCGCTGTCATGCCACAGGATGCACAGGCCCGCGACCACGCCGAGCAGGATGCCCCAGCCGACGACGGCGAGCCGGCCGGCACGCAGGTAGTGGCGCTCGGAGCGGCCGGGCAGGGCGGGCTTGTAGAAGTCCTCGATCGACGTCGCGGCGAGGGAGTTGACGCTGCCCAGCGCGGCGGCGAAGAGCCCCGCGATCATCAGGCCGGAGAGGCCGGGAGGCATCTCGTGGATGATGAAGCTCAGGAAGACCTGGCGGGAGTCGTCGATCGGGTAGTCGGGCGCGGCGGCGCCCATGAGGTCGGGGCGGCTGTAGAACACCCACAGCAGGAGGCCCACCGCAAGAAAGAGGGCGACCACGGGGACGCCGATCACGATGCCCAGGATCGCGGAGCGTCCGCCGGCGATCGCGTTCCGGCAGGTGAGCATGCGCTGCACCATGTCCTGGTCGGTGCCGTAGGACGCGATCCCCATCAGCGTGAACGCGATGAGCGCTGTCCAGAGGGTGTACGGTCGGTCGGGCCGGGTCGAGAGGTCGATGAGCTGGAGCTTGGACTCTTCGCCTCCGGTCGGCGCGCCGAGGGCGCTCACGATCTCGGCGGGGCCGAGCGGGATCTTCGCGAGCAGTACGGCGATCGCGGCCGCGGCCGCGACGACGAAGACGAGGCTCTGCATCACGTCCACCCAGATGACGGTGCGCATGCCGCCGGCAAGGGTGTAGACGATGCTGATGACCGTGAAGATGGCGATGGAGCCGCCGAGCTGCGCCGTTGTGAAGTCGTCGCCGAAGAGGATCACGGCGGCGGGGAGCGCGCCGATGTAGACGCGGGCGCCGGAGGCGAGGGTGCGTCCGAACAGGAACATGAGGCCCGCCGCGCGCTTCGTGACCGGGCCGAACCGGTCGTCGAGCAGCTCGTACACGGTGGTCGCGCCGCGCCGGTAGCAGGCGGGGACGACCGCATACGCCACGATGAAAATCGAGAGCAGGCCGCCGATGTTCGTGGAGAGATAGGTGAGGTCGCCGAGGTAGCTGTTCTGGGGAGCGCCGATGAAGGTCGCGGCGGAGAGGGCGGTGGCCAGGATGGACGCCGCGACCGCCCACACGGGCATCTGCCGCCCGGCGAGGAAGTAGTCGCTGGTGGTCTTCTGGCGGCGCGTGAAGACGAAGCCGACGGCGACGAGGGCCGCGGCGTAGGCGGCGAGCACGGTCCAGTCGAGCGGGCCGAAGGTTGCGCCCGGGTCTGCGTCCTGCATAGGCGGAGGGTACAGCGGCGGGGCGGGGCCCGCCGCGGGCCGGGCCGGCGACGGGATCGATACGCTCCGGCATGGCGCAGACGCACTCCCGGGCCATCGTGCTCTCGATCGGTGACGAGCTCGTCCTCGGCCAGTCGCTGGACACGAACTCCCGATGGCTATCGGAGCGGCTGCTCGATCGGGGCGTGGCGGTGGTGCGCCACGTGACGGTGGCGGACGACGCGCACGCGATCGCTTCGGAGATCGGCCGCGCCTCGGGGGATGCGGAACTGGTCGTGGTGACCGGCGGGCTGGGGCCGACCATGGACGACCTGACGCGGGAGGCGCTCGCCGGGGCGATGGGGGACGAGCTGGTGGAGGACGGCGCGGCGCTCGCGCAGGTCAGGGCGTGGTTCAGCACGCGCGGGAGGGAGATGCCGGCGCCGAACCGCGTGCAGGCGCTGCGCCCGGCGCGGGCGGAATGTCTCGGGAACACGGCGGGCACCGCGCCGGGGCTCCGCGCGGCGATCGGGCGGGCGGACGTGTTCTGCCTGCCCGGCCCGCCGCGGGAGATGCGCCCGATGTTCGAGCGGTTCGTGGCCCCGGCGCTGCGCCCCTCGCGCGAGGTGCGGGCGCGGATCGTGCGCACGTTCGGGCTCGGCGAGTCGCGCGTGGCGGAGCTGCTGGGCGACCTGATGGATCGCGACCGGAATCCGCTGGTCGGGACGACCGCGAGCGCGGGCGTGGTGACCGTGCGGATGCGGTGGGAGGGAGCGCGGGGAGCAGACCCGCCCCGAAGCGATGCGGCATCGGGGCCTGGAACGGCCCCGTTCTGGGGCGATGGGGCGATCGACGATACTGAGCGCCGGGTGCGCGCGGCGCTGGGCGCGGCGGTGTTCACTCCGATCGGGGGAGATGGAGACCAGGAGCTTGCGGCGGTCGTGGTGGATCTGCTGAGGTCGCGGGGTGAGAGGCTCGCTGTCGCGGAGAGCTGCACCGGCGGACTGGTCGGTTCACTGATAACGGCGGTGTCCGGATCGTCGGCGGCGTTCACGGGCGGGTGGATCACGTACACGAACGCGATGAAGGCGGGGGAGCTCGGCGTGCCTCAGGACATGTTCGCGGAGGTGCAGGCCGGCGCTCCCGGAGCAGTTTCGGGCGAGGTCGCTCGCATGATGGCGGCTGGCGCGCTCACGCGGGCGACCCACGAGATCGGCGGCGCCGCGGGCGTGCATCATGCGCTGGCCGTGACCGGCATCGCAGGCCCGGACGGCGGCAGCGAGGCCAAGCCCGTCGGCACGGTCTGGGTTTGCCGGGCGAGCGGCGATGGGACGGTGGACTGTCGCCGGTTCCACTTTGGCGGCGGTCGAGACTCGGTGCGCGAGTGGTCCGCGGTGACCGCGCTCGGCATGCTGCGCCTGAAGCTCGACGGGCAAGACCTCAAGCTCCCGGGTGAACAAGAACGGTGGCGGGCGTAACGCCGGGCGGATTCCCCGGTCCGCCTGATCGATGCCGCCGTCGCGGATTCTCGGTCCTTGGTCGGGTGGTGGGCCGCTGCGGCTTGACGGGTGGGGGCCGGGTGGTATTGTTCGTGCGCCGGGCCCAGCCCGGCGGGTTCGGGTAGGTAGCTCAGTTGGTAGAGCATCGCACTGAAAATGCGAGGGTCGCCGGTTCAAGTCCGGCCCTGCCCATTGTCCGGGGGTCCGCAGCGCGGGCCCCCGGTTGCTTTATTGATCAGGCGTCGATGAGGCGGCGGCGGAGGAAGTCGGTCGCGGCGTTCTTCGCGTCGTTGCCGAAGCGGCCGAAGCCGGCGTGCTCGTCGGGGGCGCCCGTGTCGGCGAACGTGAGGAGCTCCACCTGCTGTGGGTCGGCGCCCCGCGCGCTGTAGAGCGAGCGCAGGTCTTCGATGAATCGCCGCTGGGTGTCGATCGGGACGACGCGGTCGGTCGCGGCGTGGAGCGCGAGCAAGGGAATGGGACGCCAACCATCCATGTGAAGCGACGGGTCGATCGCCTCGACGAGCCCGCGCGGGTGGTCGATCGGCCACGGGCGGCGGCTGGTTTCGGGCGGAGGGAAGTAGAGGTCGGTCAGTCGGCCGCTCGTGGCCTCGACCACTGCCGCGACGAAAGGGTGGGGATCGCAGAGCCGGCGGAGCGTGACCATGCCGCCCGCGGACATGCCGCCGAGGGCGAGGCGGTCGAGGTCGAACGCGGGGCCGTACGCGGGATCGGCGAGCGCTTCGACGACCTGGTCCACCTCCGCAATCGCCTGCGTCACGACTGCGACCGTGTGGACCGGGTCGTGGAGCTTGGGCCCGGGGCGTTCGCCGTGCCCTGGGAGGTCGACGGCGCAGACGCCGATGCCGGCGCGGATGAGACGGAGATAGCGGCCGGGATCAAGCTCCTTCGAGACGGTGCGGCCGTGCCACCAGATGAGGACGGGCGCGGGCGTCCGCCAGTCGGGGTGCGCGAGGACGGCGGGGATCTCACCCGGCCCGAGGCGCACGTTGCGCGACCGCTCGGCGAGGGCGCTTGGGAATGCGGCGAAGCGGGGGTGCATGGGGCATGGAAGGAGCGAGGCAGCGAGGCAGCGAGGCAGCGTCGGACACTATTCCTTCGCAACCACGATGTCGAAGGCGCAAGCACGATGTCGAAGGCGAAGGTCTGCTGAGCGGCCGCGGCCGACAGCGTTCGGGAACATCGGCCGGCGGGCGCTTCCGGCGGCAGGCGAGCCCGTGTTGGCGCCCTGGTGCTCACTAGGCGGCCCGCATCAGATCGCGAGCCGCTCACCCCGTTCGACTCGCGCGCTCAGCGCACGGCCGCGCAGGTCCGCGGCCTCGACCGCCACCAACGGGCTCAGCTCGACGGTGCAGTCGGGGACGCGCTCCATCGATCCGTCCGGACGGCGCCGCTCCGCCCACGGGATCTCGACGCCCGCGGCCCCGAGCCAGCGGACGGCGCGGAGCGTCTGGATTTCGCGGCTGCTCTCCGGGCTGTCCACCCCCTCGGCGTTCTTGATGGGCGCGAACTCCTCCACGCGATCGGCCTCGTAGACGATCGACCTCTCGGCGAGCGGGATGGCGTCGAAGACGAAGCGCTCGAGCTTGACGCCGTTCGGTCTGGCGGGCTCGACGCGCTCGCCGGTGTCGAGGTCGATGTACGGGATCTTCTTCTCCGCGCGGTGGTAGGGGAGGGCGAACTCCGGGTCGGAGTTGACCTTCTCGACGAAGTCCACGCCGAGGATGTGGATTGCCGGACTGCCCGCGATGAAGCGCAGCGTTCCATCGGGCCCCCGCTCGCGCTGGCGCTCCATCGGGAGATCGGAGTATTCGATGACCTGGAGCTTGCCGTCGGCGATGCAGAACACCCCGACCTTCTCCTCGGGGTAGGCCTTGGCGAGCATCTTGCTCGACATCTCTCCGGAAGAGTCCGGGGCCGCGTCGTGCAGCCCGAGGAACACCGGATCGGCGACACGGACGATCGGGTTGTCCACCTGGAAGTAGCTGATGTGGCGGACGCCGCGCCCGCGCATGTCGTCGAGGGCGCCCGAGACCTTCAGCGCCTTGAGCGAGCCGCCGTGGCCGTCGGGGTTGGTGGCGATCTCGTGCTTCCTCGCCAGGAGCATCCGGCCCGTGGCCATGTCGAAGCTGGGCATCATGCCCTGTGGGAAAAACAGCACCCCGCCGCGATCGAGTCCGAACCAGCGGTGCTCCTCGAAGAAGGCGATGGTCGAGTCGTGGTTCTGCGGGCTGGTCATGATGTACCACGGGGGCGTCGCGCCGTACTTCTGCCCCGTCTTGCGGATGCCCTCGGCGAAGAACTGGAAGAGCGGGCGCCCCGTGATTGCGCCCGCGGGGTAGCAGCCCTTGGGGCCCTCGTAGCCCAGACGCGTGCCCTGCCCGCCGGCCACGGTGAAGCACGCGACCCGACCGGCGCGGAGGAGCTCCTCGCCCCGGGCGCGGTAGGCGCGTTCGTCCCACGGGCGGACGGGGCTCGAGGGCGAGTGGGGGTAGTACGGGGCGGGCTGGATGTCGTCGGGGAGCTTGGCTTCGGCTCTCCGCTTTACATAAGTTGAAACCAGCTCGGGGATCGCCGGCAGGTCCAGCTCGGCGAGCTGGGCGAACAACGCGGCCCGGTCGGCCGGCGCCAGCTCGTCCGCGAAGCGCAGCACATGCCCCTGACCGATCCCATCCAATCTGGCGCGCAGCTCCCCGGGGTCAGTCATCGATGCACTCCTCAAAAGGGGACGCCACCGCTCCGCGCGGAGCCGCAAGAGACAGCGTAGAGCCCCGCCCCTGAAGCGTCCCCCGCCGAGGTCCGGGCGGTGTAGAGTCGGCGCATGCAGAGCTTCTTCCGGGCCCCGCCCCGCCTGCCGCTCGTCGCCCCGTCGATCCTCTCGTCGGACTTCGCGAACCTTGCCGCGGATTGCCGCGACGCGCTCGCAGCCGGCGGCGACCTGCTGCACGTCGACGTGATGGACGGGCACTTCGTGCCCAACCTGACGCTGGGGCCGGCGCTCACGCGTTCTCTCCACCGAGCTCTTCCCGGGGCGTTCCTCGACGTTCACCTTATGGTGCGCGATCCGGGCGTGTTCGTCGGCCCGTTCATCGAGGCCGGGGCCGGCAACATCACCTTCCACGTCGAGGCCATCGGGCTGGAGGGGTGCGTCCGCCTCGCGGAGCGGGTGCGTGGGATGGGGGCGACGGCGGGGATCGCGATCAATCCACCGACCCAGGTCCGGGACCTGCTGGGTTCGTTGGACGCGTTCGATCTCATCCTGGTGATGAGCGTGAATCCCGGCTTCGGCGGGCAGGCGTTCATCCCCGAGGTCCTGGCCAAAACCAGGGAGATCAGCCCGAGGCTCCGGCCGGAGCAGCGGCTGGAGATGGATGGGGGAATCTCCCCCGAGACGGCGCCTGCGGTCCGGGAAGCGGGGTGCGATGTCCTGGTCGCCGGTTCCTCGCTGTTCGGACGCCCGTCCGCCGAACGTCGCTCCCTGATCCGGGCGATCCGCGGGGCTTGAGTCCGAATACACCCCGAAAATACCCCCTCCACTGGCCCGAAGGACGGTCGGTCGGCCTAGTGCTAGACTAGCGGTCAGCAACTCGGGGCTGGACAGCCCCCTGCGGCCGGGAGTCGGAACGACGGAGTCGGCTGTTTGCACACCCCGCCATGCCGAAATCAAACCACATCAAAGTGCTGCTCGTCCGGTCAGGCCCTAACGAATGGGACCGCACGGGGAGACTGAGCGGTTCTGCGGATCTGCCGCTGGCGGAGGACGGAGCGGAGGATGTCACCCGCCTCGCCGCGGGGTTGGCGCCGGGCTGCATCGCCCGGGTGTGTTGCGGCCCCGAGGAGTCGGCGCAGGTGACGGCGGACTTGATCGCGCGCCAGGTCGGCGTGCGAGCGAGAATCAAGCCGGAGCTGCACGAGATCGGGCTGGGGCGCTGGGAGGGGATGGCGGCGACGGACGCGGAGGGCCGTTACGGATCCACCTACCGGCAGTGGCGGGAGAATCCGACCGGGGTCGTCCCGCCCGGCGGAGAGATGATTACAGACGCCGCGGAGAGGATCATCCCGGAGATTCGGGACGTGCTGGCCCGGTGCAAGGCGGACGATTCCTGTGGTGTCTGCTTGGTGCTCCGTCCGATGGCATTTGGATTGGTGCGTTGCTGGCTGCGCGGCGACGAGCTTTCGTCGCTGTGGGCGGCGGCGGAGACGGAGGAGGGGTTCGAGTGGTTCCTCGTGGATCGCTCGCTGGTTCGTAGCGGGGGATTGGCGCCCGGCGCGGTCCGGGACGCGGTCTAGGACGGCTTGACCAAGGGGCGAGCGAGCAATGACCCGAGCTTCGACGCGGACGTGGACCGAGGTGCGCCCCGAGCGGCGCTCGCCGATCCCCGAGGGCCTGTGGCTGCGCTGCCCGGGTTGCTCGCAGATGATCTACCGGCGGCAGATGGAGGCCAACCAGCACGTCTGCCCGGACTGCTCGCACCACTTCCGCATCGGCGCGGTGGAGCGGGTGAAGCAGCTCGCGGACACCGGGTCGTTCGTGCCGATGTTCACGAACCTTCTACCGGGCGACCCGCTCAAATTCAAGGACCTGCGGGCCTATTCCGAGCGGCTGCTCGCCGAGCAGGTGAAGACCGGGCAGACCGACGGCGTGCAGGCCGGGATGGCGTTCGTCAAGGGCCGGCAGGCGATGCTCTGTTGCCTGGACCTGACCTTTATGATGGGCTCGATGGGGAGCGTCGTCGGCGAGGTCGTGACGCGCTCGATCGAGCACGCCACGGGGCAGAACCTCCCCCTGATCGTGGTGAGCTGCTCGGGTGGGGCGCGCATGCAGGAGTCTGGCCTCTCGCTCATGCAGATGGCGAAGACGAGCGCGGCCCTGGCCCGGTATGACCGCGCCGGCGGCCTCTTTATCAGCGTGCTGACCGATCCGACGACCGGCGGGGTGACGGCGAGCTTCGCGATGCTGGGCGACGTGATCATCGCCGAGCCGGGCGCGCTCGTGGGATTCGCGGGGCCGCGTGTGATCCAGCAGACGATCCGCCAGGAGCTGCCGGAGGGGTTCCAACGGTCGGAGTTCCTCCTCAAGTGCGGGATCGTGGACCGCGTGGTGAAGCGGCAGGAGCTGCGCAGTGAGATCGCCCGCCTGATCGACTACGCTGGCATGTGACCGAGCACGATCACCACAGGCCCAGGTCCGCAGCGCCCCCGGCCCCGTGGCGGCGCGGCGCCCCTGCGCTGGCGGCATCGCTCTGCACCTCCGTGCTCACCCTGCTCGCCTTCCCGCCGTTCGGGCTGTGGCCCCTCATCTTCGCGGCTCCCGTCCCGCTGCTCTGGGCGGCCGAGCGCGCGGGAGATCGCCGGCTCGGGCCCGCGGCCGGCGCCGCGCTCGGAGCGGCCCCCCTGTGGGCGTGGGAGTCGCAGTGGATCTTCGCCGTCTCGGCGCCCGGCGTGGTGCTGATGATCATCTACCTCAGCCTGTTCACGGGCCTGTTCGTGTGGTGGGCCTCGTGGACCTCGCGCCGGCTCGGGGCCGGCGTGTGGCTGCTCGGCCCGCTCCTGTGGCTTGCGCTCGACATGCTGCGGGGCGCGGTGCTCTGGCACGGCTACCCGTGGCTCCTCGCGGCGCACCCCCTCATCGATTCGCCGTGGCTCGCGCGGGCAGCTTCGGTGGTCGGGGTCTACGGGGTGTCGCTGCTCACCGTCGCGGCGGGCTCGGCGGCGGGCGTCGTGCTCCTCAAACGCGGGCGCGCCAGGACGTGGGGGATCGTCTCGCTCGCGGCCATCGCGGCCGTGTGGGGGACGCTCTCGATGCCGCGAGCCACGGGCTCGGGCCGCGAGCTTCGCGTGGCCGTGGTGCAGACCAACGTGCCGCAGAGCCTCAAGGGCGCGTGGTCGCCGCCGGAGCGCGTGCGCGATCTCGACCGGATGCTCGAGCTCACGATCGAGGCCTGCGCCGGGGAGACCAGGCCCGAGCTCGTCGTGTGGCCCGAGACGATGTTCCCGGGCGCGGCGCTCGACCCCGCGTCGCTCGCGGAGGAGCGTGAAGCGAAGCTCGTGTGGTACACCGACACGAACGCCGCCTGGCCCGGGCTGCGCAGGCTCTACTGGCGCGGTCCGGAGGGGACTGACGAGCCGATCCCGGTGACGCGCCCGTTCGCCCAGGGGTCCCGCCTCGCGATCCCGACAACCGTCGCCGCGGACACCGTGCTCGTATGGCAATCTCGCCTCAACGTGCCGATGCTCATCGGCGCCGACGGGATCGACGGGCTCCAGATCGAGGTGATGGAGGGCGGGACGGTCGAATCCAGCGAGGACGCCCGGTACAACAGCACCTACCTGGTGCAAAGCGGGCGCGTGATGGCCGACCGCTACGACAAGATGCACCTGACGCCCTTCGGCGAGGTGATGCCCTACATCTCCCGGTGGCGAGCCCTCGAGAGCCTCTTCCTGCGCATCGGCGTTGGGGCCGCGGGCATGCAGTTCAACCTCGATGCCGGGAGCCGCCCGGTCACGCACACGCTGCTGGCCGAGGGCGGTCCCGTCCGCATTGCTACGCCGATCTGTTTCGAGGGGATCATGCCCGGGGTGTGTCGCCGGCTGGCGTACGACTCGGGGGAACGGCGGGCCGACCTGTTCGTGCAGGTCACCAACGAGGGCTGGTTCGGCGCCTTCGATCCGGCGAGGGAGCAGCACCTGCAGATCGTGCGATGGCGGGCGCTGGAGCTCGGCGTCTCGATCGTGCGCGCGGCGAACACCGGCATCTCCGCGGCGATAGATCCCAGCGGCCGCATCATCCGGCGCGGGGTCGAAGACGGCGACGCCAACACGGAGGGAGTGCTCCGGGCGGCCGTTCCGCTGGCGGGGGCCCCGACCCCCTACGGGAGGATGGGCGATATCGTGGGCTGGAGCTGTCTCGGGCTGGCGGGTCTGGTCACGCTGGCGGCGGGCGCGCGGGGCGGGCGTGCAAGCCGGGCAAGGCCGGGAGCCGACAATACGGGCAGGGCGGGATGACGGGCCCGAATCGAGGGAGGTTGCGATGCACGTGCGCGTTCCGATGATGGTGCTGGTCTCGGTCCTCGCCAGCTCGGCGATGGCGGTCGTTCCAGGGTGTGAAAGCGGCGCCGCCCAGATCGACCCAGGCGCCGGGCCGAGCGCCCGTGGGGCGGCCTCGCTCGACCCGGTCGAGCGTTCCCGTCTGCGCGAGGCGGCCATCGAGGCGCTGCTGGCGTTCGCCGCGTCCGAGG
>DASRXL010000236.1:0-5133 GCA_035654175.1 Phycisphaerales bacterium
CCACATTCTCGAAGAGCAGCGCCCTGCCACCCAGCCCGTGGTGCCGCGGGTCCACCCTGCGCGCCGACGCGCTCGGCAGGTTCGGCGCCGGCCTGCGGCTCTCCTTGTCCGAGATCGCCGAGATCTCCAGCACCGGCGAGACCCTCGCCCGTACCCTTGCCAGCTCGCCCGCGCGGTCCAGCGCCCCCACGAACTCCCGCAGCGTTCTGTACATTGCACCCAGCGTATGGCCGCGAACGAACCGATGCCCCGCACCCCATGACCGACCCTCCAACACACCCGAAGCCGGCGCACGCGTACGCCGCCCAGCGCGACTGGCCCGCCTACTTCGCCGTCGTCGCCGGCAAACCCCCGCGCGATACGCTCCTCGATGCGCTGCGCCGCTTCGACGCCGAGGGCATCGGTGGCACGGCTGTCCCCGCCGTACGGCAGGTCCCCCTCGCCATCGATCTCGGCGCCGGCGAGGGCCGCGACACCGCCGAGCTCCTCCGTCGCGGCTGGCGCGTCCTCGCGATCGACGGCCACCCCGACGCCATCCGCCGCCTGCGGGAGCGTGACCTGCCCCACCCCGACCGCCTCCAGATCACTGGCGCCCCCTTCGAGGGGCTCTCACTGCCGCGGGCCACCCTAATCAACGCGAGCTTCTCCCTCCCCTTCTGCCCGCCCCAGCACTTTGACGCCCTTTGGCGCACGATCGTCGCCTCCATCGAGCCCGGCGGCCGCTTCGCCGGCCAGCTCTTCGGCGACCGCGACGACTGGGCGGCGATCCCCGATCGCTCCCACCACACCCGCGCGCAGGCGGAGGCGCTCCTCGCTCCCCTCGACGTCGAGCTCTTCAGCGAGCTGGAAGACGACAGCAAGGACGCCCTCGACAATCCCAAGCATTGGCACAGGTTCGACATCGTCGCGCGGAAGCCCGCCCGGAAGGGGTAGAACGGCATGACGACCGACGCAGCGCTCGCCACCACGGCAGCCGGCGACGAATGGGTGATCGATCTCGCTCACGTCGCCAAGACATACCGCGGCAAGATCCACGCCCTGAAGGGCATCTCCATGCGCGTCCGAAGGGGCGAGGTCTTCGGCCTTCTCGGCCCGAACGGCGCGGGCAAGAGCACCCTCGTCAAGATCCTGATGACCGTCATCCGCCCCAGCCGCTGCGACGGCACGATGCTTGGCCACCCCGTCGGCTCGCGCCCGGTGCTCCGGCGCGTCGGCTATCTGCCCGAACACCACCGCTTCCCACCTTACTTGACTGGCGCCCAGGTGCTCGACTTCTACGCCGCAATGACCGAGGTCAACCGCGCCGACCGGCGCCGGCGCACCCCCGAGCTGCTCGAGCTCGTCGGCATGCGCGACTGGGCCAAGACCAAGGTGAGCCGCTATTCCAAGGGCATGCGCCAGCGCGTCGGCATCGCCCAGGCCCTCATGAACGACCCCGACATCGTCCTCCTCGACGAGCCCACCGACGGCGTGGACCCCGTCGGCCGGCGCGACATCCGCGCCATCGTCCAGGAGCTGCGCTCCCGCGGCAAGACCGTTTTCCTGAACAGCCACCTCCTGAGCGAGCTCGAGATGGTCTGCGACCGCGTCGCCATCCTCGTCGGGGGTCAAGTCGCCAGCCAGGGCGCCATCGCCGAGCTCACCGCCGGGCAGGAGCGCTACGAGATCGAGCTCGCCCTCCCGCCCGATGGCGGCACGACTCTCGGGGGCACGGCTGTCCCAGCCGTGCTTGAGCAGATCGGCACCGCTCTCCAACCTGGACCCAGGGCCGCCTCCGCTCCGGACTCCTCTCTGGCCGCACGCCGGTGGCACGGCACGCTCGCCACCGGCGAGTCGCTCGAGGTCGATCACGCGACGCTCCGCGTCGGCACCACGGACCCCGCGGCGATCCAGCACATCGTGGACGCCCTCCGCGCCCGCGGGCTCGTCATCCGCTCGATCCGCCCGCACCGTCCCTCCCTCGAGGACCTCTTCATGCAGGCCGTCGAGAAGCCCAACGGCGGGCCGGGCAAGGAGGGCGGCGCGTGATCACGCAAACCCTCGCCATCTTCCTCGACGCTTACCGCGAGCTCAACTCGAAGAAGCTCTTCTGGATCACGCTCGCCCTCTCCGGCCTCGTCGTGCTCATCTACGCCGCGATCGGCATCGACGCGAAGGGCGTTTCCTTCCTCTGGTTCCGCCTGCCCTTCATCCCGACGACCAGCGAGGAGATCCCGCCGGAGCTGCTCTACAAGTCGATCTTCATGCGGTTGGGCCTCGGCCTCTGGCTCACCTGGATCGCCACGATCCTCGCGCTCATCTCGACCGCCGGCATCATCCCCGACATGATCGCCGGCGGCTCGATCGAGATGCTCCTCTCCCGCCCCATCTCCCGCCCCCGCCTCCTCCTCACCAAGTACGCCTCGGGCCTGCTCTTCGTCACGCTGCAGGTCGGCGTCTTCACGGCCGCGTGCTTCCTGGTCATCGGCGTCCGCGGGCGCGCGTGGGAGCCCGGCCTGTTTCTCGCCGTGCCGTTGGTCGTGTGCTTCTTCAGCTATCTCTTCTGCTTCTGCGCGCTCGTGGGCGTCCTCACCCGCTCGACGATCGCCTCGCTGCTCCTGACGCTCCTCTTCTGGTTCGTGCTCTTCATCCTGAACGCCGCGGACGCGACGCTCCTGATGTTCCAGTCTCGGGCGGAGCTCCAGCGCGACGCCTACGTCGAGCGTCTCGAGAGCGCCCGCGACGCCGCGGGCAAAATCATCGCGGCCCGGCGCGAGCAGGCCGGCGAGCCCGTTCCGGAGGGCTTCGTGCCCAGCGACGAGGAGATGAGGGGCGTCATGCCCTGGATCGGCATGGTCTTCGACAACCGCGACGACGCGGAGGAGTCCCTCGCCAAGCTCCGACCCTGGGTCCGCGCCGTGTATCTCGGCAAGACCTTCCTCCCCAAGACGGGCGAGACCATCGCCTTGCTCGAGCGTTCCCTCATGTCCGCCGCCGACCTCGAGCGCATGGCCGAGACCGACGATGAGGAGCAGACCGCCGTGGACGAAGACACCGGCGAGGCCGCGATCTCCGACAGCGAGCTCTCCGTCCGCCTCGAGCAGGAGCTCCGCGACCGCCCCGTGTGGTGGGTGCTCGGCACTTCGCTCGCCTTCGAGGCCGTGATCCTGGCCCTCGCCGTCGGCAGCTTCTCGCGGAAGGACCTGTAGCTCTCGCAGGGATGCGCACCGGGAACAGGACTCTGGGCGCCTTCGAGCGAGGGCGACCAGTGCCCCCAGCGGCCATTGCTGGCGGCCGGATGGTCTGTGCAACCGAACCGCTCCCTTCCTGGATTACGTGCCCGATCGCGGCGCTCGAACGGAACCTCGGTATCCCGTTGCACCGCGATCGCCCGGCATGCACAATGAGCGCACCACACCCGGAGCTCCCATGCATTCCCACCCCCTCTCCGCCGCGGTCGCGATCCTTGCGACCCCCCTCTGCGCTATCGCCGCCGACACCCAGCCCTATCCCGGCGACTACCTCGTCGCGTCGCGCACCACCGGCGCCATCTACGCCGTCGATCCCGCGACCGGGCTCTTCCGGGGCCTCGTCTCCGGGCGCGAGCTGCGCGACCTCTCCGGCACGATCCGCGGCGACGGTCAGCGCATCGGAAACGCTTTTTCCCTCTCCATCGTCACCGCCCCTGGCGGCGACATCCTCGCCCGCTACGCGCGGCCCTCCGGGTGGGGCATCGTGTCCGTCGACCACCTCACCGGCGACCGTGCCGTGCTGCCCGGCACCGACTCGCCCGCGTGGGAAGACTCCGGCGAACTCTTCCTGCTCGATGACCACACCGTCGTCTCCGCGGCGGACGACTACGAGAACGATCTCGCCGGCGACGGGCTCCTGCTCGCCTACGACCTCGCGTCGGGCGTCACCAGCATCGTCTCGGGTGGCGGGGTAGGCGACGGGCCACAGCTGCTCCGCCCGCGCGCCGTCGCTCGGCTCGATGAAGGCACTCTCCTGGTCGCCGAGTCCATGCTCGCGTTCCCTCCCGAGATCGGCGCGGGCCTCTACGCCGTATCCCTCGCCAGCGGCGATCGGGCGCTCGTCAGCCGCCTCTCGCCGTTCCCATTCACGCGACCCCTCGTGATCGACGGCAACGTCGCCGGCCAGGTGCTGCTCGGCGATGACGAGGGCGGCGCCGGCCCAGTGCTGAACGTGACCGCCCGCTCCATCGCTGTGCGGGACGGCACGATCTACGCCGGCATCGCCATCGATCGCGGCGTCTTCGACGGCGGCGTGCTCGCCATCGACCCCGCGACCGGCGACCGCACCCTCGTCGTCGGCCGCGCGATGCGCGACGACGGCACGAACAGCGGCGTCGTGGAGCAGATCCCACCGAATATGCAGGACATCTTCCTTGACCAGCCCATCGGCCTGACGATCACGCCCGCCGAGCGCCTGGCCTTCACCTGCCTCTGGGGCCCGAGCGTGATCTACGAGCTGGAGATCCCGACCGGCAACCTCTACGAGATCGCCGACATCGCGGCGCAGGTGCATCCCGACTTCGTCGGCGTGCTGGAGTTGCACGGGCTCACGATGTACGAGGGCACGGGCTGCCCCGCGGATTTCAACGCGGACCAAGCCATCGACACACGGGACCTGCTGCTCTTCCTCAATCTGTGGACAAGCCGGAACCCCCGCGCAGACATCAACGCCGACGGGCGGATCAACAGTCTCGACGTCATCGCGTTCCTGAACCTGTGGAACGCCGGGTGCGGCTGATTCCTTTCCCGACGACCACCCGCTGCGGCGCATTCGCGCTGGGCCGGCGGCATCAGCCCGCCAGCTTCCGCAGTCCCGCGATCTGCTCGTCCAACTCCTCTCGCGTCAGCAGGTCCTCGACCACGCTGTGGCGCTTGAGCACGGCGTCGGCCTCCGGCCGTGACAGCCGAAGGCCTTCCGCGAGCTGACCGTGGGAGATCCTTCCCATTCGATACAGCTCCACGAGCGCGGCCTCCTTGAGCTCCGCGGCGGGCTCGCCTCCGGAGCCAAGGATCGCCTGCTCGACGCTCGTCGGGATTTCGAAGCTGATCGTCATCGCGTCATCATTCTACACGGGGGAATGCCTCCCTCTAGGTGCCCTACTCAGCCCCCAGCTCCCTGCCT
>DASRXL010000237.1:0-7913 GCA_035654175.1 Phycisphaerales bacterium
GATCCCGACGCCGCGTGGAAAATGCTGCCCGGCGCGCAGTACGTCTTCGCGCTCATGTCCTCCGAGCCCCGCGAGAGCCTCGACACCTTCCTCGGCGACGTGGAGTACAAGGGCGTCGAGGGCGAGGCCGCCGAGGCCTGCCACGTCGTCGCCACCTCGCAGAAGGAGGCCGGCGGGGAGGAGACGAAGCTCGAGCTGCGGATCAAGGCCGAGGGCGAGCCCTGGCTTGTCTCCGTCAAGCCCGACCTCTCCGGCTCCGGCGCGCCCGCCGGATTCGAGGTGCTCATGACCTTCAGCGATTGGGCCCCCGCTTCCGAAGCGCCCGACCAGGGGCAACTGACGCCGCAGGAGAGCTGGCAGAAGGTCGACGACCTCGCCGAGGCCGTCGTCGCGAAGATGCGCGGCCCGGCTCAGGAGGAGGATCAAGCCGCCAGCGACGCCGGCCCCATGGCCAACACCCCCGCCCCGGCCTTCACGCTCCCGCTCCTTGGCGGCGGCGAGTTCTCCCCCGCGCAGCACCAGGGCAAGGTCGTCGTGCTCGACTTCTGGGCCACGTGGTGCGGGCCGTGCATCCGGGGCCTGCCGACGGTCACCAAGGTCACCAGCGAGTACGCCCCGAAGGGCGTCGCCTTCGCCGCCGTCAACCTGCAGGAGCAGGCCGAGAAGGTGTCGGAGTTCATGGCGAACAAGGGCTGGGACTTCGCCGTCGCGCTCGACGGCGACGGGAGCGTCGCCGACAAGTTCGGCGTGAGCGCCATCCCGCACTCGGTGATCATCGACAAGAAGGGCGTGATCCGCCACGTGCACGTCGGCTTCGATCCGGCGACCTACGAGGAGGAGCTGCGCAAGGAGCTCGACGCGCTGCTCGCCGAGTGAACCGGACCGCTCGTTCAGGAGCACGCAAGGCCGGGGCCCTCGCCCCGGCCTTGTTATTTGACGTCCACGGGCAGCGTCGCCGCGATGTTCTCGACGATCGCGTCCGTGGTCATCCCCTCCGCCTCGCCCTCGAAGTTGAGGATGATCCGGTGGCGCAGCGCCGACAGCGCCGCCCCGCGGATGTCGTCGATGCTCGCCGCCGCGCGCCCCTCCAGGAGCGCCCGGCACTTGGCCGCGAGCTCCAGCGCCTGCGCCGCGCGGGGCGACGCGCCGACGCGCACGAACTCGTTCACCAGCGGCGTGGCGAACACCCCTCCGCCGTAGCGGCTGTCCCTGGGGTGCGTCGCCAGCACCAGCCGCACCGCGTAGTCGCGCACGTGCGGCGCGATCGCCGCCCGGCGCACGAGCTGCTGGTACCGCTCGATCCGCTCGGCGTCGAGCGCGGGCCGGATCTCGACCCGCTTTCCCGTCGTCGTCCGCTCCAGCACCTCCGCCAGCTCCGCCCGCGCCGAGTAGCCGACCAGCAGCTTGAAGAAGAACCGGTCGAGCTGCGCCTCCGGCAGCGGGTACGTGCCCTCCTGCTCGATCGGGTTCTGCGTCGCCATGACAAAGAATGGGGCCGGCAAGCGGTGCGTCACCCCCCCCGCGGTCACGCTGTGCTCCTGCATCGCCTCCAGCAGCGCCGACTGCGTCTTCGGCGTGGCCCGGTTGATCTCGTCGGCCAGCACGATCTGCGCGAAGATCGGCCCCGGCTGGAACCGGAACTCCCGGCGCGTCCGCCCCTCCACCTCCGCCTCGTGCACCACCGTCGTCCCCGTGATGTCCGCCGGCATGAGGTCCGGGGTGAACTGCACGCGGCTGAAGTCCAGGCGGAGCGCCGCCGCGAGAGTCCGCACGAGCAGCGTCTTGCCGATCCCGGGCACGCCCTCGAGCAGCGCGTGCCCGCCGGTGAAGAGGCACGTGAGCACGCCGTCGACCACCTCCACGTGCCCGACCACCGCCTTGGCGATCTCGGCCTTCACGGCCCCGTAGTCGGCGCGGAACGCCTCCGCCGCCGCCTGGACCTGCTCGGGCGTCGAGAATTCAGCGTCGTAGTCGGGCATGAGGCCTCCTGGAGCGCGGATATCGCGGGCCGATATCGTACGGGATGGGTGCGCCGACGATCCTCGACGGGCCGATGGGGACCGAGCTCGTGCGCCGCGGGGTCGACCTGGCGGGCCCCGCGTGGAGCGCACGGGCCATCGACGAAGCCCCCGAGATGATCGGCGCGATCCACCGCGAATACGCCGACGCCGGCGCCACCGTCCACACCGCCGCAACCTTCCGCACCCAGCCCCGCATCCTGCCCGACCGCTGGGCCGGGCTCGCCCGGCGCGCCGTCGAGATCGCCCGCGCGAGCGTCCCTCGGCGCCACCTGGTCGCCGGCAGCATCGCCCCGCTGGCCGACTGCTACCGCCCGGACCTCTCCACCGCCGGCGCCGACCCGGACGCCGCCCGCGCCGACCACCTCGCCCTGGCCCGCGTGCTCATCGACGCCGGGTGCGACCGGCTGCTCTGCGAGACGTTCACCCACGGCGCGGAGGCGCTGCTGGCCGTCGATGCCGCCCTGGAGGCCGCGGGCAAGACCGACGCCGAGGTCTGGCTGGCCGTCTCACCCGGCTACGAAGGCGACCTGATGACGCCGGCCGAGGCCGGGCGCCTCGCGGCTGCCGCCGCCGCCATGGGCGCGGGGGCCGTGCTCGTCAACTGTGCCCCATTGGATGCCACGCACGCCTACGTGAGGGCGATCGCCGCCGCGGTCTGGGGGCGCGGCGTCGCCGTCGGCGCCTACGCCAACGCCGGGCGCGACCAGGGCGCCTGGCGGAGCTCCCCCGGCGCGACCGAGGCCTATCTCCACGCCTCCCGAAGCTGGGCCGACGCCGGGGCTACCCTCATCGGAGGCTGCTGCGGCACCGGGCCATGGGTGATTCGAGCCCTGGCCGAGCGCCTCGGCGCACGCGCCTGACCGGCGCCAGCCCCGGAGAGGGATCATCCCGAGTTCCCGCGGCGAACAGAGCCGCGGGGGAGCCGAGAGCGTGCGAAAGCCGTACGCGCCGGGATGCCGATGAACGCCGTCATCAGCCTGAGGAGCCCGCGGATGGACCGGATCGCACACGCCTCCCTCTTCGAGTCGCTCGAGCCCCGCCTCGTGCTCGCCGACTTCAGCTGGTCGAGCGAGGAGGTGTACCTCGTCGAGCTGGTGAACCGGGCGCGGGCGGACCCGTCGGCCGAGGCGCTCCGGACGGGCGTGGACCTGACGGCCGAGCTGAGCGCCGAGGAGCTGGAACGGCTGGTCCCCTCCGAGCCGCTCGCCCTGCACCCGGCGCTCACCGTCGCGTCGCGCGCCCACAGCCGCGACATGTCCGACCGCAACTTCTTCGACCACGAGAACCCCGACGGCGACCGCGCGCAGCAGCGCGCCGACGCCGCCGGCTACGACGGCTCGGTGGGCGAGAACATCGCCGCCGGCTACGACACCGTCGACGAGGCGCACGTCGCCTGGCTCGAGTCGGTCGGGCACCGCAGGAACGTGCTCAGCCTCTGGACGACCTTTCGCGAGTCGTTCCACTACGACGAGATCGGCGTCGGTTTCTACTTCCCCGGCTCCGGCGTGTCCGACTACCACACCTACTACACCCAGGTCTTCGGCTACTCGGGCAGCCCCCAGCGCACCTATCTCCTCGGCGTGGTCTACGACGACGACGACAGCGACGACTTCTACTCCGTCGGCGAGGGGCGCGCCGGCGTGCGCGTCACCGTGACGAGCGCCGACAACGGCACGTTCATCGGCTCCTACCTGACCGACGAGGCCGGCAACTACCAGGTCGAGGTCCCCGGCGGCGACTACGTCATCACGTTCGTCGATGTGGAGACCGGACTCGGCCGGCAGGAGACCGTCTCCGTCGAGTACAACACCAACCTGAAGGTGGACTCGACCGGCGACGAGCTCACGGACGTCGTCACCACCTCCGACAACGCCGCGGGCGAGGGCGCGATCGTCGGCGGGAGCTCGGCGCCCAACGGCGTCCTCACCGTCGCCACGCTCAACACGGCCGGACGCCCCATCGCCTTCCGCCAGACCGCCGGCGGCTGGGAGGTCGTGGACCTCCAGACCCTGACCGGCAGCCCCAACCTCACCGGCCAGATCGAGACGTGGACCGATCCCCGCGACGGCCTCACCTACGCCGCGGCCTCGAGCGCCGAGGGGCTCCTCCTCTTCCAGCGCAGCGCCCAGGGGCTCTGGACCTTCCGCAACCTCACCGACGAGATCGACGACGCGGGCATCCTCGTGGGCGACATCACCGTCTTCTCCAGCCGCAACCAGCGCGTCTTCATCGCCGGGCTCGACGTCGGGGGCGACGTGCTCCTCTTCAATCAGACCGGCGGCAGCGGAGACGACGGGTACCTGTGGACCTCCCGCAACCTCTCCGAGACCGACCTCGCCTCCCAGGGCCAATCCACGCCCGAGTTCTCCGGGCGCCTGATCAGCTTCGTCACCACCTGGAACGCCCTGAACATCGCCGGCCTCGACCACAACGGCGACATCCAGGCGATCTGGATCGCCGGCGGCATGGACCGCTGGCGCATCTCGAACCTCTCCGAGAGCACGGGCGCCCCGACGCTCGCCGGCGGCCTCACCGCCTACCTGACCAGCTGGAGCGCGATCAACCTCGTCGGCACCGACGTCTTCGGCAACGTCAGCGCCACCTGGTGGGTGCCGAGCTTCGGCGGCGACTGGGTCAGCAGCGATCTCACCGCGCTGCTCAACGGGCCGCAGCTCCAGGCCTCCAGCATGACGAGCTTCGTCACCCCGTGGGGCGCGACCAACGTCGCCGGCCTCGACGCCGGCGGCGAGCTGGTCGTCTATTGGTGGGCCCCGGGCGCGGGGTGGTCCATCACCACGCTCAGCGATGCGGTCGCCGACGCCGTGCTCCCGGTCGGCGAGCTCCGCGGCCTGACCTCGCGCGGCACCGGCGCGATCAATATCCTCGGCGCTTCCGGCGAGGGCGACGTGCTCCGCTACTGGTGGCAGCCCGGAGGATCGTGGGCGATGCAGAACCTGACCGAGCTGACCTGAGCCCGCCCCCCCGCTCGGACGCTCAGAGCTCGAGCTGCGCCCCGAGCTCGATCACCCGGTCCGCGGGGATGTGGTAGTACGTCGACGCGGAGGAAGCCAGCCGCGACATGAAGACGAACAGCCGCTTGCGCCACCACGCCATCCCAGGCCGGCGACGGGCCAGCAGCGTCTCGCGCCCGAGGAAGAACGTGACCTCCCGCGCGTCCACGCGCAGCTCCTCGGGCAGCTCCTCCGCCAGCAGGCGCGGCACGTGCGGCTCCTCCATGAAGCCGTACCGCGCCACCACCTGGTGCAGGCCCTCGCCCAGCGTGCGGCACTCGACCCGCTCGCCCTGCTGGACGTACGGGATCTCCGGCGCGACCACCGTGAGCAGCAGCACCCGCGAGTGAACCACCTTGTTGTGCTTGATGTTGTGCGCCAGCGCGAGCGGCGCCCTCTCGACGTTCCCGGTCATGAAGACCGCGGTCCCCTGCACGCGCGTCGGCGGGTGCTTGGCCAGGTCCGCCACGAACACGTTGAGGGGCAGCAGCTGCGCGTACATCCTTTCGCCCAGCAGCCGCCGGCCCCGCTTCCAGGTGGTCATCAGCACGAAGACCGCCGCGCCCACCGCGAGCGGGAACCAGCCCCCGTGCGGGATCTTTCCGACATTGGCCCCGAAAAACGCCAGGTCGAGCGAGAGGAAGAGGCCGCCCAGGCCCGCGACCAGCCACAGCGGCCATTTCCACACGCGGAGCATCACCGCCGCGAGCAGCACCGACGTGATCACCATGTCGAGCGTGATCGCCACGCCGTACGCCGCCGCCAGGCTGCTCGAGCTGCGGAAGCCGATCACGAGCCCGATCGTCGCGGCCAGGAGCAGCCAGTTGACCGGGGCGATGTAGATCTGCCCGAAGAGCCTCGCCGACGTGTGCGTGATCTGCACCCGCGGCAGGTAGCCGAGCTGCACCGCCTGCATGGCAACGGAGAAAACGCCCGAGATCACCGCCTGCGACGCGATCACCGTGGCTGCCGTGGCGAGCGCGACCAGCGGGTAGAGCGCCCACTGCGGGGCCAGGGCGAAGAACGTGTTCACCGTCGGCTGCGCGTGGCCGAGCAGGTACGCCCCCTGCCCGAAGTAGTTGAGCAGCAGCGACGGCAGCACGACCGTGTACCACGCGACGCGGATCGGGCGCGCCCCGAAGTGGCCGATGTCCGCGTACAACGCCTCGCCCCCGGTCACCGCCAGGAAGACCAGCCCGAGCACCGCGTAGCCGCGCAGCCCGTTCTCCGCGAAGAACCTCGCGCCGTGCACCGGGTTCACGGCGGAGAGCACCGCCGGCTCCCGGGCGATCGCGCCCGCACCCAGGACCGCCAGGACCGCGAACCACACGATGGTGACCGGCCCGAACAGCACGCCGAGCGTCGCGGTGCCCTGGCGCTGGATCGCGAAGAGCGCCACGAGAATCGCGATCGTGATCGGCACGATGTACGGGGAGAAGATCGGCGTCGCCACCTCCAGCCCCTCGACGGCGCTGAGCACGGAGATCGCCGGCGTGATCATCCCGTCCCCGCAGAGCAGCGCCGCGCCGAACAGGCCGAGGCGCAGCAGCCACGGCCACCACTGGCTCCGCCCCGCGGGGCTCTGGCCGAGCAGCGCCGTCAGCGCGAGCATCCCGCCCTCGCCGCGGTTGTCCGCGCGCAGGACGAACACCAGATACTTGATGGAGATAATGAGGATCAGCGACCAGAGCACAAGCGAGAGCACGCCGAGCACATTCGCCGGCGTCGGCTCCACGGCGTAGGGGCCGTGGAAGCACTCGCGCAGCGCGTACAGCGGGCTGGTCCCGATGTCGCCGTACACGATCCCGAGCGCGAGCAGCGCAAGGTGCGCGAGCGTCGGCCGCCCGGAGTCGGTGGCCGTCGGGGCGCTCATCGCCCGCCCCGCGCCGGCACGCCCCGGCGCCGACCGGCGCGGCGCTCCGCCGGCCCGGCCCTCCGGCTCGGCCTCCCGCGCCCTCACGCCTGCCGCCCCGCGCCCGCCGCGCCCTCGCCAGGCAGGCGCGCCAAGTCCTCGTCCCTGCCCATCAGCACCAGCACGTCGCTCGCGCGCAGCGCCTCCTGCGCGCTCGGCAGCTCGATGCGCTCCGCGCCCGAGCCCCCCTCCGGCGCCCGCCGCAGCGCTACCACGTGCAGCCGGTGCCGCTTGCGCAGGTCAAGCTCCGCCAGGCTCTGCCCCACCCAGCCCCGCGGGGTGCGCACCTCCACGATCGAATGCCCCTCGTGGAAACCGATCTGGTTGAGGAACTGCGGGTTCAGAAGCCGCTGCGCCCACCGGTCCGCCGACTCGTCCTCCGGGTTCACCACCTCGTCGGCCCCGACGCGCGCGAGCACCCGCCCCGCGACCCGCGACGCCGCCCGCGAGATCACCAGCCGCACGCCCATCTGCTTGAGCAGCACCGTCGCCAGCGTCGTCGCCTCGAAGTTGTTCCCGATGCCCACGATCGCCGCGTCCACCTTGTCGATCCCGTGCCCCCGCAGCGCCTGCTCGTCCGTCGCGTCCAGCGCGATCGACACCGTCACCCGGTCGCGGATCTCCTCCACGATCGAGGCGTCGCGGTCGATCGCGATCACCTCGTTGCCCGACGCCGCCAGCGACGCGGCGAGCCGGGAGCCGAACCGCCCGAGCCCGATCACGGCGAATGTCTGCATCCAAGTCTCCCACTCAGCCCAGCGCCACCCCCTCGTGGGCGTAACTGTAAGGCCGTTCAACCCTCCGCCCGAAGATCAGCGCCGTCAGCAGCGCCAGCGGCCCCACCCGCCCCAGGAACATCGCCGCCACGATCACCACCCGCCCCGCCGGTGAGAGCTCCGGGGTCACCCCGAGCGTGAGCCCCGTCGTCGTCGCGGCGCTGATCACCTCGAACAGCAGCCGCTCCAGGCC
>DASRXL010000238.1:0-12010 GCA_035654175.1 Phycisphaerales bacterium
CCATCCCCATGCCGCCCACGCCCAGCGGCCCCAGGATCTCGTACGGCCCGATCTGGTCCGGGGCGGCGCCCTCGGCCGGCGCCAGCAGGTCGAGCCGGACCGGCGCCGGAGTCTCAAGGAACCCGTCCGCTTGGTCGTGCACGCGCAGGAGCGACTCGATCTCGGCCCGCATCGTCGGGTCCGCGGCGCACTGCTCGTCCAGGTACCGGCCCCGCTCCGTCGTCGGCAGCTCGCTCGCGGCCAGGAACACCTGCTCCACGCTCAGTTCCTGCGCGCTCACGCCTCTCCCCCGTCCAGCTCGCGCCGGAGCCACGCCCGCGCGAACGCCCACTCCGCCTTCACCGTCGTCTCGGACAGGCCCATCGCCTCCGCCGTCTCCTCCACGCTCAGGCCCGCGAAGTAGCGGAGCATCACCACCCGCGCCTTCCGCGCGTCGCGAGCCTCCAGCCTCGTCATCGCCTCGTCCAGCGCGAGGGTCTGCACCGGGTCGTCCTCGTCGATCCGCAGCGCCTCGTCGAGCGGCACGCGCTCGCGCCCCCCGCCCCGCTTCAGCTGCGCCCGCTCCCGCGCCCGCTCCACCAGGATCCGGCGCATGGCGATCGCCGCCGCCCCGAAGAAGTGCGCCCGGTTCTCGAACCGCTGCCCCTGCCCCCCCACCAGACGCAGGTAGGCCTCGTGCACCAACCCGGTCGCGTCGAGGGTGTGCCCCACCCGCTCGTTGGCCATCCGGGCGCGCGCCAACCGGCGCAGGTGGTCGTACACCAGTGGGAGCAGGCGCTCCGCCGCCGTCCCGTCGCCGGTCGCCGCCGCGTCGAGCAGCATGGTCAGGTTCTGGTCGGCCTCCAACTCGCCTCCCGTCGGCCCCCTCGCCCGGACCGATTCTCGCACGAGGCCTCACCCGGAGCAAGAACCCGCGCGCAATTGTCTCCGGGGGCCTGCTCACGGCGCGGCCGCGCCACGTGGCACCCCGCGCGCTCTCGCCGGCCTCCGAACGTTCCGCCCTCGCCTCGCTCCGCCGGCGGGCCGGCGCGCGACCGGTATCATGGCGGTCCGGCCCGGGAGCCGAGGAGTATGTACATGAACGTCCTCTTTCGACGCACAGGCGCGGCCGCCGTCGCCGCCGCATCGCTGCTCACCGCGTCCTGCGGGAGCGAGGAGCCCGAGGCGGCCGCTCCCAGCGGGGGCGGGGCGCGCGGGGCTCCGGCCCTGAGGATCGCCGTCGTCCCCAAGGGGACCACCCACGACTTCTGGAAGAGCGTCCACGCCGGGGCCGAACGGGCTGCGCAGGGATATGAGGGTGTCGAGGTCACCTTCACCGGGCCGGAGCGCGAGGATGACCGCGCCCAGCAGGTCGCTCTCGTCGAGAACCTCATCTCCTCCAGGTACGACGCGATCGTGATCGCGCCCCTCGACGACCAGGCGCTCGTCGCCCCTGTCCGTCTGGCGACGCAGGCCGGCATCCCCGTCGTCGTCATCGACTCCGGTCTCGACGCCGAGGTCGGCAAGGACTACATCTCCTTCATCGCCACCGATAACGAGCTCGGCGGACGCCTCGCGGGGGACCGGATGGTCGAACGGCTTGGCGGCCAGGGACGCGTGCTCCTGCTCCGCTACCAGGAAGGCTCGGCCAGCACCGCCCTGCGCGAGAAGGGGTTCGTCGACGCGGTCGCGGCCGCCCCGGGCATCGAGCTCGTCGATCCCGGCCGCTACGCGGGCGCCACCCGCGCGACCGCCCAGGAGGCCGCCGAGAACCTCCTCGGGACCTACGACCAGCTCGACGGCGTCTTCTGTCCCAATGAGTCGTCCACGTTCGGCATGCTGCTGGCGCTGCGGGCCCGCGGCCTAGCGGGGAACGTGACGTTCATCGGCTTCGACGCCAGCGACGGTCTGGTCGAGGCCCTGGGCGCCGGCGAGATCGACGCGCTGGTCGTGCAGAACCCCATCAAGATGGGCGAGCTGGGCGTGAAAGCCGCCGTCGAGCACATCCGCGGCACGACGCCCGAGCCGCGGATCGACACCGGCGTCATGCTCGTGACGCGGGAGAACATGGACACCCCCGCGGCCGAGGAGCTCATCGCCCCCGACTTCTCCTCGCTCGGGGGCCCGTGAGCCCGCCGGCGCCCGACCATGTCCATGCCAAGCGTCGGCGCTTCGTCGCGCGAGCCGCGGCGGCCGTGCGCCCCTTCGTGGCGCTGCTGGTCGTCGTCTTCGTGTTCTTCGCGATCCAATGGCACAGGTCCGGCTACACGACCGACGCGCACACGCTCGGCGCCATGGTCACCGTCATGGACCTGCGCATGGTCGCGATCCAGACGGTGATCGTGGGCGCCGCGGCGATCGGCATGACGCTGGTCATCGCCTCCGGCGGGCTCGATCTCTCGGTCGGCAGCGCCGTCGCGCTCTGCAGCGTTGTCGCCGCCGTGGCGGTGCGGGAAGGCTGGCCGGTCTGGGCGGCCGGGGCGGGCGCGGTGCTGGCCGGCGGCGCATGCGGCCTGTACAACGGCCTGCTGATCACGACCCTTCGCCTCCCGCCCTTCATCGTGACGCTGGGCACGCTGGGGCTGTTCCGCGGCGTTGCCAAGTGGATGGCCGGGAGCGTGCCGGTCTCGGCGCATCCCGGCTGGCTCGGCGAGCTGGTGCGCCCCATCCCCGCGCCGAGGTGGCTCGTTGTCGCGCCCGGGGTGTGGCTGATGCTCGGCCTCGCGCTCCTGATGGCCGGCGTGATCCGGCGAACCGTCTTCGGCCGGCACGCGATCGCGATCGGTTCGAACGAGTCGGCGGCACGCTACGCGGGCATCAACCTCGCCGAGCGAAAGACGCTCGTGTACCTGGCCGCGGGCCTGTTCGTCGGCCTCGCGGGCGTCCTGCAGTTCGGCCGCCTCACGCAGGGTGATCCCACGGTCGCGGTCGGGCTTGAGCTCGACGTCATCGCCGCGGTCGTGATCGGCGGGGCGTCGCTCACCGGCGGGAAGGGCTCGGTGCTCGGCTCGCTCGTCGGGGCGTTCATGATGGCGTACATGAAGAACCGGTGCGTGCGTCTGGGCTGGCCCACCTTCGTGCAGGAGATGATCGTCGGCCACATCATCATCGCCGCTGTCGCGGTGGATATGTGGCGGCAGCGCCGCGCCCAAGCGCGCTGAAGCCGGCCCGTGGCCGAGCGCCGGAAAGACGAGGGGCCGCCCCTCGGGGCGGCCCCTCCGCACGATCAGACCCGGCGTTGCCGCTCAGCGGCGGCGGCGCCCGGCGATGAGACCGGCGGCCCCGAGCAGGCCGAGAGCGCCCGGCGCAGGGATCCACGAGGCGTACGCGCCCGCGGAGAAGACCTCGCTGGTCTGGAAGGGCGAATTGATCGCGGAGAGGTAGGAGTTGGTCGTCAGGTCGAAGCGGTGGATCGAGGCGCCGGACTCGTCCTCGATGAGGTACGCGATCCCGCCGCCCACGGCCAGGCCGTCGATATCCGTCTCGCCGCTCGGATACGCCGCGAGGTGCGTCGCCGTGCCGCCGGCGACGTCGATCGAGAACAGCCCGGTGCCGAAGGGGCTGCTGTCGTCGTTGGTCCCGTAGAACCCGCCGTTGCCGTAGTCGAACCCGCCGAAGTCGTAGTCGCCGTCGGTGTAGTCCCAGGCCAGGCTCATGGCGCCCGTCGCCGCATCGACGGCATACACCGCCTCGTTGGACGTGTTCTTCGTCGCGTACAGCGTCCCGTTGGCGAAGGCGAGGCCGACGATCGACTGCGACGACCCATTGAAGGTGAAGGAGCCGACCAGGCTGGGCTCGCCCGCGCCGGTCCAGGCGTAGAGGCTGGTCCCGCTCCCGACGTAGAGCACCTGGTTGGCGTCGTCCGACGCCAGCGCCCACACGTCCACGCTGCTGAACAGCGGGGTCGCCACATTCGAGCCGTCCGACACGCGGATCTCATACGCGGTGGTCGCGCCCGACGTGTCGTCGAACCCAATGATCAGCTGGGCCTGCGCCGCCGAACCGGCGAGCGCGAGCGCAGCGACAGCCGAAGCGAATTTGTACGCGTTCATAACAGCTCCTGTCTCTTCTCTCGGGCAGGGGTGAGCCTGCCGGGTCTCGCGGCGGCCCACGACGCCGCCATCTCCTTCGAGGCGCGAGCATACCGCCGCCCCGGCGACCAGTTCAAGGGATTCTTATCTTTTCTCGCCCGGCTGGGCCTATTTGAGCAGACGCTCCAGGAAGTGGATGTCCACACCACCCCCGCGGAAGTCCGACTGCTCCATCAGGCGCAGATGCAGCGGGATCGTCGTCTTGATGGGCCCCACCGAGAACTCCCGCAGCGCCCGCGCCGTCCGGGCGATGCACTGGGCCCGGTCCTCCGCGGAGCAGATCAGCTTGCCCACCATCGAGTCGTAGTTCGGCGGCACCCGGTACCCCGGCACCACGTGGCTATCCAGGCGAACCCCCGGCCCGCCGGGGGTCTGCCAAGTCTCGATGACGCCGGCCGACGGCATGAACCCGCGCTCGGGGTCCTCCGCATTAATCCTGCACTCGATCGCGTGGCCCTTGACCTCGACGTCCCTCTGCTTGAAGGGCAGCGGCTCGCCCGCCGCCACCAGGATCGACATCTTCACGATGTCGATCCCCGTCACCAGCTCGGTCACCGGGTGCTCCACCTGCACCCGCGTGTTCACCTCGAGCATGTAGAAGTTCTGCTTCTCGTCCATCAGGAACTCGACGGTCGCGGCCCCGCAGTAGTCCGCCGACTTGATGAGCCGCGCCGCCGCGTCGCCTACCTGCGCGATCTTCCGCCGGTCCACGCCAGGCGCCGGAGACTCCTCGATCAGCTTCTGGTGCCGCCGCTGCACCGAGCAGTCGCGCTCGAAGAGGTGCACCGCGTGCCCCTGCTTGTCGCCCAGCGTCTGGATCTCGATGTGCCGCGCGTGCTCGAGGAACTTCTCGATGAAAACCGCCCCGTTGCCGAACGCCGCCTGGGCCTCCTGCTGCGCCGCCTTCAGGCTCGTGCGCAGCGTGGCCTCGTTGCGGCACACGCGCATGCCGCGCCCCCCTCCGCCCGCCGACGCTTTGATGATCACCGGGTAGCCGATCTCGCTCGCCACCCGGACCGCCTCCTCCTCGTCCTCGATCGCCCCCTCCGAGCCCGGGAAGATCGGCACCTTCGCCGCCTTGGCCGTCCGCTTGCACTCCACCTTGTCGCCCAGCTTGGCCATCGCCTCCGGGCTCGGGCCGATGAACTCGATCTTGCAGTCGCGGCAGATCGCCGAGAAGTCCGCGCGCTCCGCGAGGAACCCGTACCCCGGGTGGATCGCGTCCACGTCCGCGATCTCCGCCGCGGAGATCAGGCGGCTGATGTTGAGGTAGCTGTCCCGCGCCGGCGCGTCCCCGATGCAGATCGCCCGGTCGGCCAGGCGCAGATACGGCGCGTCCGCGTCGGCCTTCGAGTACACGCACACCGCCTCGATGTCCATCTCGTGGCAGGCACGAAGAATGCGGAGCGCGATCTCGCCGCGATTTGCTATGAGGATTCGTTTGAACATGATGCGAAGGAACTCGGCATCAGGCACTCGGCACTAGGCGGGGTTGGTTGGTGCGGTCACTAGTGCCTCATGCCTAGTGCCTAGTGCCCCCGGGCCGCTCAACCCGGCCGGACCAGGAACAGCTTCTGCCCGAACTCCACCGCCTCGCCGTTGTTCACCAAGACCCGCTCGACCACCCCCGAGCACTCTGCCTTGATCTCGTTGAACACCTTCATGGCCTCGACGAGACACACCACCGATTCGGCCGAGATGCTCTTGCCGACCGCGACGAACGGCTCCGAATCCGGGTTCGGCGACGAGTAGAACGTCCCCACCATCGGCGACTCGATGGCGATCAACCCCGTCTCGTCCCCCGCCGCGCCCTCCGCCTCCTCCTCGCCGCCCGCCGCCGGGCGAGCCGCCGCGTGCGCCGGAGCCGCCGCGTAGGCGTGGTGCGGAGCCATCAGCATCGGCTGCCCCTCGCCGCCCCGCTTGATCGTCACCGTCTCCTGCTGGTCGCGCAGGTCCAGCTCCGCAAGGTCGTTCTCCACCATGAGGCGAACCAGCTCCTTCAGCTTGCGGATGTCGATCATCGGATCCACCCCCGGGGAGGGAACATGAGCACCACCGACCCGCGGCCTCGACGTCCGCACCCAGCACTCCGCGGGCAACGGTCGGGAGTACGCTCCTGCAATGAGCGCCGCCGAGTCAAGGCGGCATGATACTCGCCCGGGCGGAGTGCGGCGAACGTGCAGCAAACTGGGCCGATGTGCCGCCGAACTCGCCGCCGGCGCACCCTCCGAGCCTCGCGATCATGGGCCGCGCCGTCACCAACGCACCCGATGACCCGCGCTCCAGAGCGCGTCGCGCGCCCGCGCCCAGCCTCGGCGCCGCCTGGATCTGGGGAGTGTTTGGGCTTTGCGCGATCGTGCCCGCGCTCGCCCTGCTCCCGGACGCGGCGCGGGGAATCACCGGTCAGTCGGCCCGAGAAGCCGCGCTCGGAAGCATCCCCGCCCGCGCGCTCGCCTCGGGCGCAATCTATGCCTGCTCGATCGCCCTGCTCGCCGCGATGCTCGCATGGCCCGCGGCGCTCGCCGTCGCCGGCGCCCGCCGCCGATGGCTGGTCGTCCTCGCCGCCCCTTTGCTGCTCCCGCCCTTCCTTGCCTTCGCGGCGTGGTCGATCGCCCGCGCGCCCACCACGCCGCTCGGCCGGTTCATCGGCGGGGCGCCGGAGCATGGGCTCGCCTGGGTCCCGCTCGCCGCCGCGCGAGCGTTCGCCGTCGGCGGCCTGGCCCTCTGGGCTTGGCCGCTGGCCGCGCTGGTCATGGCCGTCGGTCTGCGCGCGCTCGGCCCGGAAGTGCGCGAGTCGCTGCACTTGGACGGATGCCGCACCTTCGGGCGCACGCGCGTGCTCTCCCGCGCCGTGCTCCCGAGCATCGCCGCCGCGATCGTCCTCGTCGCGCTCCTGATGCTCGGCTCCGCCGTCCCGCTCCACGTCGCCCGCGTGGAGACGCATGCCATCCGCGTGTGGATGGTGCTCGACGAGCACCCGGCCGAGCCGTGGCTTGCCTGGATCGCCGCGTGGCCCCTGCTGGTCGTCGCCGCCGCCGCCGGGTGGCTCCTCTCCGGCCCATTCGCCCGCGCCGCCGGGCTCCGCGGCGCCGTCGCCGGCGGCGAGCACCGCGCGCCCGGCGTCCGCCCGCTCGCGCTCGCCGCCGCCGCGCTCCCCTGGCTTCTCTCGATCGTCGTGCCCTTCGTCCTGTTCCTCTGGTCGGTCGGCTCGGCCCGCGCGATCTCGCGATTCGTTCGCGACGCCTCCGGGGGCATCGCCTCCGGCGCCGCGATCGCCGCCGCCGTCGGTGTGCTCGCCACGACGCTCGCCCTCGGCGCCAGCCACGCCGTCGGCTCGCGTCGCGCCGACGCCCGATGCATCCGCCCGCTGCTCGCGATGGCGATCGCCTGGGCGCTGATCCCCGGCGTTCTCGTCGGCGCCGCCGTCGCCCATGTCGCGCGCATGGGCTGGGCCCCGGACTGGATCGCCGAGAGCGCCGCGCCCGTCGTCGTCGCCCACGTCGCCCGCGTCGCCTTCCTCCCCCTCCTCGCCGGCGCCTGGCTCGGCGTCAGCGAACCCCGCGCCCTGCGCGAGCTCCGCGAGCTCGACGGAGCCGGCCGCCCCTCCGCCTGGGCCGCGACCGCCGCGCGATCCCAGCTCGGGCCGGTCCTCGCCGTCGGCGTTGCCGCCGCCTGCCTCAGCTTCCACGAGATCGAGGCCTCCATCCAGGTCCAGCCACCCGGCCTGGACCATCTGGCCCAGCGCCTGCTGCAGTGGCTCCACTATGAGCGCACCGCGGAGCTCTCCGCCGCCGGGGTGGTCCTCCTCGGCGCCGGACTCCTGGCCACGGGCGCGATCTTGCTCGCGACGCGGTTCGCGAGAACCCCGGACCACGTCCACCGGTAAGCTGGAGGACAATGGGAGGCTCAACCCAGAAAGGCGGAGCGCGGCGGCTCCCGCGCCCACCATGGCACGCGCTCGGCGCGGCGGTCGCGCTCTGGGGCGTCGTCGCCGCCGGCTGCGCCCCCGAGCCCCACGCTGCCCAAGCGCTCCGCGTCGAGCGGACGCTCGGAGAGGCGGGCGTGTTCCCCGGGCAGTTCGCCTATCCGCGGGCGATCGCGGCGGACGGGCGATCCCTCTGGGTTGTGGACAAGTCGGCCCGCATCCAGCAGATCGACCCCGCCACGGGGCGCGCCGGCGTGTGGTGGCGCATGCCCGAGTTCGAGCTCGGCAAGCCCACCGGGCTCACCGTCGCCACCGCGCCCGCCGCGGGCGGCGGCTCGGTCCCCGCGCTCTACGTCGCCGACACGCACTACCACCGGGTCATGGTCTACGCCCTGCCGCAGGAGCGGCCGAGCCAGCCGCACGAGATCGAGCCGACGCTCCTCTCCCGGCTCGGGGGCTTCGGCGAGGCGCCGGGCCAGTTTATCTACCCGACCGACGTCGCCGTGCTCACCTCGGCCGACGGCGCGGCCGTGGAGCGGATCTATGTCAGCGAGTACGGCGGCAACGACCGCATCAGCGTCTTCGACGCCGCCGGCTCGTTCCTCTTCGAGTTCGGCGAGCTCGGCGAGGGGATCGACCCCGGAGCCCTGGAGTTCTCCCGCCCCCAATCGATGGTGATCGACCGCGCGCGGCGCGAGCTGCTCGTGACCGACGCGTGCAACCACCGCATCGGCCGCTTCACCCTCGAGGGCGAGCTCCTCGGCTGGATCGGCTCGCCCGACGCGCCCGCCGACGCGCCGGTCCAGCTCCGATTCCCGTACGGCCTGGAGCTCCTCGCCGATTCCACGCTCCTGGTCACCGAGTTCGGGTCCGCCCGCGCGCAGCGCATCGACCCCGTCCGCGCCGTCAGCCTCGGCGCATTCGGCGCCGCCGGGCGCGGCGAGGGCGAGATGGCCACGCCCTGGGCCGCCGCCGTGCTCCGGCGCGAGACCTTCCTTCTCGACTCGGGCAACAACCGCATCCTCGTGGCCCGGCTCCCGGGGGTGGAAGGGGGGCAGGGTTGATTCCGTTCTCAACGCCATCGCCGGGCGCGGCGCCGCTGACGCTGGCTTCCCTGAATCTCGGCCCGATCGAGTTCCTCTCGCCGACGTGGCTGCTGCTGATCCCCGTGCTGATCGCGCTGTCTCTGTGGATCGCCCGGCGCAGCCTGTCGGGGCTCGGCCGGGCCACCCGCGTCGTCGCGCTCGTGGCGCGGGCGATCGTCATCTGCCTGCTCGCGGGCGCGATGGCCGAGCCGCAGCTGCGCAAGGAGAGCAAGGACGTCGCCGTCAACGCCGTCATCGACGCGAGCCGCTCGGTCCCCGCCGAGCTCCAGCAGAAGGTCGAGTCGTTCGTCGCCGAGGCCGCGGAAACAGGCAAGAAGCCCGACGACCGCCTCGGCACGATCACCGTGGCGCAGGACGCGATCGTGCAGTCGCTCCCCTCGAAGCTCGTCACCGGCGTGGACCGCCGCTCGATCGGGGCGCTCGAGGGCACGAATCTCGCGGCGGGTGTGCAGCTCGCGCTCGCCACCTCCCCCAAGGACGCCGCGGGACGGATCACCCTCTTCAGCGACGGCCTGGAGACCGCTGGCAGCCTGCTCCAGGCCGCCGAGGCCGCCAAGGCCGCGGGCGTGCCCATCGACGTGATGCCGCTCCGCTACCGCTACGACAACGAGGTCATCGTGGACCGCGTGGTCTCGCCCGGCACCGCGCGCGAGGGCGAGACCGTCAACATCCGCGTGATCCTCACCGCGACCCGCCCCGCCAGCGGCACGATCCACATCCAGGAGAACGGGGTGCCCGTCGACCTGGACCCCGCCGGCGAGGCGATGGGCGTTCATCAGGAGCTGCACGAGGGGATGAACGTCCTCACCGTCCCGGTGCTCGCCAGCGGCCGCGGCGCCCACGAGTTCACCGCCACCTTCGAGGCCGACCGCGCCGCCAGCGGCTTCCTCATCGATTCAATCGTCGAGAACAACAAGGGCACCAGCGTCACCTTCGTCTCCGGCGAGGGGCGCGTCCTGGTGCTGCGGGGCATCGGGGCCGACGGCGTGGACGAGTCCGCCGAGCTCGTGCAGGCCCTGAGCGAGTCGGGCATCCGCTGCGAGGTCACCTCTCCCGACCACCTCGACATGACCCTCACGTCGCTGAACACGTTCGACGCGATCGTCATGATCAACCAGGACTCGTTCCCCTACAGCTTCGAGGCGCAGGAGGTGCTCCGCCAATACGTGCACGACACCGGCGGCGGGCTCGTGATGGTCGGGGGCGACAAGTCCTTCGGCGCCGGGGGCTGGATCGGCTCGCCCCTCGAGGATGCCCTGCCCATCCGCCTCGACCCGCCGCAGAAGCGCCAGATGCCCCGCGGCGCCCTCGCGCTCGTGATCCACTCCGTCGAGATCCCGCAGGGGACCTACTGGGGTAAGAAGATCGCGGAGGCGGCCGTCAACGCCCTCTCGCGCCTGGACTACGTCGGCATCGTCGAGTACGGCTACACCTCCGGCGTCGATTGGACGCTGCCGATGCAGCTCAAGGGCGACGGCGCGGCCGCCCAGTCCGCCATCAACAAGATGCAGTTCGGCGACATGCCGGACTTCGACCCCTCCCTCCAGCTCGCGCTCCAGGGCCTCATGGCCGTCGATGCCGGCCAGCGCCACGTGATCGTGATTTCCGACGGCGATCCGAGCCTGAGCGCGGGCATCCTGAAGAAGTACGCCGAGACGAACATCTCCATCTCCGCCGTCGGCGTGAACCCGCACTCCGCCGGCGACGTCAACACCCTGCAGCGGATGGCGAAGTTCACCAACGGCGAGTTCTACGAGGTGAAGAACAACGCCCTCGCCACGCTCCCCCAGATCTTCATCAAAGAAGCGCAGACCGTGAAGCGCACCCTGATCCAGGAGGGCGAGATCCAGCCCACGCTCGTCCGCGGGGTGGACACGCTGCGCGGCATCGGCGCCGCGCCGATGCTCCGCGGCTACGTGGTCGCGGCGGAACGCGAGGGCCTCGCCCAGGTCACCCTCCGCGGCAAGGAGAACGACCCGATCGGCGCCCAGTGGCAGTACGGCCTCGGGCGCAGCGTCACCTTCACGAGCGATGCAACCAGCCGCTGGGCACGCGATTGGCTCGCCTGGGGACAATACAAGCAGTTCTGGGAGCAGATGGTCCGCTGGGCCATGCGCCCCAGCGGCTCGCCCAACGTCCGCGTCACCACCGAGCCGCGCGACGAGAAGACCCTCGTCGTCGTCGAGGCCGTGGACGACGAGGGCCGGCGCCTGCCCACCGCGAGCTTCCAGGGGCGAATGGCGACGCCCGACGGCCAGGGCGCCCCACTCACGCTCCGCCAGGTCGGCCCCGGGCGCTTCGAGGCGCTCGTCGAGACGCCCGACTCCGGCACGTACGTCATGAGCATGCGCTACGCTGCGCCGGCGACCGAAGAGGGAGGGCCCGCGCTCGAGGGCTCCGTGCAGGCCGCGGTCATCAAGCCCTTCGCCGACGAGTTTCGCGCGCTCCAGGACAACGCCGCGCTGCTCCAGCAGGTCGCGGAGATCACCGGCGGGCGCGTGCTCCCCACCGACGCGGCCACCGCCGACCTGTGGTCGCGCGCGGGGCTCACGATGCCCGTCTCCACTCGCGCGATCTGGCTGCCCGTCGCGATCATCGGCATCGCGATCTTCCTCGCCGATGTCGCCGTCCGCCGCGTTCGCCTGGACGTGGTGAAGGCCTACTACGCCATGCGCCGCGGCCTGCAGAAAGGCCGCGAGAAGGCCGGCGTGCAGGTCGAGAGCCTCCAGGCCGCCCGCGCCAAGGCCAGGGAGCGCATGGCCGGCGCCGTCGCCGCCGAGAGCCAGGACCGCGACCTCGCCCGCGCCGGCGGGCGCGCCCAGCCCCTCGCCCCGGCGGTCGCCAAGCGGAAGTTCGAGGCAACCGAGGAGCAGGCCCGCGCCTCCAAGGACACGAAGGTCGCCCTCGGC
>DASRXL010000239.1:0-8498 GCA_035654175.1 Phycisphaerales bacterium
AGAACCCCGACACCGGGCGGCGGCAGTTCGAGTTCCAGCGCGGCCCCATCTTCGCGCAGGTCGTGCTGGCCGACGAGATCAACCGCGCCACGCCCAAGACCCAGTCGGCGCTGCTCGAGGCGATGCAGGAGCGCAGCGTCACCGTCGGCGGGCAGACCTACAAGCTCGCTCTGCCCTTCCTCGTGCTCGCCACCCAGAACCCCATCGAGCAGGAGGGCACGTACCCGCTCCCCGAGGCGCAGCTCGACCGGTTCATCTTCAAGATCAACGTCGGCTACTCGCAGCTCGACGACCTGATGGTCATCCTCGACCGCACCACCGGACAGGACGCGCCCGAGCCCGAGCGCGTGCTCGACGGACCCGGCATCATCCAGGCCCAGCAGCTCGTCCGCGGCGTGGTGGTCGCCCCGCACGTCAAGGAATACGCCGCACGGCTCGTCCTCGCGACGCACCCGGAGGGCCGCCACGCCGCGGGAGGCGAGAGCGGCCCGACCAACCGCTACGTCCGCTGCGGCGCCAGCCCCCGCGCCGCCCAGGCCCTGCTTTTGGGCGGCAAGGTCCGCGCCGTGACCGACGGGCGCTACCACGTGAGCTACGCCGACATCAAGGCGATCTCCCACCTCGCCCTCCGCCACCGCCTCATCCTCAACTTCGAGGCCGAGGCCGACCGCGTCACCGCCGACTCCATCATCGACCAGATCCTCGACCTCACCCCCACCGAGCCGCTCGGCGTGGCGATGGCGGGGGCGGGAAAGGCATGAACGCAGAGAACGCAGAGGAGGCGCAGAGGGCGCAGAGTGGAGGCGGCGGTTTGGGATCCAGAACGAATGAACTCCCCGATGGGCTGAATCGCCTGAGTGAGCGCGTCATCGGATGCGCGATCGAGGTCCACCGCCAGCTTGGGCCCGGCCTGCTCGAACGCATCTATGAGGATGCGATGGTCTACGAGCTGCACGCGGCGGGGCTGCTCGTGGATCGGCAGGTCCCGGTGCCGGTGCGATACAAAGACGTGGAACTGCACGGGCAACGGCTCGACATCATAGTGGAGCGACAGATCGTGCTTGAGCTCAAGGCCGTGGAGAAGATTCCGGAGGTCTACGTGTCTCAGTTGGTGAGCTACCTACGAATCTCCGACTTGCCGCTCGGACTGCTGATCAATTTCAACGTGCCGATTCTGACCCGAGGCATTCATCGGCGGATCAACTCGGCCGCGCTCGAGGGCGTGACCGCGGCCTTTCCCTCTGCGTCCTCTGCGTCCCCTCTGCGCACTCTGCGTTCGGATTGAATGATGAATCGGATTCGGTGTAGAGCGGGGGTTGTCTGCATGAGCGCCGGTGTGCTCGTGGGGGTCGGCTGTCAGTCCTACCCGCTCCACGGCATGCTTTCCGACCCAGCGCTGCACTCGCGACTCGCGGAGAACTTCTCCGCCGGCATGTCCTACGACGAGATCAACTCCCGCCTCACCGAGCTGCGCGTGAGCGAGGATTACCGGCACACCTACGGCGACGCCCCGCCGCGCGAGATGCTCGCGAGGCTCTTCCCCCCGGGCGGCTTCTGGGTCGATCGCAAGAGTCAGCACGTCAGGTGGATCGACCTGACCTTCGCCTTCGACGAGAACGACGCGCTCGAAGGCCTCTGGACCTTCCGCGGCGGGGCCCGCTACATCGACGGCTTCCCGAGCTTCATCACCCCCTCGCCCGTCCTCGGCCGGCCGCGCTACTACCCCGCCGCGCCCCCGCCGCCCGTCACCCCGCCCCGAGAGGAGGAGGTCGCGCTCCCGTAGCGCCCAAGCCATGCTCCGCACCGAGAACCCCAGACGGCCCGCCTCCCTCGACGAGCTGCTCGACAGCAAGCTCATCGCGCGCGTGTCGCAGCTCGACATCACCAGCAAGAAGATCTTCTCCGGCAAGCTCAAGGGCGAGCGCCGCTCGAAGAAGCGCGGCGAATCCGTCGAGTTCGCCGACCACCGGCCCTACGTGAGCGGCGACGACCTCCGCCATATCGATTGGAACATCTTCGGCCGCCTCGACCGCCTGTTCCTCAAGCTCTTCCTCGAGGAGGAGGACCTCTGCCTGCACGTGGTGATCGATTGCTCCGCGAGCCACGACTGCGGCCAGCCCAACAAGTTCCTGTTCATGCAGCAGGTCGCCATGAGCCTCGGCTACATCGGCCTGGTGAATCTCAACCGCGTCGCGATGACGGCGATCGGCACGCCGGCGCAGACGCTCAGCGGGAGCGCGGTCGAGGACCTCGCCTCCACCGGCGTCCTCAGCGCCGTCCGCGACCTGCGCGGGCGCAGGCGCACACAGGAGCTCGCCTCCTGGCTCTGCTCGCTCCGCCCCGACGGGGGATCGAGCTTCACCGAGGCGTGCAAGCGCATCGCGCTCTCCCGGCGCGGCAAGGGCGTCATGGTCGTCCTCAGCGACTTCTTCGTGAAGGAGGGCTACGAGGACGGCCTGCGCCTCCTCACCGGGCGCGGCTACGACGTCTTCTGCCTCCAGGTCCTGAGCCCCCAGGAGCTCGAGCCCGACATCGCCGGCGATCTCCGGCTCCGCGACGTCGAGGACGGCGACTTCGCCGAGGTCACCATCTCCGCCGGCCTCCTCAAGCGCTACAAGGCCAATCTCGCCGCCTACTGCGAGCAGCTCCGCACCTTCTGCGGCCGGCGCGACATGACCCTGCTCACCGTCCGCTCCGACACACCTATCGACGTTCTGCTGCTCGACTACCTCCGCCGGAGGGGGGTGCTGAGATGAGAGCCAGAGGCAGAACGCAGAGCACGCAGAGCGGAGCGCAGAGGCCGCGGAGCTCCGTGCGGCGTCTGACGCGCGCACGCACCGATTCTCCTCTCTGCGCTCTCTGCGTCCTCTCTGCGCCCTCTGCGTTCCGCCTTCAAGGAGCGTCGTTATGACCTGGCTGACGCCCCAGCTCGCCGCCATCGCCGCCGCCATCGCCGTGCCGGCGCTCGTCATTCTCTATTTCCTCAAGCTCCGCCGGCGCGACGTCGAGATCTCGACCACGCTCCTCTGGAAGAAGACGATCCAGGACATCCAGGCCAACGCCCCCTTCCAGCGGCTTCGCAAGAACATCCTGCTCCTCCTCCAGCTCATCGTGCTCGCCGGCGTGCTGCTCGCGCTCGGGCAGCCCGAGCTCCACGGCGAGGGCTCCGAGGGCGAGCGCCGCGTCATCATGATCGACCGCTCCGCGAGCATGTCCGCGGCGGACGGGCAGGCGGGCAAGCCCGGCGAGAGGACCCGCCTGGCCAAGGCCAAGGAGGCGGCGCTCAAGCTCGTCGAGTCCCTGCGCGAGCCGAGCATCATCGGCACCGGCCCGGTGGACGAGGCGATGGTCATCGCCTTCGACACCACCGCCGAGGTGCGCCAGCAGTTCACCTCCGACAAGGCGATGCTCCGCGCGGCCATCAACGGGATCGAGCCCTCCGACGCGCCCTCGTCGCTCGCCGAGGCCATGAGCCTCGCCCGCGCCCACCTGCCCGACAAGACGCAGGTCGACTCGGTCACCAATCCCACGACCGGCGAGACGACGACGAGCGTGATCACCCTCGAGGGCGTCAAGGCCGGCGGCGCCAAGGTCCACCTCTTCTCCGACGGGCGCCTGCCCGACGCCGAAGAGGCCGTCACCGGCGCCGAGGACGTCGTCACCTTCGTGCAGGTCGGCCAGACGGATGCGCCGAACATCGCCATCAGCGCCATGCGCGCCGAGCGGGCCTTCGACAACCCCACGCAGGTCTCGCTCTACGTCGGAATCCAGAACACCGGGCGCGAGGCGCGCGAGGTCGAGCTCGAGCTGCTCATCAACGGCATCGTCAGCCGCGTCAAGACCATCGCCGTGCCCGCCGCGGAGGCCTCGATCGCCGGCGCTGCTCCCGGCGCGGACGCCGAGCCCGCCGATCAGCCCGAGGACCAGGACGCCGCGGCTCTGGCCGGCATGCTGCCTTGGACGCCCGGCATCGTCGGCGTGACGTTCGAGTTCGAGCAGCCCGAGGGCGGCGTCTTCGCCGCCCAGCTCACCGGCGTCGCCCCGGAGCACGACCTGCTGGCGGTGGACAATCGCTCGTGGATGATCGTCCCCCCCGCGCGGCAGCTCTCGGTCGCGCTCGTCACACAGGGCAACATCTTCCTGGTGACCGCGCTCGAGGGCCTCCCCCTGGCGAAATTGGTGCAGTACTCGCCCGAGCAGTACGACGCCGCCGCGGCCAAGGGCGAGACCGCCGAGTTCGACGTCGTCGTCTTCGACGGCTGGCTCCCCACGATCGACGGCGCCCCCGGCCTCCCGCCCGGCCGGTTCCTCGTGCTCGGCGGGATCCCTGCGCCCCTCGGCATCGCCGCGGACTCCGAGCCGGCACAGGCCCAGGTGCTCGACTGGCGCCGCGACCACCCTGTCATGCGCCTCCTCCTGCTCGACAATCTCTACATCTCGCGCCTGCCGGACGTGGTGGTGCCGGAAGATTCCGGCGGCGTGGTGCTCGCCGAATCCGACCGCGGCCCGGCGCTTATCGAGCTCACGCGGGCGCAAACCCGGGCCCTCGTCGTGCCCTTCAACGCGGCGGACAGCACCTGGCCGTTCGACGTCAGCTTCGTCGTCTTCGTCGGGGCAGGCATCAACTACCTCGGCCAGGAGGGCGGCCTCTTCGGCGAGACCGGCGGCGGCCTGCGTCCGGGCGCCGTGCTCACCGACCGGCTGCCCATCGGCGCCGGGGGGGTGCGCATCGACCCGCCGGGCGCCGAGCCGGAGGCCCAAGTCGTGCCCGCGGCGGACGGGCGCATCGCCTACGGGCCCATCCGGACGGCCGGCCTCTACACCGTGAGCTGGAACGGCCCTGCCGGCGCGGGCGACGCCACCGACGGCTCGCGCGTCGTCCGCACCTACGCCGCGAACCTCCTCGATCCCGCCGAGTCCGACATCGCCGCCTCACCCATGCTGCTGCTCGCCGGCGAGGAGATCGCCGCGCAGGACGCCGACGAAGCCAAGGCGATGATCCGCCTCTGGCCATGGCTGATCCTCGCTGCGCTCGCCGTGCTGATGCTCGAGTGGTTCGTCTACAACCGGAAGGTGCACGTCTAGAGCCGGGGAGCCGAGGGCCGGCGGCGGGGAGCCGAGCGCCTCAAGCGTCGAACCCGTCACCTCAGCGGTATCTCCACCGCCTTGGTCAATCTCCCCGGCGCGTCGGGCTCGGCGAGCGACACGATCACCCGCTGCCCCCCGAGCGCGTCATACGCCCCGGGAAACGGGAACCGCCGCACGACCGATTGGCCCGGCTGGAGCGTGCCGATGCTCGAGCGCACCCGCGGAAGGCCGGGCGCGAACGCGACCGCCTCGAACGACCGCGCCCGCTCGCCCGTGTTCGTCACCGTCGCCTCGACGATCAGGTCCGCGCGCGGCCCCTCTTCCGCCGGGCGGAACGTCACGTCCAGCCACACGTCGTTCCACGTCAGCTCCGCGTAGGACCGCGCCCGCACCCAGCCGTAGTCCTCGTCCGCCACGACGTGCACGTCGAACACGAAGCTCTTCGCGCCCGCCTCCGTCGAGCGCGAGAAGCTCACGACAATCGGCAGGCGGACCTCCCCGCCCGCCGGCACGTCGAAGGCCAGCGTGCGGGGCGTGATCTCCCAGCTCCGATCGCGAGCCTGCGCCTCGATGTCGTACCCCCCCGGCTCCGACACGATCACCCGCCCCGATGCGGGCGTGTCCCAGGGGTTGCGCACCACGACCGCGTGCTCGTGCTCGCCGGTCATCGACTGGATCTCGGGCGGGTCGAGCGCCACCGAGGTGAGGAACAGCACCAGCTTGGTGTCGATGCCCTCGATGAAGACCGGCTCCGGCCCGATCGCGATCCGGTGCTCGAGCCGGGCCCCGTCCTCGGAGCTCGTCGGGGGCACCTCGCGCTCATTCCCGAAGATGTCGTGCACGCGCACCGGGCCTTTCGAGAGCGTTGCGATCAGCTCGGCGTCCTCCGGCGCGGCGGTCTCGTTCCAGGCCGCGATCACACCGCCCCGATCCTCCTCGCCCGGCCGCGGCACGAACACGATGCAGCGCACCCCCTTGACCAGCGGCCACTCGTGCGCGAACGTGCGCCCGCCCAGGCGGTCCGCGGCCGATCTCCACGCGGCGAGCGCGACGGTCGGATGGGCCGCGGACTTCTCGCCCCGCACCAGCCGCCACGGGTCGCGCAGCGCCGCGCGGAACCGTGGCTCGGGCACATCCGACGCCACGCGCCAGAGTTCGGTGACCCGCCTGACGAGGTCCGCGGCGGCGTCGCGCTCGGTGTGGCGATCGGTCTCCAGCGGCTGGAGCACGAACATCGGGAATACGCCGGCCTGATCCCGCCACGGCGCGAGGGCCTGCTCGAAGGGCGGGCGCGCCATCCACGCCGGCCAGCCGAGCGCGACCGCGTCCGCTCCGGCCGCGGCGGCCGCGCCCGCCGTCGCGTCGAGCCGCCAGCCGAGCGAGAGCTCGACGCCGGGCACCAGCCCGGAGAGGCGGGATCTGGCTTCGGCGGTTCGCGCGGCGAGTTCACCGGCCGCCATGCCCGGCTGCGTTCCCGACGCCCCGAGCTGCCACGACGTGGCGACCGTCCCCAGCCGGTCCATCGCCCCGAGCAGGAAAGGCTCCCAGGCGGCGCTCTCGCCCGTCACGGCCGCGAGCGTTTCGGCCGGGTCAAGGCGGAGCCCGGCCGCGAGCTCGTCGGGCAGCCGGGGAAGGCTGAAGGCCGTCTCGATCCACGCCTCGCGCATCGCGCCCGCGGCGTCGGCGAGCATGCCGATCCGCCGCGGCATGTCGCCCTCGCCGAGCTCCGGCTCCCAGACCGGGAGCGAGACCCAGGACGCGCCGACCGCCCGGAAGGCTCCGGCCAGCTCATCCGGCGTAGCCGCCGGGAGCGCCGTGAGCTCGAGGGCCATCGGCCTCCAGCCCGACGATCGGGCCGCGGTCGCGGCTCCGGAGAACTGCGGGCCGGAGTCGTAGCGGGGCTCCGCGCCGGGCGCGGTCTCGACCCAGATGAAGTCGCAGGTCTCCGAGGAGATCAGCCTGCCCTCGGCGCTCACGTCGATGCTCGCGCGGTACCAGCCCAGGTCGGTGAGCCGGGGGCTCCAATCCCAGGCGATGCGTCCGGTGGTGATCGCCCGCTCCTGGGTATCGAGCAGCCGCCGGTCCGAGTCGTAGACGCGGAGCGTGGCGTGCATCTGCTCCGCCGCGAGGTCGCGCACATCGGCGTGCAGCACCGGGCGGTCGGGCCTGGTCACCACGCCGAGCGGCGAGGCGCAGGCCAGGGTGACCTGCGGCATCTGGATCACCGCGACCTCGTCGAACCACGCGACGCCGTCGAAATCCTCCTGCCACACCTGGTGCTCGCCCGCGACGGCGCGCCCGAACTCGCGCGCCTGGACCAGCTCCAGGTCGATCTGCAGATACGCGGCATCCTCGAAGAGGCCTGGCAGGCGGACCTCCACGAGCTGCCAGTCGTTCGAGAGCGGCTCGATCACCGTGCTCCGCTCGCTGCCGGGGACGGGCCGGCCGTGCACATCGAGGGCGCGGAGCGCCAGACGCGGGCGCGAATGCGTGAGCTTCTCCGTGCGCACCATCGCCCGCACCGCGTATTCGCCGAGGGGGAAGATGGGCAGCACGCCCGGCTGCAGGCGCAGGCTCGCGCTCCCCCCCGCGACGCCGAGGCGGACCGACCCCTCGCCGCGCCAGGCGAACGAATAATCCAGCTCTCCCTGGTTCCAAATCGGGAAGTCCGGGCGGATCCGGGGCACCACCTCGTCGTGCTGCGCGCGGATCCAGCCGTCGGGGATCTCCAGCGGGTTGGTCAGCCGCTCCTCAAAGTCGAAGAGGCGCACCATCCGCTCCGCGGCGCGGGGGCGCGCCCCGCCTTCAGGCTCTTCGGGTGGGGGCGTGCCTTGGGCCAGGGCGGCGCCGCCGACGGCGGCGAGCGCGCAGAGAGAGCAGGTTGTGCGGGGGCATCCCACACCCCTGGGTATCGGCCCGCCGGGAGCGCGGGCTTGACGCGGGCTCAGAGGCCCTCGCGCAGCACCCGGTCGCCGAGGCGGAGCGCGGGCTCCGGCTCCTCCGGGGCGTACCCCGCGGGGATCGCGGCGAGCCAGTCGGCGGGCGGGGCGCTCTCCCCGGCCTGCGCGTCCCAGACCTGGCGGAGGGCGAGCATGCTCGACTCCGGGGGAAGCGGGGGGAGCGCCGCGCCCCGGTCGGCCGCGATGCGCGCCGGCGCCGGGGGAGGGCTGGGCGAGAGGCGCGGCAGGGCGAGGACGAGCGCGGCGCCGAGCAGGAAACTGCCCGCGGCGACGGCCGAGCGGCGCGCGACCACGCGCCTGCGCCGGGCTCGGACGGCGCCGATGAAGGCCGCGGGCGGCTCCCCGGGGCGCACGGGCGCCAGAGCCGCGAGGCGGTCCTCGATCTGCTGGTCAGATGGCGTGCGCATGGGCGGGTTCTCCGATGCAATCAGAGGCGGAGGGGGGCGGCGA
>DASRXL010000240.1:0-18836 GCA_035654175.1 Phycisphaerales bacterium
CCCATGAACTCGTAGCCCGCCGCGGTGGTCGCGCCGTCCCAGATGCTGAAGTCGTTGTTCAGCTCGATGACGCCGCCCTGGTCGATGTGGTCCATCGCGTCCTGGCCGTCGATGAACGCCGCGCCGAAGAGCCCGTCAACCTCGGTGCCGGCATCCCAGATCTCGCTGGCCTGGATCACGATGGAGTTCTAGCCGACGAAGTCGCCGTTGGCGTCAAACAGCTCGATCGCGGTGCCGGAGTCGTTGCCCAAGAAGCGGTCGTTGCTGGGCACCACCATGGACCCAAAGCTGAAGTAGCGGTGCATCGCCGGGTCAACGTCGAAGACAAAGGAGCCCTCGCCGCCGGGCAGGAAGATCCCGGGCCCGAATGCGCCGTCGGTGGCCACGATCGTTCCAGAGACGCCCTGCGGCTGATCGGCCATGAACTCCGCGAGGTACAGCGACGGATCTCCGAGCTCGGCCAGCAGCTGCACACCCGGGCTCGCCGCCGCCCCCGCGTCGAAGGCGTCCCACGTTCCATCGTGGAACGCCGCCGCGAACGGCGTAAGGCCTGTCGCGTTGTTCGGCGACAGGTTGCGGATCGTCACCTCGATCGGAACGGTTTGAGCGCCCGCCGCCGCTCCCGCAATCGCCACCGCGCCTCCGAACATCCAGATCTCTCGCATCCTCATCTCATCAGCTCCGTTTCTTCTGTCACCGGCTCCGCGCACCAGTGCGCGCCGCGCGACAATGATTTCTGCATGCACGGGAAACAGTCTTGGTATACCGCGATCATCCATGAATCGGTCTTTATCTCGCGTGGGTATTCACCGGGCTTTGGCCCGACTGCCGCGCAGCGGAGTTGCGGGCTTTCTCTCAATGGAGCGTGGGTCGCTCGCCCGTGCGGCTCGGGCGGCTGTGCTTCCGTGCCGACCCCGATGGGTGGTTCCAACAATCCGCAATGCCCCCCGATCTGATCACTCTGACGCCGCAGGGCCTCTGGTGCGAGGCCGGGGGCTTTCACATCGACCCGTGGGAGCCGGTCGACCGCGCGGTGATCACGCACGCGCACTCCGACCACGCGCGCCCGGGCTCGGCGAGCTACCTGACGAGCCCGAGCGGAGCGCCGCTGCTGCGGATCCGCATGGGGCCGGGGGCAAGGGTCGAACCGCTCGCGTGGGGCGAGCGGCTCGCCGTCGGGGCAGCGACGGTGAGCCTGCACCCGGCGGGCCACGTGCTGGGCTCGTGCCAGGTGCGCGTGGAGGCCCCGGGACAGGCGAGCTGGCTGATCACGGGCGACTACAAGCTCGCGCCCGATGCGACGTGCGAGGCATGGGAGCCGGTGCGGGCGGACGTCATGCTGACGGAGAGCACCTTCGGGCTGCCGATCTACCACTGGGCCGGCGAGCGCGACGTGCTCGCCGAGATCAACGGATGGTGGGCGGCTAACCGGGAGCACGGCCGGACAAGCATGCTGCTGGCGTACTCGCTGGGCAAGGCGCAGCGGGTGCTCGCCGGCCTCGACCCGTCGATCGGGCCGATCGGCATGCACGGGGCGATCCATGCGATGAACGACGCGTACGGCGCGGCGGGCGTGATTCTGCCGGCGTGGGTGCATGCCAACAAGGAGACAGCCGGCGAGCTGCGCGGGGCCGGGCTGATCGTGGCGCCTCCCTCCGCCGCGGAATCAACCTGGGCACGGAAGTTCGCCGGCCGGGGCGGCATGGCGACGGGCATGGCCAGCGGCTGGATGGCCGTGCGCGGGCGGCGCCGGTGGCGGGCGCTCGACCGCGGCTTCGTGCTGAGCGACCACGCCGACTGGGAGGGGCTCAACGAGGCGGTGCGGTCCAGCGGCGCGGAGCGGATCGGGGTGACGCACGGGTACGCGGCGGCCTTTGCGCGCTGGCTGCGCGAGCGAGGCCTGGAGACCTTCGTCGTGCCGACCCGGTTCGAGGGGGAGGACGCGGGCGAGGCTCCGGCCGCCGCGGCCGAGGCGGGCGCGGAGCCCGCCGACGGAGAGGTGGCGTGATGCGCCGCTTCACCCGGCTCTACCTCGACCTCGACGCGACGAACTCGACGAACGAGAAGGTCGCCCTGCTGGAGGAGTACCTGCGCGGGACGCCGGACGACGACGCGGCGTGGGCGGTGGCGCTGCTCCTTGGAGAGCGGCCCAAGGGCGGGGCCAGCACCCGAGCGCTGCGCCGCTTGGCGCTCGGGGTGACCGGGCTCCCGGAGTGGCTGCTGGGTGAGAGCTATGCCGCCGTCGGCGACCTCTCCGAGACGGTGGCGCTGCTCGTGCCCGGCGCGGGGCGGAGCTTGAGCGAGCCGCTGCATGTGACCATGCGCGAGCGGGTGCTGCCGCTCGCGGGGGCGGACGAGCGGGAGCGCGAGCGGTTGATCCGGGAGGCGTGGGAGGCGTTCGGGCCCCGTGAGCGGCTGGTCTACCACAAGCTCGCGCGAGGGTCGTTCCGCGTGGGGGTGCAGAAGAAGCTCGTCGCGCGGGCTCTCGCGGGTGTCGCGGGCGTTGACCCCGGCGAGATGACGCTGCGTCTGAGCGGTCCGATCCGTCCGGAGGGGGCTTGGTATCGCGCGCTGCTTGAGGGATCGGGCGAGCGGGGTATGGCGGCCTATCCCTTCTATCTTGCGCACCAGTTGGACGCGGGGCCGCACTCGCTGGGGGATCGCGCCGACTGGCAGGTGGAGTGGAAGTGGGACGGCGTGCGCGCCCAGGTCGTGCGCCGGGAGGGCGTGCTGCTCTGGTCACGCGGCGAGGAGCCGCTGACGGAGCAATTCCCCGAGATCGTCGGCGCGGCGCTCCGGCTCCCAAAGGGGACGGTGCTCGACGGCGAGATCCTCATGTGGCGCGGCGCCGCTCCTCTGCCATTCGCGGAGCTGCAGCGGCGGCTGGGGCGCAGGGTGGCCCCGACCCACCAGGGAAGCCTCTTCGCGCGGGACGAGGCCGCGTATCTGGCGTTCGACCTTCTCGAATGGAACGGCCAGGACATGCGGGCCCAGCCGTTGAGCCTGCGACGGGGGGCGCTTGAGGAGCTGATCGCGGGTCTGCCGGCGTCGGCGCGGGACACCCTGCGCCTCTCGCCGGTGGTGGAGGGCGGGAGCTGGGACTCGCTCGCGGCGCTGCGGGCCGGATCACGGGAGCGGGGCGTCGAGGGCTTCGTGCTCAAGCGGCGGGATTCCGCCTACGGGGCGGGGCGCACCAAGGGGGGCGCGGAGGCGGGGTGGTGGAAGTGGAAGGTCGACCCCTACAGCGCGGACGCGGTGCTGCTGTACGCGCAGCCCGGCACGGGCCGGCGCGCGAGCCTGCTCACCGACTACACGTTCGCGGTGTGGGAGGGCGAGGGCGCGGAGCGGCGCCTCACGCCCTTCGCCAAGGCCTACTCCGGCCTGAGCAACGAGGAGATCGAGGCGCTCGACGCCTGGATCCGGCGGCACACCGTGCAGAAGACCGGGCCGGTGCGTCAGGTCGAGCCGACGCGCGTCTTCGAGATCCACTTCGAGGCGATCGCGCCGTCCGAGCGGCACCGCTCCGGCGTCGCGGTGCGATTCCCCCGGATCGCGCGGGAGCGGCCGGACAAGCGCCCGGAGGACGCCGACACGCTGGAAACGCTGCGCGGGCTCCTGGGCGCGGGGAACGGGCCCTGAGCGGCGTCACGCGGCCGCGCGCCGGGCCGTCTGCGACGCGAGCCACGCGGTGAGCGCCTCGAAAGACATCGGCTTGCCGAAGAAGAAGCCCTGCGCGGTGTCGCATTCGAGCGCGAGCATGCCCGCGAGCTGATCGCGGCTCTCGATCCCCTCCGCCACGACGCGCAGGTTGAGATTGGAGGCGAGCGTGACGATCGCGTGGATGATCGCCGAGGTCGCGATGCCGGGGGTGAGGTGCGCGACGAAGGAGCGGTCGAGCTTCAGCCCCGAGAGCGGGAGCGACTTGAGGCAGCCCAGGGAGGAGTGGCCCGTGCCGAAGTCGTCCATGTACACCTCGATGCCGAGCGCGCGCAGGCGCCGGATCGTCGCCGCCGCGGCCTCGAGATCGTGCATCACGATCGTCTCGGTGACCTCGAGGGCGATGGCCTCGCCCGGCACGTCGAACTCGCGCAGGATCTCGGCCACGCGCTCGACGAGCAGCGGCTGGGCGAACTGCCGCCTGGAGAGGTTCACGTTGACCCGCAGGCCGGCCCACGCGGGCGAGGCGGCGCGGAGTCGGCGGAGGTCGCGGCAGACCGTGCGGAGCACCTGCTCGCCCAGCTGGAGCACCAGACCGGTCTCCTCGGCGATCGCGATGAACCGCTCGGGGCTGACCGGTCCGGCCCCGGGGCAGTCCCACCTCGCGAGCGCCTCCGCGCCGGCGACGGCGCTCGTCTGCAGGTCCACGATCGGCTGATAGGCGACGGTGATCTCCCCCTGCTGCACCGCCCGCCGGAGCTCCGCCTCGAGCCGGAGCCTCGCGACGGCGGCCTCGCGCATGGCGCCGTCGAACACGCTGTGGCCGGCGCCCCCGCGGGCCTTGGCGTCGTACATCGCGGTGTCGGCGTCGCGCAGCATCTCGTCGGGCGTGGTGTAGGCCCCGGCGTCCACGGCGATGCCGATGCTCACGGCGCCGTGCACCTCGGCCGCGTCGATGCGCATGGGCGCCTCGAACGAGCCGTGGATCGCGTCGGCGGCGCGGACCGCCTGCGCTTGGGCGTCGGGCCCGCGCAGCAGCACCACGAACTCGTCGCCGCCGAGGCGCGCGAGCGTCGAGTGCTGCACGCCGGGGCGCAGCGAGGCCAGGCACGCGCTCAGCCGCGCCGCGATCTCCACGAGGAGCTGGTCGCCGGCGAGGTGGCCCAGGCTGTCGTTGACGACCTTGAACCGGTCGAAGTCGAGGAAAAGCACCGCGAGCCGGCCGCCGCCGGCGCCCGCCGACTCGGCGATCGCCTGCTCCAGACACTCCCGGAACAGGGCGCGGTTCGGCAGCCCGGTGAGGCGGTCGAAGTACGCGCCCTGGCGGAGCTGATCTTCGGTCTCCTTGCGCCGGCTGATGTCCGAGAGCGAGCCGGCCATCCGCACGGCGGCCCCGCCATGGTCGCGCACGGCCAGGCCGCGGCAGAGCACCCAGCGGTACCCGCCGTCTCGGGCGCGCACCCTGTGCTCGATCTCCAGCAGCGGCGAGCTCCCGCTCAGGTGCTCGCGCAGGGCGGCGCCGACCGCCGGCGCGTCGTCGGGGTGCACGCGGTCGAGCCAGAGCGCGGGCGGCGCCTCCATCGGCTCGCCGCCGAGCCCGACGATCGAGCACCACCGCGCCGAGTAGTGCACCCGGTCGGCCGGGATGTCCCAGTCCCAGAGGCCGTCGTTGGCGCCCTTGGCCGCCAGAGCGTACCGCCGCTCGCTCACCTCCAGGGCGCGGCGGGTCTCCTCGAGCTCGGAGACCTTGGCGTGCAGTCGCCCGTTGGCGTCCGCGATCTCGCTGGTGCGGACGCGCACGAGCTCTTCGAGCTCGCCCATCTTGAGCGCGGCCTGCTTGGACGCGAGCCACTTCTCCGTCATGGCGAATGCGAGCTGCTCGATCTCGGCCGTGTCGAAGGGCTTCTTCAGGATGACCAGCCGATGGTTCCGGCCTGTGCGGGCGACGATGTCGGTGCGCGAGTGCTCGGAGTACGCGGAGCAGATCACAACCTGGAGATCCGGATCGATCGCCCAGACGCGCTCGATGGTCTCGAGCCCGTCCCACCCGGGCGGCATGCGCATGTCGATGAACGCCAGCGCGAACGGCCGGCCCGACGCGAGCGCCCCGGCCACCTTCTCCGCCGCCTCCCGGCCCTGGTACGCGGATTCGATCTCGTAGCTCTCCGTCGGGCGCGCCGGCGCGGCTCCGCCGAGGATCGTCGCCTCGAGCGAATCCAGGGCGTCTGACGCGGCGCGCGGGACAAGGATCTTGCGGAAGTCCGCGTGGATCTCGCGGTTGTCGTCCACGATCAGGACGCGGCGATGCGGCAAGCCGGTGGTCATCGCTGGACCTCCCACGCGCCCGCGGCACGGCCCCGCCCGGAGCGCGCGCGCGACGGGCGCGCGGACGCCCCGCCGATCCCGTCCGACGCCTCTCCGGCCCCTACGCGGCGCATTTCGCGTCCTCCCGGGCGATCGGGATGCGCACGGTGAACGCGGCGCCCCTGCCCGGGCCGTCGCTGGCGGCGGCGATCGATCCACCCATCGCCGAGACGGCGAGCGCGGCGCTGTGCAGGCCGAAGCCGTGCCCGTCGCGCCGCGTCGTGAACCCGTGGGCGAAAACGCGCGTGAGGTTCTCCGGGGCGATGCCGCAGCCGTTGTCGCACACCCTGATAATGACCGCGTCCCCATCGGGCGCGATGCTGACGGCGATCTCCCGCTCCTCCGGGGCGCGGGCCGACAGGGCCTGCTTGGCGTTCGAGATCAGGTTCACCAGGATGTGCAGGACCTGGTGCCGCTCGATGAGCACCGCCGGCGCCGGGCGGTAGTCGCGCACCACCCGCACGCTGTGCCGGGCGAGGCTGGCGGCGGAGACCCGCAGCGCCTCCTCGACCAGCGGGGCGAGGGGCTCGTATTCGCGGACGCCGCCCTTGGTGGCGTACGACTGCTGCGCCGCGACGATCTCGCGGATGTGATCCACGCTGGAGCGGAGCTGGTCGAGCTCGGAGAGCACCCGTGCGCGCTCGGCCTCGAGGTGCTCGCCGAGCTGGATGAGGAACTCGTCGATCCGCGATCCGGCGGGGTCTGCGCCGAGGAACTCCGCGAGGCGCGGCTTGTTCTGGCGGAGCAGCGCCCCGACCTGGCCGACCTGGCGCGTCCGCAGCGCCGCCGCGACCTCGGAGGCCACCGACGCCGAGACGTTCACGCTGTTGAGCACGTTGCCGACATTGTGCAGCACCCCGGTCGCGACCTCGGCCATGCCGGCGGCGCGGCTGGCCTCGAGGAGCTGCCGGTTGAGCTCGGCGCGTTCGGCCTCGAGGCGCTTGCGCTCGGTCGCGTCGAAGAGCGTGAGGACCGCCCCCGCGCCCTCCGCGCCCAGGGGGGTGAGGGAGAACGAGATGAACCCCCGCTCGTCGCCGTCGATCACGAGGCGGTTCTCGTCGCCCGCTGCGCGCACGCCCGCGTCGGCCGAGCGCAGCAGGTCGCCCAGGCACCGGCCGTCGCCGGTCCGCGCGCGCACGAGCTCGTGCAGGGGCGCCCTCCGCGCATCGGCGTCCGCCGGGAGGCGGAGCAGGCGGGCGGCGCACGGGTTGGCGAAGAGGATCCGTCCCGAGCGGTCGACGGCGCACACCCCCTCGTCGAGCGAGCAGATCACGCGCGTGACCATGTCGCGCTCCGCCGCGAGCTGGGCGTGCAGCTCGCCCATCTCCTCTGACGAGAGCGCGAGCGACCGCTCGAGCAGGTCGCGGTCCTGGTCGGCGTGCGCGTAGGCGTTGCCGACGGCGCCGAGGAAGGCGGCCCAGGCCGCGCTGTCGCCGGGGGGAACGCTCCCGCTCAGCCCGCCGCGCTTAAGTTGTCGCTCCAGGATCGGGTGCATGATCACGCTTCGGTGAGGGTCGTCAGCGTCATCGTCTGGTTGTGGAGATCGCACGAGCCCGAAGCGAACGGCGAGATCTCGCCGTAGGAGTAGAAGCCCGCCTGGATGGAGTCTCGCGGCAGGATCTCCGCGGCGCGCTCGAGCTCCTCCTCCGTTCGCTCCCCCAGCACCAGCCGCCGCCCCACGCAGCTCACCGCCACGGCCAGACAGGGCCCGGCGGCGCTCGCCGTCTCCCGGGTCATGACCGCCGATTCCGCGGCGCCCTCGATGAGCCTGTCGAAGTTGGCGCGCATGAGCTGGGCGAGGTGGCCCTCGGGGATGTCGCCGGCGAATGTCATCGACTGGGCCGACTCGTCCACCGCCAGGATCGTGCGGACGAACGCGTCGGGATCGGCCTTGGTGCGCCGGAGCGAGAGCGGGAACAGCAGGGCCGACGCGGGCAGCTCGCTCGCCCGCTCGCCCAGGTATTTCTTGTACAGCGGGAGCGCCGGCTTGCCGTCCAGCTCGAAGAGCACGTTGTTCCGCGAACGGGTCACGACCCGCTCGGGGCCGAAGACGTCCCAGCCGCCCTTGGACCCGTGGCCCACGCGGACGCGGGAGCCGTACAGACCGACGGCCGTGACGAACCCCTCCTCCGGCTGGCCGTTGCGCAGCACCCACGTCCGCCCGAATCGCGAGCCGTCGGCCGCGAGCCCGCCGGTGATCACGACGCCGGCGGGCAGCGCCGAGGTCAGCCCCTGCACCAGCGCCGAGCCGTTCACCTTGAGGCCGTCGGAGAGCACGAAGACGGCGCGGAGCTCCGGCCTGTCGAGCTGCTCGGCGATCACGCGCCCGGCGCTGCGAGAATCTTCGGGCTTGCGCACGGGGGCGCTCATGGAGGCCAGGCGTGTATGGGAGAAGCGGCAGGCGACCAGGGAGACCGAGTCGTCGTGCAGGCGCGTGCCGTGGATCTCGCCCGCCGTGGAGCAGCCGAGCAGGTGCGAGCTCGGGAAGGCGGCCCGCAGGTCTCGAACGACCCCCGAGCCCGGGTCGAGCCCGGCCCAGCCGAAGGCGAGCACCAGCGTGCGGTCCGAGTCGAGCTCGTGCGGCAGCGGCGAGGTCCAGCCTCTCTCCGCAAAGTACGACGCCGATCGTGCCGTGAAGGTGGCGGTGGTGCTCATGCCAATCTCCGGAACCGGCGGGCCTCGGGAATGTACATCGGCCCCCGCGCCGCGCGACTGAAGCCCGGCAACGACCGCCGCGCAAATGCCCACAGGGCCGGGCGGGGGGCGCTCCCGCGAGGCGGCCCGGGTGCGCCGCGCGTAGGATGACGGGGCGGCCGGGCGGCGCCCTGCTTTGACACCGGAGGGCCGCATGGGCACGCTGGGGATCCGCCTCGTCCTGGTTCTGTCCGCGCCGGCCCTCTTGCTCCCGGCCTGCGCCTCGACAGGGATCGCGCTCAAGGAAAGACTCGGGTACGCCAAGCGTGAGCAGCTGGCCGACGGGGTTCAGGAGGCCCGCGACGCCCAGGAGGAGGCCAAGGAGCAGTTCGCCTCCGCGCTCGAGGAGTTCATCGCCGTCACGCGGGTGGACGCGGGGGAGCTCGAGCCGGCCTACGAGCGCCTGCGCGACGAGCTGGAGCGCAGCGAGGGACGGGCCGAGGCGGTGCGCGAGCGCATCGGCTCGGTCGAGCGGGTGGCGGACGCGCTGTTCGGGGAGTGGGAGCAGGAGCTCAGCGAGTACGAGAGTGCGGAGCTGCGCCAGTCGAGCCAGCGGCAGCTCGACGAGACCCGCGACCGCTACGGGGACCTGCTCACCGCGATGCGGCGCGCGGAGGGCAAGATGGAGCCCGTGCTCGCCGCGTTCCGCGACCAGGTGCTCTTCCTCAAGCACAACCTCAACGCGAGAGCGGTGGCGGCGCTGAGCGGGACCGTGGGCGAACTCGAGCAGGACATCGCCGCGCTGATCCGGGACATGGAGGCTTCCATCGCCGAGGCGAACCAGTTCATCGACTCGCTGAGCGGCTGAGGCCTCACGCCGCCGCGTCGATGTTGCCGAGCACGGTGCGCCCGGAGTGAACCCGGCTCATCTCCTGGAGCTGCGCCTCGCGCGCGGCGTCGAGCCCCTCGAACTGCACGCCCACTTCGTAGGCGAACATCCCGACGGGCTTCACCCAGCGCACCATGCAGACATACGGGAGCGACGGGCCCATCGCGGTGCTGAAGACGAGCATGCGCTTCTGCCCATCACGCGGCGCGGACATCGCGCGGATGCGCAGCCTGGCGCCGGTGCGGGAGATATCCAGCACGCGTCCGCCCGGGCAGCCCAGCCGCTCGCACCGGATCCGGCCCGGCCGGCGCCGGTTGCTCGCCGCACCCTCCTCGTCGAACGAGACGAGGTTAAACGCCGAGAGCTGCACGCGTTCCATGATCCTGGGGGTATCGACCTGGGGGCGGGGTCGCTGAAGTCGGCCCGCGAGATCTCGACCCGGCCCGCGCGGGGCGGGGACGGCGCAATCCCGCGTGGTTCTGATAACCTGCGCCGTGGGGCCCGCGAGCGCCCCAAAATCGGAGGGGCGGCGGCATGAGCACGGATCGGGCACACTCCCCGGAGCGCTTCGACCCACGGGCCGTCGATCGCCCCCACCCGCTGCTGCTGCGGCACTACACCATCGTCGCGGCGCTGACCGGGCCGATGTTCCCGATCATCTGGCTGCACTCATACTGCCGCTACGCCACGCTGAGGTACCGCTTCGATGAGGAGGGGGTGTGGATGGCGTGGGGCGTGCTCTTCAAGCGCGAGATCAACCTCGCCTACCGGCGCATCCAGGACATCCATGTGACGCGGGGCCTGATCCAGCGCTGGCTGGGGCTCGCCAGCGTCGCGGTGCAGACCGCCGCGGGGGCGGCGACGCCGGAGATGACCATCGAGGGCGTGCTCGACGCGGACGGCCTGCGCGACTTTCTCTACGCCAGGATGCGCGGCGCACGCGACGAGCAGGCGCTCCCACGCGACGAGTCCGGCGGCGACGAAGTGCTGGAGCTGCTCGCGGCGATCCGCGACGGCGTGGCCGGGCTGCGCTCGCGGGTCGAGAGGCTCGAGGGCGCGTACGGCGGACCGTCCGGGGATTCGAAAGCATGAGCCGCGCAGCGGAGCGAACGACGGCGTGGGTCTACCGCGGCCTGTGGGGCGTGCTGGTCCGCTGGCTCCGCGTGCCGCGGGAGCAGCCGGGCGCGCCGCCGGGGAGCGGCCCGGTCGTTCGGTCCGTGAAGCCCGCGCCCGGGTTTCTGCGCTACCTGAAGTTCCAGTTCTGGCTGCTACTGATCGTGATCGACGTCGTCATCATCGGCGTCTGGGCGATCATCGTGGTCGCGAGCCCGCTCGCGGGGATCATCACGGCCCCGCTCTTCTGGGGCGTCGCGATCATCCCGGACATCATCGCCTACGCCGCGCTGCACGTCCGCTACGACACGACGTGGTACGTCATCACCGACCGGAGCGTGCGCATCCGGCGCGGGGTGTGGATCATCCGGGAGATCACGATCACGTTCGAGAACGTGCAGAACGTGGAGGTCCGTCAGGGCCCGCTGCAGCGGCACTTCGGGATCTCGAACGTGGTGGTCCAGACCGCCGGCGGCGGGGCGACGGGCCCGCATGGCGAGGGCGCCGGCTCGCACCAGGGGCTGCTCGAAGGGGTCGAGAACGCGGGCGAGCTGCGCGACCTGATCTCGGCGAGGGCCCGGGCTTCGCGCGGGGCGGGGCTCGGGGACGAGGCCGGGGAGCCCGCCCGGCGCGGCTTCGGTCCGGAGCATCTTGCCGCACTCCGCGCGATCAGCGCGGAGGTGCGGTGAGCGCGGCGAGCGGCGGCTGGGTCTCGGGTCTCGAAGAGAGCCGGACATCGGACGGTCTCCCGCCCGTGCCCGTCTGCGGGCCAATGCGGCCCGGCTCGCTTTAGCTGAGGCACCGGGGCGACACGGCCCGGCTCGCTCTCGTCCGTTCGTCGCTTCTTCTCTTCGTCTCCGAACCCTCAGGCCATCCGCACCCAGCGGATCAGGGTCTTGAAGTTCGGCGGCTTGCCGTACATGAGCAGGCCGACGCGGAACACCTTCGCCGCGAACCAGACGCAGCCGTACGCCGCGACGGCCGTGATGGCGATGGAGAGCCAGACCTGCCAGACCGGCGGCGGCTCGGTGCTGGTGATGCGGACGATCATCGCGAAGGGCGACATCGGCGGCACCATGCTGAGCACGAGGGCGAGCGTCGAGTTCGGGTCGCGGGTGATCGGCAGCCAGAACAGGTAGGGCAGCATGATGACCAGCATCACCGGCCCCATGAGCGACTGCGCCTCTCGCAGCTCGTTGACCGAAGCGCCGATCGCGGCCATGAGCGAGGCGATGATGAAGTAGGCGAGCACGAAATAGATCACGAGGTACGCGATCTTGTCCAGGGTGATCAGGTCCAGCACGGCGAAGGTCGAGAGCGCCGCGATGCCCACCGAGGCGTACACCCCGAGGAGCACCATGCCCACGCCCATCTGCCCGATGATCTTGCCCGTCATCAGCTGCATCGGCGAGACGGCGCTCAGCAGGACCTCCACGACGCGGCTGGACTTCTCCTCGATCGTCGTCGTCAGCAGGTACTGCCCCCCCACCATCACCGACATCATGAGCAGCAGCATGAAGCCGAAGGGCAGCATCATGTTCAGCTCGGCGGTCGATGCCCGCGCCTCGCCGGAGTCGGTGATCTCCTTCCGGTCGACGGCGACGTTCGTGAGCGCCCCGAGCTCCGCGGCGTTCACGCCGGCGATCCGGTAGCGCTCCGCCAGGATCGCCCGGCGCACGCCCGTCCGGATGTGGTCGATGTTCCGGTCGTCGGTCTTGGCGCGCACGAAGAGCTCGAAGCCGCCGAAGGCGCCCGCGCCCGGCGGGCGCTCCACGGCGTCGGGCGCGATCACGGCCAGGGCGACGAGCGAGCCCTCCTGCCCGGCGTTGGCGGGCTTGAGCCTGGGCTGGACTTCCTCCGGGGCCGTTCCGGGAGGCAGCACCTCGACCGTGAGCTCGGGCGCCTCGCCGAACGCCTGCGCCATCGCCGCCTGCACGGCGGGGTTGTCGAGCGCCGGCCCGAAGTCGCCGCCGAACTGCTGCACGATCCGCTGGAGCTCCTCGTTACCCTCGGCGATGCGCCGGGCGAGCCCCGCGGGGGACAGCTCCTCGCGGATCGCGTCCGCGGCCGCGCCGGAGCGGTCGATCACCGCCACCGTGCCGACCAGGGGGGGCGACTTGGCCTGCGCGGTCATCTTGACGATGAGCGGGATGACCGCGACGAAGACCCCGGGGATCACGAACGCCCCGATCACGAACGCCTTGGTCATGACCGTGGACGTGAACTCCCGCGCCGCGACGGCGAAGACCTTCTGCATCATGCCTCGGCTCCCGTGGGCTCCGCGGCCCCGTCGCGCAGCTCGGCCCGCAGCTGCGCCTCGTCGAGATCCCCCGCCTCGTCCTGCTGCACGATGTCGATGAAGACGTCCTCGAGCGTCGGCCTCCGGAGCTCGATCCGCGTGACCGGCGTCGCCTCCATGATGCGGCGCATGACGCCCGTCGCCTCCGCGCCCTCCTCGAGGGAGACCTCGTGCAGACCGTTCACGTAGCTCAGCGCCCGCACCCCGGGCAGCCCGCCCACCACGTCGGCCCGTCCGACGTCGAGCGGCTCGAACACGATCGTCTTGGGGTCGAAGCGCGAGCGGATCTCGGCCAGCGGCGCGTCGAGCACCTTGTTCCCCCGGTTGATCATGATGATGTGGTCGCAGAGCTGCTCGGCCTGGTGCATCACGTGGGTCGAGAATATCAGCGTGCGTCCGGAGCGGTGCTGCTCGAGGAAGAGGTCGCGCAGCAGGCGCATGTTCACCGGGTCCAGCCCGCTGAAGGGCTCGTCCAGGATGACGAGGTCCGGCTCGTGCAGCACCGAGGCGATGAACTGCACCTTCTGCTGCATGCCCTTGGAGAGCTCCTCGCAGCGCTTGCGGTACGTGTCGCCGAGGTCCACCCGCTCCAGCCAGTCGCGGACGCGCCGGTCGAGGTCGTGCCCGCCCATGCCCTTGAGGCGGCCGATGAGCTTGAGAAACGCGCCGACCCGCATCTTCTTGTAGACGCCGCGCTCCTCGGGCAGGTATCCGATACGGTCCTTGCTCTCGACCGCCGACGGCCTGCCCAGCACGCTGATCCGCCCCGCGTCGGGGAAGATGATCGACATGATCATGCGGATCGTGGTCGTCTTGCCCGCGCCGTTGGGGCCGATGAACCCGTACAGCGCGCCCTCCGGCACGCGCAGCTCCATGTCGCGGACCGCGACCTTCGGGCCGAAGGTCTTGGTGATCCCCTGCATCACGATCGCGTCGCCCACGTGCACCCTCCCCCCGTACGAGCCGAGAACCCGCCCATTATTGCCGTTCCCGCCGGGCGCGTTTCGGGCCGAGCCTCAGAGACCGAATCTCGCCAGGGGCACCGTCCCGTCCACGTGCACCGGCTCTGCGCCGCGCCGGCGCAGCTCCGCCACGGCCGCCGCCAGGTCCGGGGGGGCGGGCGCCGTGAAGACCATCGGCTCGCCCGAGATCGGGTGCTCGAAGGCGAGCAGGCCGGCGTGGAGCATCTGGCGCCCGATCGTCGCCGGCGGGTCGCCGACCCCGAGCGGCTTGCCCCCGTACATGTCGTCGCCGACGATCGGCCAGCCGTTGAAGCTCATGTGCACCCGGATCTGGTGCGTCCGTCCGGTCTTGAGCTCGAGCTCAACCAGGGAATAGAGCGACGGAGCGACGGAGCGACGAAGCGACGCAGAGGTTGACGCGCCGGCTGGCTCCCGCCCCTCATCGCTCCGTCGCTCCGTCGCTCCATCCCCCTCCCCGTACCGCTCCCGCACCCGGCAGATCGTCACGCTCGGCTTGCCGAGGTCGTCGTGACGCACGACGTACTTCTCCCGGTATCCCTTCTCGCGCGAGGGGTGCGGCCCGATCGGCAGGTCGATTACCTGCCCGTCGGGCTCCACGCGCCCGTGCACGAGCGCGAGGTATCGCTTGTCCACGCTGCGCCTCTCGAACTGCCGCCCGAGCTTCCAGTGCGCCTCGTCGCTCTTGGCGAAGACGATGCACCCGCTGGTGTTCCGGTCGAGCCGGTGCACCACCCCCGGGCGGGCGAACTCCTCGCCGACCCCGGACAGCGCCCCGCCCGAGACGTGCTTGAACCGCCACGCCAGCGCGTTGATCATCGTGCCCGTGAGCTCCGACCTGGCCGGGTGCACGATGATGTCCGGCTGCTTGTTCAGCACGATCAGGTGCTCGTCCTCGTAGAGCGCCTCGAGCGGGATCTCCTCCGGCCGGATCCCCTTCTCCGGGAGCGGCGGCACCACCACCTCGACCCGGTCGTCCTGGAAGAGCCTCGTCGAGGGCTTCGCGGGCCGGTCGTTGACCGTGACCCCGCCCGACGCGATCAGCCGCTGGAGCTGAGTGCGGCTCATGAAGGTGATGCGGCTCGTGAGGTACTTGTCGAGCCGGGCGCCGAGATCGCGCCGCAGGGTGAACGTGACGCGGGGAAGCTCTTCCTCGCCGCTCTCGTCCTCGCCCGCGCTGCGCCGCGCCCGTTCGATGGCGCGCTGGATCGCGTCGGGATCGACCTTGCCGCCGGGGAGCACGAGCCGATCACCGAGCGACGCCCGCACCTCCTCGTCGGGCTCGTCGCGCGTGGCCTGAGCTCGCGGATCGGTCATCGACCGTCGTCGTCGGACGCCTCGCCCGGGCCGGCGCTCCCGTCGTCCCCGGTCTCGCCGGAAGACTCCGCCGCGCCGTCCTCACCCTCGCCGGCCCCGCCAGGCTCGGAGCCCTCCGCCGGCGGGGGAGCGCCGTCCTCCGCGCCCCCGGGCAACTGGGGCCCGACGACGGCCCCGGCGGGGTCGATCGGGGTCGCGGGCTCGAGGTCCGGCGGCTTGAGCGCGGGGATCTCCGGCAACTCGGCCTTGTGGTAGAGCGCGACTGCGGTCGCGCGCGAGGGGAGCGCGTCGATCCGCTCCTGGGTCCTCACGGCGTGCTCCACGAAGCCGTGCTTGATCGCCAGGTTGTGCGCCTGGTCCAGCACGTTCTTGGCCTCATCGAGCCGGCCGCGAGACTCCGCCACCGCGCCGATGCCGTACAACGCCGAGAGGGTGTGCAGCGCGAGCGCCGGCTGCTTCTCCGCGGCGGCGTGGACCTCCCGGTACAGCGTCTCCGCCTCCGAGAGGAACCGCTCGCGGTCCGCATCGGTCAGCAGGTCCTCGGCGTTCTCCGCGATCCCTTCCTGGTTGAGCACGGCGCCGGGCTTCACGCCCCGCTTCACCGCGCGCAGATACTCGTCCGCGGCGGCGAGCTGGGCGAGCAGACGCACGCCCGTCACGCCCTTGTAGTCCTCCGCGATGCGCCTGAGCGCGTCGGGAGAGGGCGAGGTCGTCTCGGTCGATTGGTTCAGCTGCGCGAACGCCTCGTCGATCCGCGCGTCGCGGGCTTCCTTCTGCTTATTCCAGAGGAAATACCCGACGGCGAGCGCCGCGAGCACCAGCAGCACCGGCGTGCTCCACTTCCGGATGAACTCGATGAACTCGACGTTGAGCCGGGATTCCTGGAGCCCCGCGCCTTCGGTGATCTGACTGAGCCGATTGTCTTCCGCCATGACGCGTCGCTCCGACACCCGCCGCCCTCGACAGCGTTCGGGGTTTCTCTGGATCCGCCGGGCTCACGTCCCGGGCGAGAGTGTAGCGCCAGGCGTTTCCCAGAATCGCCACGGCAGCGTCGAGGAGAGCGCCCACCCTGGCACCAGCGCCTCGCGCAGGGCGCCGACCATCGCGCCGAGCCCATCCCGGCTCACCGCGCTGACCGCCAAGTCGTGGGGCCAAGCCGCGGGACCGAGGTCGGACCGCAGCGCGATTCTCAGCGCGCGCCGCGCGGGGAGCCCCTCGGGGGGGGGTGAGTCCCTGTCGCCAAGCAAAAGCACCAGGTCGGCGCTCTCCACAAGGCCCGGGATCACGCTCGCCGCGTCGCGCTCCGGCGCCCGGGCATCGGGCCGCATTCCCGGGGTGTCCACATAGGTCAGAACAAGGCCCGCCGCGTCGATCATCGCCCCGACGTGATCCCTGGTCGTGCCCGGCTCGTCCGCGACAGCGACCACGGACCGGCCGGCCAGCCGGTTCAGCAGGGTGGACTTGCCGATGTTCGGCCCCCCCACCGCCACCACGACCGGCGGCACGATCAGCCGGCGGAGCAGGGCCGAATGCTCCTCATGGGGGGCGGGCGTCGAGGCGTCGGGCTCGGCTTTGCCCCACGCCGCCCATCGCCGGGGCTGGTCGAGCAGGAGATCGACCGCCATGGGGCTCGCGGCCCGGGCGAGGGCTTCCAGCACGCGGGCTTCGAGGGCCGACCTGGCTTCCGGAAACCTCGCCTCCGGCGTGTCGTCCGCGCCCCGGGGCATGCCGGCCCGGGTGAGCGCGTCGCACAGACGCCGCACCACCTCGGCGCCGCCGTGCGGCATGAGGAACGCCGATTCGGCGCCGGCTCGCGCCACAAGCCCCCGGTCGACCCCGCCCAGCTCCCGCAGGGCCAGCTCCCCGGGCTCGACGCCGCGGATGCCGAGCTTCCCGAGCGCGCCCCCGATGTCGCCGTTCAGTTGGATGACGGCGATTGCGCCGGCTCTCGCACTCGGCGTGCACAGCCGCCATCGCGCCGCCTCGCCGGCGATCGGTGGCGCCTCGCTCACTCGGCCCCCCGGTCCGTCAGCGCCCTTTCGATGGTTCTCTGGATGCCGATGAGCTGCAGCTCGGGGATGATCCGCTCGACCAGCCCGTCGTCGTCGAACAGGGGCGCGGCGTCGCCCCCCGTTGCAATCACCCTCGGATACGCCTCGTACGCCTCCGCGTAGCGTTCGACGAGGTCCCGCACAAGCCCGCGAGCGGCGGCGGCGGCGCCCAGCTGCATCGCGTGGCGCGTGTCTTTCCCGAATGGGCCGCGGGAGGGCTCCTGCGCCTCGAAGGAGACCAGCGGGAGCGCCGCCGTGTGGTCGTGGAGCGCGCGGAGCATCATGTTGACGCCCGGCGCGATGCCGCCGCCGTGGAAGGTTCCTTCCCCGTCGATGAAATCGACTGTGATGGCGGTCCCGGCGTCGATGATCGCGCACGCGGCGCCGACAAGGTCGAACGCCGCGACGGCGTTGAGGGCCCGGTCGATGCCGAGCGTGGAGGCGTCTTCCAAGCTGTGCCTGAGGGGCGGGGCCACGTCGCGTCCCAGCCTGAGCACCTGGAAGCCGCTCTCGGCGAGCGACGCGGCGAGCGCGTCGGCGACCGGTCCGTTCACCGAAGCCAGAGCCACGAGCCCGGGGTTCGCCTCCTCGACTACACCCGCGAGCGCGGCGCCTGCGCCGGCGTTCGGCTCGGCGCCAGGGGGTTGGCTCTCGCGCCCCCTGAACATGGCCCAGGAGGTACGGGTATTCCCCACCGCGATGGCCAGGAGGCTTGGCTCGCCGCTTGAGTTGATGACCATGCGCAGAGAGTATGGTGAGGCGCGGGAACACGGCCGCCCCTACGATCTTCACCCATGGTCACCTGCAAGGTCGATGAGTCGCTGGAGCGGGTGCGGGTCGGCGAGGTGGCGTTTGCCCTGGGGTCCTATCCGGTCGAGGAGATGACCCCCCGCCAGGGGTACACGGTGCTCTTCGAGCCGGCGGATGGCGACGAGCAGGGCGACTGGGAGGAGTGGCCCGACCGGTATGTGTTCGACGTGGTCATCACGGCGGAGCGGGTGGAGCCGCTCGTGCGTCACCTGCTCGCGCTGCTGCCGGGGCGGGTGTACCCGATCCTCGACATCCTGGGGCAGGACGCGTACCGGGAGGTCGACCCCTACGTCTCGTACGAGCTGATCGGGCTGGACCGCTTCACCGACGCGCTCCGGCGGTTCCGCGGGTTCTTCTTCGAGGACGGGCTCGTCGGCTTCGGGGCGATGAGCGACGACCCCTTTTTTTACCTGTTCGTGGACGAGCACAAGATCGTGACCATCCGCTGCACCATGGACGATCGGGAGCGGGTGGAGAGCGTGCTCCGCGCGTTCGACCTGGAGGAGGTGGAGGAGCCCGCCGGGGCCGATTCGGCCGTGCACGAGCACCGGTCGGTGCTGGTGTCGCCGCCGGAGCGGGAGGACCTGCTCGGGTTCGACGAGATCGTCGAGCAGCTCCGGGACGAGTGGCAGCTCGTGCTGAATGTCGACCCCGAGACCAACACCGACGACGAGGGCCGGGAGCTGGGGATCACCAGTTGGCGGCTGCTCGCGAGGGCCGAA
>DASRXL010000241.1:0-47807 GCA_035654175.1 Phycisphaerales bacterium
CGCCCCCATCGCCGTCGTCGCCGCCATCGCCGCCGCTTCCATCCCCGCCGCCGTCATCTCCATCGCCATCGCCGTCGTCCGTGCCGTCGCCGTCGCCTGAGTCCCCATCGCCGTTCCCATCCCCCCCGTCGTCGGAGCTGCTCGGCATCGCCAGGTGCAGCGTGTAGTCGCCCGTGCTCACCAGGTCGGCCGACGCGATGACCAGGAAGTACTGCTCCCCCGCGGGAACGCTCCAACTGAGCACGACGGCTCCCCCGCCCGCGTCCGCGCTCTCCGCGGCGAGCGGCAGGCCGGACTCGCTTCTTAAAAGGATGGCGCCGACAAGATCACCCGACGAGCAGTCGAGGGTGACCGACAGCTCGCCCGCCGCGGTGGCCGTGAAGTAGAGGAGGTCGGTGTCGGTGCCGGCCCCGATGACGCCGGCGGCCGCGCCCTCGCCCGCATCCGAGAGCGTGATCAGACTCGCGTTCGCGTAGTCGCCGTCGTCGGCGTGGTCATCCTGAGCCGAACCTCCGTCGTCCCCGCCGTCGCCGTTTCCATCGCCCCCGTCTCCCCCGTCCCCATCGCCGTCTCCACCGTCGCCCTGCCCGTCGTCGCCTCCGCCGTCCCCGTTCCCGGCGGGCGGGTCGAACTCGGCGAGCAGCGCGTCCAGCTTCACGTTCTGTCCGCCGGTGGCGACCTGCTTGATGACGAGATTGCCCGTCCCGATGTCGGTGAACGTCACCACCCACGAACCGTCGCCGAGCCTCAGCTGGTAGTTGCCCGCCTCGTCCGTGGTATAGGTCGCCACGATTGTCGCCGGATCCCCCGCTGCGGCGACGTCGATCCGCACACCACCGGCGCCCTCGCCGACGGAGTAGAACTCGTCGCCGTCGCTGTCCGCGTACACGACTCCCAGCAGCCACGCCGTGGAGCCCGCGCCCGGGTCGCCGAAGAGGGCGGTGTAATGCGGGTCCTGGGGCTCGCCCTCGGTCGTGTAGCCGGCGCCGAACTGGTCGTAGTGGAATCCGGCGTCGAAGTCCGCGAACAGGCTCAGGATGTTCAGCCGGTTCGCCACCGACGCCATCCACGTCTCGTACGCGCGCTCGACCGCGGGCTGACCGGCGGCGATGCTCTCCCCCGCCACGCCCGAGTATCCCGCGGCGCGAACTCGGTCGGTGGGATTCAGTCCCTCCGGATTGACGTGGTCAAGGAAGCCGCGGCTCGCCATGTCCAGGCTGTGAGCCCGGGCCGCCAATGTCAGGGAGAGATCGAGCGCCAGCGGCTCAACCGGTCCCAGGAGGGCGATCTCCTCCGCCGTCAGACCATCCGTGAGATCCATCCCCAGGCGCGCCCCCTCGGCCTGCGGGTCGGATCGGGCTCGGTTGATCAGTTCGGCGAGGAAAACTTCCTCCCCCGTAAACGCCGCCATCAGTTGGCGCGGCTCCAGCGACTCGCACCGAACAGGACTGGATCGCTCAGGACTGGCGAGAGGGCTGAGAGATCGCGAGCGGCGTCTGGGAGTTGCCAATGGGGGTTCTCCTCTGGGGTATCCGCTTGATCGGACCGACCCGGAGGGGACCGCCGTCGTCCCCGACTCATCCACAGCGCGACTTGACAGCCAACCCAACTGCGCAAACATTGCCGACAAAGACGGTGGTTATCGGAACTTAATCTTGCTTTCACCCGAAAGGTTCCGATACTCGCCAGAACAGCGTCCCGGCGCTTCAGGTCTTCACGAACCTGCGGCCTAAGAGGCGTAGGGAACCAAGCCCACCCCGGCAAGCCGGGTAAACCGTTTATCCCCAGGATCTTGGCCTGTCGATGCTAGCGGCGGTGCCGGGTGGGGCGGAGGTACAGAGCTCGTGTCAGCTCTCACGCGATTCAACCGTATCGGTGTCGCCCTTCTGGGCACATTCATCGCTCTGTCCGCTGCGGCGACGCCTCAGACGTCGCGGCGAGACCAGGCCGCTGTCGAATGGGAGACCGTCAGGATCTCCCGGCCGGACGGCACGGTCGTCACCATCCGGGTGCCGAAGCATGTGCCGCTCCAGTTGGCGCGCCCGGCCATCGCCCCGAGGGCCGTGCTGGCGGACGCCCCCGGTCACCCGGCCGGCGGCGAAGCCGCCTCAGGAGCGGCTCGAAACGAAGCCCACGGGCGGACCGCCATCTCCGGGCATGCGCCTTCGCGGACCTCGTCGGACGGCCCGAGCGGCGCCGGGCGCGTCGTCTCGCGCTACTCCAGCTCGCACCCGCTGAACGCGCGCTCGGCGATGGACGGCTCCGCGCCGATCATGCCCGCGGGCCAGGGGCGGTCGGGTGTGGTGAGCCTCGATCCGATCGTCGCGGGCGACGACCCGGAGAGCTGGCTGACCGGGCGCGGCTGGAAACCGGGCAACGACCTGGACAACAGCGGCGGCTACCTGGAGGAGGAGCCCGAAGAGATCATCCGGCTCGAAGCGGGGACCGAGTTCCAGGGCGAGACCGAGCCGCCGCCGGAGATGGGCCAGCGCGGCGACCCCGGGTACGACGCGGAAGTGATCGCCCGCTGGGACGTGGTGCCGCACCAGACGATTATCGGCGACTTCGCCGTGGGCCTGCTCGCATTCCACATGAACGGCATCTCCCGCATCGACATCTCGCTCGAGGGCGGGCCGTGGAAGCGGATCATGCGGATGCAGAACAACCCGCAGACCGGCGTGCGCGAGTATGTGGCGATGATCTCCCGCGACGACGCGAACCTCGCCCAGGGCGAAGAGATCGAGCTGCGCGCGATCGCCTACCCCGCCGGCGCCGGCAAGCCTCGCCTGCTCCCGCCGCTCCGCCTGTACGTCAACAACGACGGACACTACGCGAGCGAGCGGATCTACGTGGCCGCAAGCGGCAGCGACTCGACCGGCCAGGGGACGCTCGTCAGGCCCTACAAGACGATCCAGAAGGCGCTGAACAAGTGCCGCGCCGACATCGAGAAGTACGAGGGCGCGGACATCATCGTCCTCGAGCGCGGGCGCTACGACATCGATCAGCCGTCGGGCCCTGTGCTGAACGATCGCTGGATCACCATCCGGCGCGGCAGCGGCCTGTCCCGCAACGATGTGGTCATCGCGGCGGGGAACACCAGCGACCTTCTCCGGCCGAACACGCGCCGCCTCCGCTTCTACGGGGTCAGCCTCGACTTCAGCGACATGTACCAGATGTACAAGGAGGACCCGCACCTCCACTGGTACGACAACGCCCGCTGGTTCTACGGCAAGGGCTGGACCTACCAACCCAACGGCTCGATCTCGCCCGTCCGGAACGTCGGCTACACGGGCGTGTACGCCACCGACTCCCTCGCGGAGGACATGCTCTACGGCTTCGTCAACCTGAACCTCGTGCGCGGCTGCCACGCCGAGAAGATCTCGGGGGACGTGTTCCAGAACTCGCTGATGGTGGTGCAGTCCACCGTCCACAACCTCAACGGCACGCTGCTCCCGCACCACGCCGACCTGCTGCAGTACTTCGGCCAGATGGAGAACCTGCTGGTCTACAACGTCAGCGCTTCGCTCGTGATCGGCGCCCAGAACATCTTCCTGAGCAGCGGCGACAGCACCTTCACCAACTGCGCCTTCGTGAACATCGCCGTGCAGAACGCCGAGTCCGACCCTCCATTCTCCCAGCTCGGCGTGCCCCACGACCACGCGCTCTTCTACCACGTCTCGAACCCCGGCCAGCGCTTCGTGCTGCGTGACGACGGGGGCTTCACCGGCAAGGACGTCATCTTCCGCAACTGCGTCGCCGAGCGCATCCAGTCCGCCGACTACTTCGGGCCGCTCCCCGAGGGCGTGCTGGTCGATCACTGCCACTTCAACTACAACCAGCCCGTCGGCGAGGATGCGACCACCGGGCCCATCGCGATCCTGAACTGCAACGGCGGGTACTTCGAGTACAAGGGCACCGGCGCGGGCGACATCGAGGGCTCCGCCGCCCTCATCCCCGGATACTCCGACAGCTCCGCGCCCGACCGCGGCGCGCAGCCCTGGGGCGACCGTCCCCAGTAACCACCACTCCGCCGGCGGGGCTTTGGGGGTCCCCTTGGAGGACGCGCAGCACATCGCCGCCACGGCGGCGCGCTACCGCCGGCGCGCGGGGGCCTCGCCCGCCGCGCGCCGGCGGGGCGAACCCGCCGCCCGGCCGGGCGTACCAGCCCGCGTGCCGTACCACACCTGCGCGGGACCGGGGCGCGTGGACGCGAGCGCCGCCGGCGCCGCCACGGGCCACCGCGCGCCGCCCGCCCCGGGGGCCGCGCCGGGGTGAGCACGCGCCGCCGCCAGCTCCTCTCCGGCGGGGCCGTCCTGATCGCGGGCGAGCTCGTCGTCCAGCTCTGCGGGCTGCTTCGCAACTTCATCGTCGCGAGGCTGATCGGCCCGGAGCCCTTCGGCATCGCCGCGGCGCTCGCGATGAGCGTGTCGCTCGTGGAGATGATCTCCGACCTGGGCGCGGGGCGCTTCCTGACACGCGCGCACGGGGAGGACGGCGAATCGTGGCTCTCGGTGGCCCACGGCATCTCCGTCGCGCGGGGCCTGCTCGGGGGCCTTGCGCTCTTCATCGTCGCAGGCCCGGTGGCGCACTTCATGCGCATGCCCGACGCGACATGGGCGTTCCGCGTCGTCGCGATCGTGCCCGTCGTCCGCGGCTTCACGCACAACCAGATCTGGCTCGCGCAGCGCGAGCTGCGCTTCAAGGCGTTCGTCGCCTGCCAGGCCCTGCCGCAGATCCTGCTGCTCCTGGCCGCCTACCCCCTCGCGGTGTGGATCCCCGACTTCCGCGCCCTGCTCTGGCTGCTCATGGCCAACGCGGTGATCTCGACGGCGCTGTCGCACGTGGTCTCGCGCAAGCCGTACCGGCTGGCCTACGACCGCGACCGCTTCCGCCGGCTGCTCGGCTTCGGATTGCCGCTGCTCGGCGACGGGCTGCTCATGTTCGTCGTGCTGCACGGCGAGCGGATCGTCGTCGCCAACGTGTACGGCACGTCGATGCCCTGGCTGCTCGGCGCATACTCCGCCGCGCTGCTGCTCGCGTGGACGCCCGCCGCGATCATGGGGCGCGTCGGCCTGAGCTTGGGCGTGCCCCATCTCGCCTCGCTGCGCGCCGACCCCGCCGCGCGCGACCGGCAGTACAGCGCCGGCGCCCGCGCGATGGGCGTGCCCGCCCTGGGCTTGGCGGTGCTCTTCGGCTTCGCCGGGCGCGACCTCGTGAGCGCGGTCTTCGGAGAGGGGTACCAGCTCTCGCACGCCCTGGCCGCCTGGCTTGGCTTCGGGCAGGCGCTCCGCATCATCCGCACGTTCCCGGTGGTGATCGCCATCGCCGAGGGAGTCACGCTCTCGGCGATGCTCGCGAACCTGGCGCGTGCGGCCTCGGTGGGCGTCGCGTGGCTGGCGGCGCGCGCGGGCCAGGAGCCCTGGACGGTGCTCGCGATCGGAGCCGCGGGCGAGGCGGTCGGCATCGCGCTGTGCGCAGGGATGAACCGTTGGAGACTCGGGGTGCCGGCGGGAGCGATCCTGCCGGCGCTGACGGTCACGAGCGCGGGCTTTGCGGGCGCATGGTGGGCGGGCACCCTCCCCCAGGCTGCGGGCCTGGGGGTGTTCGCCCGTGCCGCGGTCGGCGTCGGGCTGGGGGCGATCGCCGCGGCCATCGCCGGGCTCGCCGACCCCGCCACGCGGGTCATGATCGCGGGATTCCTCAAACGTCGCGCGAGCGCGACGCCGATGAGCCGTCCCACGGAGGTTCCGACGCCCCATGAAGCCCGGTAGCGTCATCTCGCGGCTCCGCACCTCCTGGATGCGGACGTTCGGAGGCTGGTCGGGCGTGCGCCCGGGCGCTTGGCTCCACTGGTCCGTGGATTTCCGGCAGTGGCGGCCGGGGCAGATCGCCGTCGAGGCGGGCTGCGTGATCGAGCGGCACACCTGGCTCAACGTTCCCAGCGCCGAGGCGGGCGCGGGGGTCCTCTCGATCGGGCGGGGCTGCGCGATCGGACGCAACAACGTGATCAGCGCCAAGAACTCGATCGTGATCGGGGAGGCGGTCGTGACGGCGCCGCAGGTGCTCATCATGGACCACGCGCACGCGTTCGAGGACGTGACGAGGCCCATCCTCCACCAGGGGGTGACGGAGGGCGGTACGATCGTCGTCGAGCCGGGGTGCTGGGTCGGCTTCGGCGCGTGCATCGTGGGCAACCGGGGGGAGCTGCGGATCGGGCGGAACAGCATCGTCGCGGCGAACTCGGTTGTGACCGCGAGCGTCCCACCGGCGACCGTCGTCGCGGGAGCGCCGGCCCAGCCCGTGCGGGCGTTCAACGAGGCGACCCGCACCTGGGAACGTGTGGAGAGAGCATGCCCGTGACCCTCTCAGACTGCGCCGACGCCGCGGGCATGAAGCTCCGCAACCGGGATCACGGGCAGGCCAAGTACTTCACGCACCTGCGCGAAGACGTGCTGGGCATGGTGCCCGCGAACGCCCGCGCCTTCCTGTCGGTGGGGTGCGGCTCCGGGCGCACGGAGGCCGAGCTGGTCAAGCGCGGCTGCTCGGTGACGGGCATCGAGTTGATGCCCGGCGCCGCCGGCGCGGCGCGGGAGCACGGCCTCGAAGTGCTCGAGGGCGACGTGAGCGAGATGACGCCCCGGCTCGCCGGCCGGGCGTTCGACTGCCTCATCTACGCCGACGTGCTCGAGCACCTGGCCGATCCGGTCGCGGTGCTGCGGCAGCACGTGCCGCTGCTCAGGCCGGGCGGCTGCGCGATCGTCAGCGTTCCCAATTTCCGCCACCACTCGGTGTTCCGCGCGCTCTTCCTGCACGGCCACATCCGGTACGTGGACGCGGGGATCTTCGATTACTCCCACCTCCGGATCACGACCCGGAAGATGGTGGCCGAGTGGTTCGGCGAGGTCGGGCTCCGGCCAGACATGACGCGCTACAACCTGTGGCGGAGGCGCGAGAAGGTGGTTTCCGCGGCGCTCTTGGGATCGTGCCGCGAGTTCCTGGCCAGCCAAGTCGTCTTGCGCGGGATCAAGCCGTGACCCCCGGAGCACACATCCCCGCGTCCGCGCCGGACTCCGCCGCGACCCGGCACGCGCGGGCCGACGCGGGCGCCGCGCCCGGAGCTCGCAAGCTGCACCTGCTTGCGTACGGGCACCCGCTGGATCCCCGCACGTTCAGCGGCTACTCCGCCAATCTCGGGCAGGCGCTGCGCCGGGCCGGCATGCTCGGCGAAGCCCTCAACATCCGGGACTTCCGCGCGACCGACGCCCTGCGCCGCGCGTTCATCCCGCGCCGGCTGCTGCCGCGCCCGCGCATCGACGTGGACCGCCGCTGGCTCTGGTCGCGCGAGGGCCACGCCGTCCTCTCCCGCAGGCTTGCGCGCCGGCTGGACGTGATGGGCCTCACCGGGCCGTTCCTCCAGGTCGGCACCCTCGCGACGACGCCGCCCGAGCGCGGGCCCCACGCCATGCTCACCGACATGACCATCGCCCAGGCGCGGCGGGCGGGCCGGTTCGGTTTCGAGGGATTCACCGACCGCCAGGCCGAGCAGGCGATGGAGGCCCAGCGCAGGATCATGTCCACCGCGGCGCACGTATTCACGCTCTCACGCTGGACGGCGGAGAGCGTCATCGCCGATTGCGGCGTGCCGGGGCGCCTGGTCACCGTGGTCCACGCCGGGTCGAATCTTGCGATCCCCGAGGACCTGCACGAGGCGAGGCGCCCGCGCGAGATCCTCTTCGTGGGGATTGATTGGGAGCGCAAGGGCGGTCCGCTCCTGCTCGAGGCGTTCCGGATCGTCCGCGACGCCCTGCCCGACGCCACCCTCACCATCGTGGGGTGCCGGCCCGCCATCGACGAGCCGGGCGTCAGGATCGAGGGCTTCCTCAGCCGGTCGGCCCCGGACGAGTTCGTCCGCCTGGCGCGCTGCTACGCCCGCGCGGCGTGCTTCTGCCTGCCGGCGCTCTTTGATCCCTTCCCCAACGTGATCATCGAGGCGGCGTCGGTCGGCTTGCCGACGGTCGCGCTCGACTCCGGGAGCCGGCGCGAGGCCATCGACGACGGGGTGACCGGGCGGCTGACGCCGATCGCGGCCGAGCCCTCGGCGCGCCTGCTCGCTGAAGACCTGATCGCCGTGATCGCGGACGAGGAGCGGTGCCTGGCGATGGGCCGGGCGGCGAAGCGCCGAGCGGACGACCTCTTTACGTGGGAACGCGTCATCGAGCGGATCGAGCGGACCATGTGGCCCGGAACGCTCGACGCAGAGCCGGACCCCCGCCACGCGGGCCGGACGACCTGAACAACCCCAAGCCTGACCCGTAGAATCCCCGCCGCACCGCTCGCCCAATGCCGGTCGCAGCACCGATACTGGAGGGCGGCGCGGCCGCACATGTGTATGGGACCCGCCACGAGGCGTTCACCGGCCCGCGCTCCCGCTCGCGCGGAACTTCGGACCCTCCGCGACGGCGAAGCAGCGAACGCGGGAGCTCCGCACACGATCCCGGAACCATGATGTCCACCGCGACGATCCAGACTCCAGGTGAGCCCCCACTCCTGCGGGGCGCGAGGGCTGTGCCGGGGAGGCGCCCCGCGACGATACCCGCCGGAGATCGCTGGCTCATTACGGGCTTTCTCCTGGTGCTCATGGCGCCGCCGGAGGTGCAGTTCAACCTCGGCACGCTGGTGCTCTCGCCCCAGCGCATCTTCTTGATCGTGGGCCTGCCGCTGGCGCTGCTCCGGGTCATCGGCGAGCGCCGCCTCGGGTTCCGCGCGCTGGACCTGGTGGCGATCCTGCACGCCGCGTGGATCTGGATCGCGATCTCGAGGGTGCACGGAGTGGAGCGGGCGATCCAGTGGTCGGGGAGCTACTCGGTCGAGTTTCTGGGCAGCTACTTCCTCGGGCGTGCGGCGGCGCTGACGCCCTCGCACATTCTGTTCTTCGCCCGCAGGCTGCTGGTGTTCATCCTCGCCATCGGGCTCCTGGCCATCCCGGAGATGCTCACCGGCGAGCACATCATCCGCCAGGCCTTCGGCAAGATCCTCGGCCCCAAGAGCCTGGAGGGCGTGGACCCGCGCTTCGGGCTCACCCGCGCCTTCGGCCCGTTCGATCACCCGATCCTGTACGGCGTGTTCTGCGCGTCGGCCATCGGCCTGACCTGGTACCTCGCGCCGACGCGCCGGCCGCTGGGCTGGGCCCGGCTGTGGCGGGCGGCCGGCGTGATCATCGCGGCGTTCGCGTCGCTCTCCACCGGGCCGCTCCTGGCGTGCACGGTGCAGGGATCGCTGATCGCGTGGGACATCGCGTCGCGCACGTTCCGGGCCCGCTGGGGGATCCTGCTCGCGCTGCTGGCGGTGGGGTACGTGGCGGTCGATGCGCTCTCGAACCGCGACCCGGTGACGGTGTTCATCTCGTACGCCACGTTCAACCCGCAGACGGGCTACGACCGCAAGCTGCAGTGGGACGTCGCGACCGCGCAGATCGCCAAGACCCCGGTATTCGGCATCGGCTTCAACGAGTGGACCACGGCGCCGGAGTGGTGGCACAACCGCAGCCTGGACAACTTCTGGCTGGTGATCGCGATGTGCTACGGTGTGCCCGCGGTCGCGCTGCTGCTCGGCGTCGCGGTCACCACCATCGTCCGGCTGAGCCGCGCGGCGCCGCCCGCCCTGCGTCCGATGCGCATGGGATGGATCGTGAGCTTCATCGGGCTCAGCATCGCCGCGCTCACGGTGCACCTCTGGGGGAGTGCGTTCATGCTCTTCGCGTTCCTGCTCGGCATGGGGGTCTCGCTCTCCCACTTCCGCCCGCCGCCGAAGCGCCCCGTCGCCCCGGCGGCCGGCCAACCGACGGAGGCCCGAGGCCTATGAGCACGGGGAGCGCGGGACGCGTGTGCCTGATCAAAGCCAAGGGGGGCATGGGCAACCGGATGCTCTGCGCCGCCTCAGGGATCCTGTGGGCCCGGGCGGTGGGCCGCGCGCCGTACGTCGATTGGCGCGACAACGCGTACTCGAAGCAGGGCGAGAACTCGTTCTTCCATTTCTTCGAGAGCCCGCGCGTGCTGCGCGAGCCGCCGCCGGAGACCGAGAGCGTGTTCCCCGCCGTCTGGCGCGGGCGCCTCGGCCAATCGGTGAGCGGCATGCTCCACGCCTACGACCCCGACAAGCACTCGAGCCTGACGATCCACCGCAAGTACTCGGTCGACCCGGCACGCGCCGACTACCCGGAGGCCGTCGCCGTGTTCTGGTACTACATGGGCCGCTTCCGGGCCGTCGCCCCGCTGGCGCGCGAGCGGGTCGATGGATACGCGGGGCTGTCGGTCGAGCAGGTCGCGCGGAAGGCCCTGAAGGAGGAGCTCCCGCCGAGCGTCCGGGTGCGCGAGCGCATCGAGCGCTTCGTCGCGGGCTCCTGGCCGGAGAAGGCCGTGGGCGTGCACGTGCGCTACACCGATCGGACGACCGACCTGGGCAAGCTGAAGGCCGCGACCAGGGAGCAGCTCCGCCGCCTGCCGGGCGCGAAGGTCTTCCTCGCGACTGACAACCGGCGCGTCGAGGAGGAGTTCCGGCGCGAGTTCGGGGAGGTGCTGACGACGCCCAAGTGGTTCCCGCCCGAGGGCGCGGTGATGCACCAGAACGAGCAGTGCGCGGACCCTGTCGCCAACGGCGTCGAGGCGCTGACCGACATGTACCTGCTGGCCCGCTGCGACGCGCTCGTCTACGCCAGCCGCTCGACGTTCTCCGAGATCTCGCGCCTGATCTCGGAGATCCCGCCCGACCGGGTCGCCGACGTGGACCGGCGCGATCCGACGATGATCGCCAAGCGCATGCTCCGCCGCCTGACCGCATAGCCGACGCCCGCCGCCGCTCCCGCCACGCCCATGGACGTCTCGATCGTCATCGTGAGCTACAACACCCGCGAGCTGACGCTCGGGGCGATCCGCTCGGCCATGCGCGAGACGACGAGGGTGTCGCACGAGGTGATCGTGGTCGACAACGCCTCGCCCGACGGCTCCGCGGAGGCGATCGCCGCCGAGTTCCCGGGCGTGCGCCTGCTGGCCCTTCCTGAGAACATCGGCTTCGGTCCGGCGAACAACGCGGGCGCTCGCGGCGCCCGCGGCGAGTACATCCTGCTGCTCAACCCCGATACCGTCACGCTCGACCACGCGATCGACACCCTCGTCGAGTTCGCGCGCGCCCGCCCGGAGCACCGGATCTACGGCGGACGCACGCTCTTCCCCGACCGCTCACTCAACCGCGCCAGCGCCTGGGGCAGTCCCACCCTCTGGAGCATGTTCAGCCGCGCCGCCGGCCTGGGCGCCCTCTTCAAGCACTCGGCGTTCTTTGAGCCCGAGTCGCTCGGGCGCTGGGAGCGCGACACGCTGCGCGAGGTGCCGATCATCTCGGGCTGCTTCCTCCTCATCGAGCGCGCCCTCTGGGAGGAGCTCGGCGGCTTCGACGACCGCTTCCGCATGTACGCGGAGGAGTTCGACCTGTGCCTGCGCGCCCGTGCGCACGGGGCGCGGCCGATCGCCGTGCCGCAGGCCACGATCGTCCACTACGGCGGGGCGTCCGACCGCGTCGTGGTCGAGCAGACGATCCGCCAGTACAAGGGCCGTGCCCAGCTGCTGCGGAAGCACTGGCCGGCGTGGAAGGCCCGCCTCGGGATCCGCTGCCTCGACCTCTGGGCGGCCAACAAGCTCGCGCGGAGCCTGCTCCTTTCGCCGATCAGCGGGAGACATCGCGACCTGGCCACGACCTGGCGCACGATCTTCGCCCGCCGACGCGAGTGGTGGAGCGCCGGGATGGAGATGGGCCGGTGGCGCCCGAGGACCGCCCCGGCCAGCCCCGGTGCCGCCGGGCCCGCGCAGCACGCGCCCGGAGACCGGTCATGAGCCGGCGCAGGCCCCGGGTGCTCGCCGTCGCCTCCGGCGGCGGGCACTTCGTGCAGCTCCGGCGCATGCGCCCCGCCTGGGAGCACTGCGAGACGCACTACCTGACGACCCTGCCGGAATACCGCGCCGAGCTCGAGCCCGGGGCGACGCTGCACCTGGTCAATGACGCGAACCGCTGGGACAAGGCCGGCGTGGCCCGCATGGCCCTGCGCGTGCTCTGGACCCTGCTCAGGCTGAGGCCGGACGTGGTGGTCTCGACCGGCGCCGCGCCGGGCTATTTCGCGATCCGGTTCGGCAAGCTGCTGGGCGCGCGCACCATCTGGGTGGACTCGATCGCCAACGCCGAGGAGCTCTCGATGACCGGGCGGATGGTCCGCCGCCACGCCGACCTCTGGCTCACCCAGTGGCCCGAGCTCGCGACGACCGACGGCCCGCGCTACGAGGGGAGCGTCCTGTGATCTTCGTCACGGTCGGCACGCAGCTTGCCTTCGACCGCATGGTCCGCGCGGTTGACCAATGGGCCGGGCGGGCCGGGCGCGGGGATGTCTTCGCGCAGATCGGGCCCACCGAGCTCGTTCCCGCCCACATTGCGCACCGGCCGTTCGTGAACCCGCGGGAGTTCGCAGAGCACGCCCGGGCCGCCGAGGCGATCGTGGCCCATGCGGGCATGGGCTCGATCCTGACGGCACTCCAGTACGGCAAGCCCATACTCATCATGCCCCGCAAGGCCGCGCTCGGCGAGCAGCGGAACGACCATCAGCTCGCGACCGCGGCACGGTTCGAGGGCCGGCCTGGGGTGCTCGTCGCGCACGACGAGTCGGAGTTGCCCGCGATGCTCGATCGCCTCGCGGAGCTGCGCGCCGGTGAGCCGATACCCCCCTTCGCCTCGCCCGGGCTCATCGGCGCGATCCGGGCGTTCATCGACGGCGCGTGACCGGTGCGGCGGCGCGGCCGAGCGCGCACGCCGCCGGAAGTGGGCGCGGGGTACACTCCCCCCGCCTCCGGCGCCCCGCGTCGCACAGGAGACCGAGCGTGCTCGACCAGCTCCGCCATCGCATCGACTCGGGCGACGCCCTCGTCGGCATCGTGGGGCTGGGCTACGTCGGCCTGCCGCTCGCCGACGCGATGCACGCGGGCGGCATGCGCGTGCTCGGGTTCGACATCGACGGGGCCAAGATCGATGCGCTCGCGCGGGGCGAGGCGTACCTGAAGCACCTCGGCCGCGACCTGCCGCGCGGGCTCGCGGCGTCGGAGCGGTTCGGGGCGACGGCCGACTTCGGCCGTCTGCGCGAGCCCGACGCGATCCTCGTCTGCCTTCCCACGCCCCTCACCGACGACCGGAAGCCGGACCTGAGCTACGTGGTGCGCGCCGGGGCGGATATCGGTCGGTCGCTCCGGCCCGGGCAGCTCGTCGTGCTCGAATCCACGAGCTACCCGGGCACTACCCGCCAGGAGTTCCTGGGGGCGATCGCGTCGCGCGCGCCCGCGGGGCTGGCCTGCGGGCGCGACTTCTTCGTCGCGTATTCGCCCGAGCGCGAGGACCCGGGGCGCAGCAGCCACACGACGCGCACGACGCCGAAGCTGGTCGGGGGCCTGGACCCGGCCTCGACCGCCCTGGCCGCGGCCCTGTACCGACGCGCCGTCGAGCGCGTCGTCGAGGTCTCCTCCGCCGAGGTCGCCGAGGCCGCGAAGCTGCTCGAGAATATTTTCCGGGCGGTGAACATCGCGCTCGTTAACGAGCTGAAGGTGTCGCTCGAGGCGATGGGGATAGACATCTGGGAGGTGATCGCCGCCGCGGCGACCAAGCCGTTCGGCTTCATGCCCTTCTACCCCGGCCCCGGCCTGGGCGGGCACTGCATCCCGATCGACCCGTTCTACATGTCGTGGAAGGCTGCCCAGGTCGGCGCGCCCGCACGATTCATCGAGCTCGCCGGCGAGATCAACCACGCCATGCCAGAGCGGGTCGTGCGCCGGACGCTCGACGCGCTCGCCTCGCGCGGCACGCCCCCGGCCCAGGCTTCCGTGCTGGTGCTCGGGCTCGCGTACAAGCCGGACATCGACGACGTGCGCGAGAGCCCCGCCCTGGAGATCATCGAGCTGCTCCGCGCCGAGGGCTGCCGCGTCGAGTACTCGGACCCGCACGTGGATCGCACGCACCCCATGCGCCGCTACGACCTGGGGATGGCCAGCGTCCGCCTGGATGCCGGCGCGATCGCCGCGTTCGACGCGGCGGTTATCGTGACCAACCACCGAGCCTTCGACTACGCGATGATCGCGAAGCACGCCCGGCTCGTGGTCGATACACGCGACGCGATGCGCGCCTTCGCCCCCGCGATGGGGGCACGCCTCGTGCGCGCCTGAGCAGCCGGCCCCCGGCATGGATGCGAGACCCGCCGCGTGACCCACACCACCCCGCCCAAACGCTTCGACGGCGTCATCTGCTTCGGCGGCGAGGACTGGTGGTACCACAACCGCGGCCACTACGACATGCAGATGATGCGCGAGCTCTCGCGCACCGCGCCGGTGCTCTACATCAACTCGATCGGCATGCGCGTCCCCCGCGTCGGCGAGGGGGCCATGTTCGCGAAGCGCATCGCGCGGAAGCTCAGGAGCCTGCGGCGCGGCCTGGTGAAGGTCCGGGAGAACTTCTTCGTCGCCTCGCCGCTGGCGGCGCCCGCCGGCCTCGGCGCCGGCCTGAATCGGGCCGCGCTGGCCCTCCAGGTCCGGACCTTCGCGCGCCGGGCCGGCATCCGCCGGCCGCTGGTCTGGATCGCCTGCCCGCCCGCCGCGGAAGTCGTCGACCGGCTTCGCCCGGTCGGGGTGGTGTACCAAAGGACCGACCGCTTCGAGGCCTTTCACGGCGTGAACCAGCCCCGCATCGCCGGCTTCGACCGCTTCCTCAAGCAGCGGGCGGACCTGACGCTCTACTGCTCCTCGTGGCTCAAGGCGCAGGAGGGCGCCCAGTGCCGGAGCGCCGAATTCATCGACCACGGGTGCGACTTCGCGGCCTTCGCCGAGGCCGGCGCCTCCGGCGCCGAGCCCGGCGACATGGCCCCGATCCCGCGCCCCCGCGCCGGGTTCGTCGGCGGCATCGACGCGCACACGTTCGATCCCCCGCTGCTCGTCGAGACGGCGAAGGCCCTGCCGGACGTGCAGTTCGTGCTCGTCGGCGCATGTTCGCTTCCGCCGGATTGGGTAGATTTGCCCAATGTTCACCTCCTCGGGCGCAAGGCGTACGGCGAGGTGCCGTCGTACATGGGCGCGGCGGACGTGCTGATCATGCCCTGGAACCAGAGCGAATGGATCCAGGCGTGCAATCCTGTCAAGCTCAAGGAATACCTCGCCGTCGGCCGGCCGGTGGTGAGCACGCCGTTCCCGGAACTCGATCGGTACCGCGGCTTGGTCGAGATCGCGGACTCGCCGGGCGCCTTCGCCGCGGCGATCCGGCGCGCGCTGGCAGAACCCGGAGAGCCCGCGCCCAGGCGCTGCCGAGTGGAGCGGGAAACCTGGGAGGCCAAGGGGATCGCGGCCCTCGGGGCTTTATCAGCCCGCGGATTCCAGCCGATGAACGACCCGGCGGGCTGACCGCCCGAACCTCTCGGACCGCGCCGGCGACGCTCGGGGGTACCCCCGGCTCTCGGGGCGTTCCGGTTGGGATTGCGAACGTGCGGCCGGGTCGTCCGTACGTGTTGCTGAGCACTCGCGACCGGAGGGGAGGTACGGTCATTCTGGAAATAGGGTCCGAAAAGACCGCATCCGCCGTCCCGACTCGCGAGGCCGTGTCGCGCGATCCCGCCGCGCCCGTGGCGTTCGTGTTGATGGCAGGCGGGTTCAGCCCGCCGCCGCTCGGAGTCGCGGCGGGCTGTTCCGTGCTCGACATGCACCTCACCCGGCGCGAGACCGTGCTCGATTACTGGCAGCATGCGCTGGCGACGCTGGAGCGGGCCGGCGTCGCGGGGGAGCGGCTGTGCCTCTGCGGCGGGTCGACGCCGCTGCCCCGATCCACTCTCGGCGTGCTGCGCACGATCGTGGACCAGAGCGATTACCGGGGGCCCGCTGGGGCTCTGCGCGACGCGTGCGAGCGGCTCGGGCCGGGGACGACGGTCATCGCGGCCGAGGCGGCGCGCTGCTGCACCGCCGATCTCGGACAGATGCTGGCGTACCACTACCGGAGCGGGGCGGACGTGACCGTGGCCCGCAATTCGGACGAATCCCCCGCGGGGATCTACATCTTCGCGCGCCCTCTGCTGGGTGTCGTGCCGCATGCGGGGTTCATGGACCTCAAGGAGCAGTGGCTCTCCAAGCTCGTGGCGGAGGGGCGGGCGGTCATGGTGCACGACCTCCCGGGCGCCGGCGCGATCCCGCTCCGGAGCCGGCAGGAATTCCTCCTCGCCGTGCGGGTGTGCAGCGGCGTCGTGGCAGACGATTCGGGCTCGCTCGAGCCGCGTGTGCTCGACGACCGGCGCCGCGCCGGGTCGGTCGTGTGCGAGACCGCCTCGGTCGCGCCCGATGCGGTCGTCGTGGACTCGGTCGTGCTGGGCGGCGCCCGGGTGGGCAGGGGCGCCCTGCTCGCCCGGAGCATCGTCGGGCCGGGGGGCGTGGTGCACGACGGGGAGCAGGTGATCGACTCGGTGGTCGGGCCGTCGGGCGTGACCTCCGAGCAGGGCCTCGCCGAGGAGGCCCGGCGATGATGCGGCTGGCCGGATGGCGCCGGACCGACCTGATGCTGCTCGTGGCGCTGGTCTCCCTCGCGATCGCCGCGACCGCGCGGACTTGGGCCGAGATCTTCGGCCAGGCGATCCACAGCGAGGAGGATTCGCACATCCTCATGGCGCTGCCGATCGCGGCGTGGCTGGTGTGGCTCCGGCGCGGCCGGCTGCGCCTGTGCCGGCCGACGTGGAGCTTCCTGGGCCCGGCGATGATCGCCGGCGGCGTGCTCATGGAGCGGGTCGGTCTGGAGCAGGCGCTCGAGGTGTTCCGGCACGCCGGCGTGCTCCTCATCGTGGTGGGCGCTGCGGCCACGATCCTCGGGGTGCGGTTCCTGCAGCAGTTCATCCCCGCCTTCGCGGCGCTGGTCTTCCTTATCCCCGTCCCCGGCCGCATCCGGCTCGAGATCGCGGTCCCGCTGCAGAACATCTCCGCCCACGCGTCGCAGTTCGTGCTCGACCTCTTCGGGGTGCCCGTGACCCGGTCCGGGAACGAGCTGATCATCAACGGCCACCAGGTCGCGGTGGCCGAGGCGTGCAACGGCATGCGGATGGTGACGGCGCTGGCGCTCATCTCCTTCGCGTTCATCTTCTCGGTGCCGATGCGCAACAGCGTCCGTTTCGCGGTGCTGGCGGTCAGCCCGCTGATCGCCGTGCTCGTGAACATCGCCCGGCTGGTGCCGACGGTGCTGCTGCACGGCTACTCGAGCGTCGGCCTCGCCGAGCTCTTCCACGACCTCTCCGGGTGGGCGGCGCTCGTGCTCGCCCTCGCCCTGCTCTGGTCGTTCCTCGCGGTCCTCCGCTGGATCGAGGTCCGCATCGACCCTTACCCAGTCAGCCGCCGGTGACCACGCCATGACCGCACCACGCCCATCCAGGTTCGCACCGGCCGCCGCGGCGGTGATGCTCGCCGCGCTGCTCGGGTGGAACATGGTCGAGCAGGACACCTCCGGCGGCGTGGATCAGTACATGGCGCGGGCGGAGGCGCAGATCGACGCGGTGCCCTTCCGCATCGGCCGCTTCCTGGGCACGGAGATGCCGATCCCCCAGCTTCCGGGGATCATCCGGCTGCTGGGGCGGCACCACATCCTGCAGCGTCGCTACGTGGACCCCGCGACCGGGGACGCCTTCTCGCTGCTGATCGTGCATTGCCAGCGGGCCGACAGCATGTACGGCCACTACCCGCCCAACTGCTATCCCAACGGCGGCTGGATCGCGGAGCGCACCGCGGAGAACGTCGTCGTCGCCGCGGACGAGGTCGAGATCCCCGCGCGCCGGTACCGCTTCCGGCACGACGGCGGGATCGTCCCCGAGCGCGCCGACATCCTCGGGTTTTTCGTGGTGCCGGCGGGGCAGTCCCGCTTCGGGGGGGACATGCGGCTGGTGGACATGTCGTCCCGGTCGCCCTCGACCGACAAGCTCGGGGCCGCGCAGGTGCAGATCCTGACGCCGGCGGACATGCCCGAAGAGGTTCGAACCGAGGTCTGGAGCGCGGCGCTCGAGGCGATCGCGCCGGTGCTCCAGACGATCGCGGAGGGCGTCTGATGGAGTACGAGATCACCCACGCGCAGGACTGGTTCGACGAAGAGCCCGCGCAGGAGCCGTCGCAATCGGTCAACCCGCTGCTGGTGGTGCACCGCTGCCTGCGGGGTCGGTACGCGCTGGCGGCGATCCTCGGCGCGGCCCTCGCCGTGCCCTGCGCCGTGCTCGGCTTCGTGGCGATCCCGCCCAAGTACACGAGCACGGGCATCGTCCACATCGCGCCGACGCAGTCGCGCCTGATCTACGAGAACGAGTACAACGAGCCGATGTCGGCGTTCGAGAGCTACGTGCAGAGCGAGGCCGCGACGCTCGAGAGCTGGCGGGTGATCGAGTCCGCCACCCAGAACGCCGAGCTGCTCGCCGCCGGGTGGCCCGCGGGGCCGGACGGCGCCGTGGCGCTCATGGAAGGCCTCGACGTGTACGTGCCCAACCGCGGGCAGAACATCTTCGTCTCCGTCACCCACGACGAGCCGAGGCTGGCCAAGGCCGCCGTGGACGCGGTGCTCGAGGCCTACTCGCGCATGTCCATCGACGCCCAAGCGATCGAGATGAACAACAAGATCGACGAGCTCGACCGGCTCGCTCGGGGCTTCCGGGAGGCCGCCGACGCGGCCCGCACCGCGGCGTACCGCATCGCCGAGGCGGAGGGGACCGACGACCTCGAGCGCCGGCGCCAGGCCAAGCACGACCAGGTGGAGATGCTCGAGAAGCAGATCCTGGACTACGAGATCGAGCTCGCCCGCTTCAAGGGGTCCGAGGCGCCGGCCGGGCAGGAGGAAGCGCCCCCCGCCGTCGCGCCCGAGATGCTTGCGCAGCACGACCCCGACCTGCGTCGGCTGCTGAACCAGAAGGCCGCCGCCGAGTTCGAGCTCTCGACGATGGAGCAGAAGTACGCCCCCGAGCACCGGGCCGTGGTCACGGCGCGCGAGAACATCGCGACGCTCGACCGCATGATCGACGCCCAGGTGGCCCTGGTCGCGAGCAGCGGCGTGGCGGCGGGCCCCTCCGCCCAGTCGCTCGCCCTGAACATGAGCAAGCGGGAGCTCCTCACTGGGCTCGAGGAGCTCCGCCGTCTGCGGGACCTCACCGACGAGCAGGCCAAGCGCTGGGGCAAGCTCGCGCTGACCATCGCCCAGGAGCGCGACCGCGCCGCCCGGGCGGACGAGCAGTACGAGCTCGCGCGCGCTCGCCTCGACGCCCTGGAGATCGAGAAGCGCACGGGCACGCTCGGGCGCATCTCCGTCAACCAGGAGGGCTCCCCGCCCCTCAAGCCCTCCACCGACCGTCGCATCCCCCTGGCGGTGCTCGGCGCGCTCGGCGGCGGCGGCGTGGGCGTGTCGGTGGTCGCGCTGATCGGCTTCCTCTTCCCCAAGTACCGCTACATCGGCGACCTGGACGCGACGACGCGCAACGTGTTCGTCTTCGGCGCCGTCCCCGAGCTCGACGCCGCGGACCCCGAGTCGCGCGAGCTCGTTGCGGCGAGCGTGCACCAGGTGCGTTCGGTCATCGACGCGCGCCTGCTCGGCACGAGCGATCGCGCCCTCGTGCACCTGGTCACGAGCGCCGGGGCCGCGGAGGGCAAGAGCACGATCGCGCTCCGGCTGGCCAAGTCCTTCGCGGCGACCGGGCGCAAGACCCTGCTGATCGATTCCGACATGGTCGGTCGCCGGCTCTCGGTCGAGTTCGATCTCGTCGGCGCACCCGGATTCGCCGACGCCGTCACCAGCCCCGAGTCCGCGGGGCGGGCGGTCCACGCGACCCCGGTGCCCGACCTGTTCCTGATGCCCTGCGGGCGGACGGACCGCGTGGACCCGGCCCAGGTCTCCGCCCGGCGCGCGGAGGCGATGCTCGCGGCGCTGCACCACGAGTTCCAGGCCATCGTCGTGGACTCCGGGCCGATCCTCGGCAGCCTCGAGGCGCAGGCCGTCTCGGCGGTCGCCGACGAGGTGATGCTCGTGGTGACGCGCGGGCGCGAGGTGCGCCAGGTCAAGCTCGCGATCGACCGGCTGCACCGGCTCGGGGCCCGCAGGATCGGCGTCGTGTTCAACCGCGCGACCCGGCACGACGTCGAGCGCAGCACGAGCGTCAGCTTCACCAGCCAGCGTGCCGCGGGCGTCCGCGCGGGGTGGGGTGAGCCCGAGGCGAACGGCGTCGCCGAGGACGAGGGCCTCGTGGCCGGAGAGCCCGCCGCACGGACCTGAGCCCCGCCGATGAGCGCCGGTGCGCAAACCATCCCCCGCCTCGAAGCCCCGAGCGAGCCGCGCGTGTGGGGGGCCGGCCCGCTGGCCCTGCACGACCGTGTGTGGGCCTCGCGCGGGGTGCAGGTGGTCCGCCCGGGCGAGCGCGCGCCTGCCCGCGACGGGCCGGTGCTCTACCTCCTGCTCGCGCCCGCGGCGCTCGTGGAGTTCGACCTCGAGCCGGTGATCAAGCGCCTCCACTGGATGAAGCCGCGCGCCGTGCGGGTGCGCGTCGTGGATCGCTCCGAGCAGCCATACCGCGAGCGCGTCAAGAGCGACGGCGCGGGGCGGCTGGTCGAGATCCGGCGCGAGTACCACCAGCAGACCGCGGCGACCGGTCGCGCGTGGATCAGCGCCGACCCGGGGGTCGCGAAGCTGTGGCACGAAGCCCGCTCGCCGCGCGACGCCCTCGACCGGATGCGCCGCCTGGCGCGCGATCACCAGACCGCGCCGCTCGCGCTCGAGGGATCGGTGCAGTACGCCCACGCCCCGCGCGGGGTGCAGCGCTGGCTGGGCGAGGCCGCCCCGCTGTGGCGCCGCGCGTCGGCGGTGTTCGCCGATGTCTACGAGTTCGCGCCCGGGGTGTGGGCCCACGAGTCTGCGGTGATCTCGCCGGACGCCCGCTTCGTCGGGCCCGTCTGGGTGGGCGCGGGACGCACGGTCGGGCCAGGCGCGATCGTGATCGGGCCCGCGATCATGGCGGACGATCCCCGCGTCCCGGCCCCGCCGATGGAGGCCGTGCCCTGGGAGGTCGTGAAGTCGCCGTCCTGGGAGCTGCCCTCGATCATCGACCCCGGCGCCGACCTGCGCCGGATCGTCAAGCGGCTCTTCGACATCGCGTTCAGCGCGTGCGTGCTTGCCGCGACGGCCCCGCTGTACCCGCTCATCATGCTCGCGATCCACCTGGAGGACGGCCGTCCGTTCTTCTTCGCGCACACGCGGCAGACGCTCGGCGGGCGCGACTTCCCCTGCTACAAGTTCCGCACCATGTGCCGCGAAGCCGAGAAGATGAAGAAAGACCTTGTCGCGGCGAACGTGGCGGACGGGCCGCAGTTCTTCATCCCCGACGATCCGCGCCTGCTCCGGGTGGGACGGATCCTGCGCAAATGGCAGCTCGACGAGCTGCCGCAGTTCTGGAACGTCCTGCTCGGACACATGAGCGTGGTGGGCCCGCGCCCGAGCCCTGACCGGGAGAACCAGTATTGCCCGGCGTGGCGCGAGGCCCGCCTGAGCGTGCGCCCGGGCGTCACGGGTCTGTGGCAGGTCCGGCGCACGCGCGAGCCGCTCACGGACTTCCAGGAGTGGATCCGGTACGACCTGGAGTACGTGAAGCACCAGTCGCTCGGGCGCGACCTGGGCATCATCTTCGAGACAGTCAGGCAGATTCTGAGGTAAGGAGGCCGTCCCATGGCCAAGAGCCGCGCCCAACGCAAGCGAATCATCCTCGCCGCCACGGTCTTCGCCGTCGTGGGTCTGGCCGCCGGCGCCTACGGCGTCAGGCAGGCGCAGATCAGGCGGAACATGGACCGCTGGCTCGTGGAGGGCACCGCCGCGCACGAGCGCGGAGACTACGCGGCGGCGCTGGACAACCTGAACCAGTACATCTCGCGCGACAAGACCAACGCCCGCGCGCTCCTGGACTTTGCCGACAGCCGCAAGCGGATCCCCGTTCCCGGGAACGCGCACCTGGAGCAGGCGATCCGCGTGGTCCAGACCGCGCTCGCCCTCGAGCCCGACTCGCTCGAGGGCCACCTGATGCTGATGCAGCTGTACATCGACGCGGGCTACGTCACCGAGGCCAAGGACGCCGCGGAGCGCGTGATCGAGCTCGACAGCACCAACATCCAGGCGCACCGCACGCGTATCGCGGCGCTCAACGACACCGGTCAGGACGCCGCGCTCGTCGATGCCGCCATGCGGATGGCCGACGCCCTGCCCGACGACCTGTCGGCGCAGCGGGAGGTGCTCGCCTATCTGATGGCCGGCGGCGCCGACGTGGAGCGGACGGAGGCGTTCGTCGTGGATTGCGCCGACCGCTTCGAGCCGCAGCTGGGGCTGGAGCTCATGCGGGCCATGGTGGCGCTGCACCGTCTTTCCCGGTCGGAGCCGAACTCCGAGGCGTACGGGGCGCAGCTGGCCCGCGCCGAGGAGCACCTGCGCACCGCCGCCACGATGGAGGTCCGCTCCGGGCAGGAGGCGGTGGCGCTCGTCGAGATGCTCGACGACATGGGCGGGCGGCTCCCCGGCCTGGCCGACCAGACCATGGCGCGGCTGATGCAGGACCCACGCTTCGCCGAGCCCCTGGCCACGCTCGCCGCGGAGCGCGCCTGGACGAGCGGCGAGAACGCTCGCGCCGGCCGCGTGCTGGTCGAGAGCATCCCCGACCTGAGCAAGGCCGATGACGAGGCGATCGGCTGGCTCGCCATGACCCCTGTGCCCGAGGCGGCGGACGCGCGCCGGATCCTCGCCGAGCGGGCTACCCCCGAGGCCCGCAACTGGTCGATTCTGGCGGATGCCTACGGCCACCTCGACGCCGATCGCCCTCTCGAAGCCGCCGGCGCTCTCAACACGCTCACCGTCACCGATCAGGTGAACGCGCGGGCCATGGCCGCCTACCTTCGCGGCGTTGTGGACGCCGCACTCGGCGAGACCGCCCGCGCCGCCGCGCGCTGGGAGGAGCTTCTCGCCGCCGAGGGCGGCTGGGCGGTTGTACGGCGCCGCCTCGTCCAGGCCTATATCTCCCTCGAGCGCCTGGACGACGCGGAGCGCGTGCTGAGCGGCGGCAAGCTGCCCGGGCTGGATCCGCTCGAGCTCGCCACGCGCCTCGCGGAGCGGGACCCCACCCCCGAGCGCACCAAGCGGGCCGTCACCCTCGCGGAGATGGCGCTCAAGACCGCTCCCGACATGCTCAGCGTCAGGGCTTGGTCCGCGCGGGCGTTCGCGGTGGCCGAGGATGCGGAGCGATCGAGAGCCCTGGTGGATGGGATCATCGCCGAGGATGCGCTCGGGAACTCCCTGCCGATCCTGGAGCTGGCGACAGCGCTCGAGCCCCGGATGCCCGAGCTCGCGGCGGCGCTGCACTCGCGCCTGAGCCGGGAGTCGGACCAGCCGGTCGTGGCCTACCGGCTGGCCATCGGCGAGGCGGCCGCCGGGCGCCTCGCCGAGGGTCGGGCCCTCCTCGAGCAGCGCGTGGCGGCGGCCGCGCCCGACGAGCAGCACACCTGGAAGCTGCTCCTGGCGCGGTACCTCGACGACATCGGATCGCCGGAGGCGGCGCCCATGTTCCTCGGGCTTTCCGCGGCGAAGCCCGCCGACCTGACCACGCAGCAGAACGTGCTGAACAGCTCTTCGGTGTGGCTCGATCCGGCCCCGCTCGAGCCGGTGATCGGCCGCCTGGCGCAGATTACGGGCCGCCAGGGCCTGCAATGGCAGATCTATCAGGCCAAGCGCGATCTCCTGCTGATCGAGCCGGGCGCCAAAGACGCCGAGCAGCGCGCCTCGGGCATCGTCCTCTCACTCTCCCGGGTGCTGCGAGAAGACCCCGACAACGTCGCGGCCCTGGACCTCTGCGCCGACGCCTCGGGGCTTCTGAAGGACCACGAGCGCCGGGCCGACTTCCTCGGCCGGGCGGTCCGGATGCGCCCCGCCGAGCCCGAGCGGCGCATGGAGCTGATCGATGCGCTCACCGTCGCCGGGCGCGTGGAGGAAGCCAAGCAGCACGCCCGTGCCCTCGCGGAGGTGAGGATCGACTCCCCGCAGCTCGCCCACGATCGCGCTCGCGTGCTCGAGCGTTTCGGGTTCTCCGAGCTCGCCCAGCGCGACTGGATTCGTCTGGGCGAGGCCGGCGAGCCCTCCGCCAAGCTCCGACTCGCGCTGCGCCTGCTCCGTGAGGGCAAGGCCGGGGAAGCCGACGCCCTGGTTCGAGAAGTGAGCGAGCTGCCGACCCTGCCGGAGTCCGTCATCATCGATCTCGCCGCGTACTGCTCCGTCTCGGGCCGCGTGGAGGAAGGCATCGCGGTGCTCAAGCGCCTGCCGGAGGAAGGAAAGTTCGGCAACCGCGACGAGGTCATCGCCAAGTACTTGTTCATCAACGACGGGAGCGCGGAGACGGCGGCGGAGCTCGAACGCATGGCGGGCGAGACTCGGCGCGGTGCGATCTGGGCGCTCGCGGCCCTCGAGTATCAAAGCATGGGCCGCCTGGAGGACACGAGCCGGCTTCTGGAGCAAGGCCTCGCGGCCCAGCCCGAGTCGCCGGAGCTGCTCGCCGTCCGTCGCATGCGCGAGGCGGAGGCTTCCCAGGACAAGAGCGCCTTCCTCGCCTTTCTCCGGGCCGTCCTGATCGCCGACACCACGCCCGAAGCGGCCGCCGTGGGTGTGCTGATCGATCGGCACCTCGCCGGGCGCGCATCCGTCGGCGAGCTCATCGACGGCCTGACCCGCATCAAGGCCGAGGCCCCGCTCTCCGAGCAGGCCTGGCTCGGCCTGGCCGCGTCCCAGTACGTCGCCGGCGAGCCGAACGCCATGCGCTCGACCCTGCTCGACGCGCTCGACGCGCTGCCGGCGAACGTCAACGCCGCCCGCCTCGCGTTGCAGCTGTTCCTGAACGCCTCGATGCCGGAGGACGCGCTCGTCGCCGCGCGGGCGCTGCGCGAGCGGCTTCCCGTCGCCGATTTCGGGGTGGACCTCACCATCGCCCAGCTGCTCACGCAGCTCGGACGCGCGCAGCAGGCTCTCCCCGTGCTCGAGCCGTGGCGATCGCGCATCGCCGCCGCGGGGGCCGAGCGGCCGAGAGACGTGGTCGCGCTCGGAGCCGCTCTCGCGGCGAGCGGCAACGTCGACGCGGCGGACGAGCTGCTCTCACAGCTCGTCACGACGCACCCCCAGGGGGCCGCGCTCTACACCGCCGCGAGCGAGCACGTCCGGGACCCGGCCCTGCGGCGCGCCTGGCTCGAGCGGGGGACCCCGCTGGCCCTCGAGGACGGGGAGCTGCCCGTGCTGCTCGACCTGGTGAACAGCTGGTGGGACTTCGCCGCGACGACCCGGGCCGACGGCGACATCCGCCGGGTAGCCGAGGTCGCGGAGGAGGCGATCAAGCGCGGCGGCGGGGATCGGATCGAGTTCCGGATGGCCGCGGCGACGGCGTACGACGCGCTGAAGGAGCCCGCGAGTGCGTTGCCTCATTACCGGGTGCTCGTGGAGCTGGCGCCGGACGCGCCGATGTGGCACAACAATCTGGCGTACGCCCTTCTGGCGGCGAAGCAGAGCGCCGCGGACGCGCTGGCCCACGCGAACCGGGCGGTCGAGCTGGAGCAGGCGGCGGGCAAGGAGAGCCCTGCGCTCCGCTCCTACCTGGACACGCAGGCCCAGGCGCTGCTGGCGAACGGCCAGCCCGACGAGGCCGCGGCGATCTACCGTTCGGCGCTGGCCTCCGATAACCGTTGGGTGGTGGGCCTGCTGGGCCTGTGCGAAGCCCTGGCCGCGAGCGGACAGACCGAGGAAGCGAGGGTGCAGCTCTCGACCCTTGAATCGATGGAATTATCGGACGATCTAAGTTCTCGGACCAACGCCGTGCGGCAATCGCTCGGCAGGAACTAAGGTCCGGATTCGTCTTCCGCCGGTGCGCAACTTATGCCTATCTCCCCGTAAACCAGGAATTTGCGCGCGAACCCCACGGAAAGCATTGCCCGCGCTTTTTGTGCGGAGTATGCTCATGCCGGACTAGACAGCCACTGGGAGGCGGTCGGCCAGACATCTTGTTCTTTGTGTCTGCACCGGTTGTGGGAGAAGAGTTATGATTCGCGCACCCTTTGTGGCGGCCGCGGCTGCGGTCGTCGGGATGGCTGGCGTTGCATGCGCCGAGCCCACGGTTGTGTTCGCTGACGGGCCCGGCAGCACGCAGGGCGGCATCTTTCACGCAGCGACGACCGCGCACGGCAGCTTCGACACGTTCTGCGTCGAGATCGGGGAGGGCCTGAGCTTCGGGTTCACCTACGAGTACACCATCGACACCGACGCCAAGTACAACGGGCAGGACCAGAATTTCACCAACCCGCTCGACGCCGACACGGCGTTCATCTACACGGCGTTCCGGCAGGACCAGATCCGCACGCTGCTCGGCAAGCCGAACATGACCGACGAGGAGCTGGCCAACGCCGTGCAGCTCGCGGTGTGGGCGATCGAAAACGCCCAGAGCACCAACAACGCCGACGCGCTCAGCCTCGTGCAGGCGGCCGCCGACGCCATCGACGGCGGCGAGTGGAGCGGCCTCGGCTCGGTGCGCGTGCTCAACGTGTGGGATCCGGGCCACGTGGGAGATCCGGCCCACGCCAAGCAGGACACCCTCGTGATCGTCCCGCTCCCCTCGGGCGCGGGGCTCGCGGGCGCGGGCCTGCTGGCCGTCGGGCTGGTGTCACGGCGCCGGGAATAGATGTGGTGGAAAAAGCACGAGCGGGAGGGCCGCTCGCTTTGGGTCGCAGCGCCCGGCGGATGCCGGGCGGGGAATCGGGAGGTTTCAAGTGAAGCGCTCGCACGCAGGATTCGCGTTGTGCAGCGTGATCGCCGGGGCTGTTACGGCCGCTCACGCGGACCAGGTGTTCGTCGAAATCCAAGGCACTCAGGGCAACGTCGGGAGAGGGGTCGCGGTCTCGCTCGCCGGTGGCATGACGTTCTGGGACGGCAGCACCAGCAAGGTGATGTGGGCCGGCCAGCGCAGCGTGGCGGTTGACGGCCAGCTCGTCAAGACCTACGCGGCCGAGATCACCGCCCGCGCCGGTACCGGGTGGCATGACAGCGCCACGGCGGAGCAGTCGCTCAGCGCCGCCAAGGCGGGGGCCGTGCAGGCCCTCTTCGGGGGCGCCTCGCGCGGCCAGTTCGCCCGCCCCGACGAGGCCGTCGCGTTCCAGACGCTTCTCTGGGAGATCGTCTATGACTACGACGGCCCCGAGACGAGCATCGACCCCGCGGCCGGCAGCGTGAGCTTCGGCGCCGTGGACCGCTCGATCTTCGACGCCATGAAGTACTCGGCCCTCCGGGGTGGCCCGTCCCCCGAGGTCCACGTGCTCACCAGCACCTTCCACGGCGACCAGTTCCGCATCGTGCCTCTGCCCTCGGGCGCCGCGCTCGCCGGCATCGGCCTCTTCGGCCTGTCGTTCCGTCGGAATCGCGTCTGATTCTCCAGTCACCCTGTCGGTCGCCCTCTCTGCGCCGCAGACCCCCCACCCCGATCGACGTGCGCTGGCTCAGCGCCCGCGCGATCCGGTGTCGAGGGACAGGTAAACCGGAAACGACCGGTGATCCGCGGCCTCGGGACGGCGCCCGCAGTGCGCCATGCGGCGCGCAAAGGAAGATAGTCATGTTCAAGAACAGCAAGACACTGAGTTGCACGCTCCTCGCCGCGACGGCCGCGATGGCCGGCGCGGAGCCCACCGTGGTTTTCAGCGACGGCCCGGGAAGCACCCAGGGCGGGATCTATCGAGCCGCGACCACGGCCCACGGCTCGTTCGACACCTTCTGCCTTGAGACCGGCGAGGGCCTGTCGTTCGGGTTCGTGTTCGAGTACACGCTTGGGACGGACATCCAGTTCCAGGGGCAGGGCCAGGTCAATCCCCTCGATGCCGAGACCGCGTTCGTCTACACCCGCTTCCGCGATGGAGAGATCCGCGACATTCTCGGCAAGCCCAATCTGCCCGACCAGGATCTCGCCAACGCCGTGCAGCTGGCGATCTGGAACATCGAGGAGGGCCTCGCGACCAACAACGCCGACGCCCTCAAGCTCGTGCAGGCGGCCGATGACGCGATCGGCGGCGGGCAATGGAGCGGCCTGGGCTCCGTCCGGGTGATGAGCAACTGGAACCCGGGGCACATCGGCGACCCGGCGCATGCCAAGCAGGACACCCTCGTGATCGTGCCGCTGCCTTCCAGCGGAGCGATCGCTGGGTGCGGGCTTCTGATCCTCGGCGCCCGCCGCCGGCGGTAATCTGGCCAAGAACCTTTCCGCGCGCCGGGCGGCATGCCGCCCGGCGTTGCTTTTTGCGCCCCGGATGGATTAAGCACGGGCCGATGCACAATTGGCCACCGAGCGCAACAAATTCCGCGGATGAAGAAGCTTTCACGCGAGATTCACACCGGCATGGGCGTCGTGGCTCATCTTTCCCCCGAGTGGTGCTGGAAACACCATCGGAGTGACGGTCGGTCCTCGGACCCTAGAGAGCGGGAGTAATCGCTATGCGTCTTTCTGAACTCGTGGCGGCCGCGGCAGCGGTCAGCGCAGCGGGCGGCCTGGCATGGGCGGAACCCGTCGTCACCTTCGCCGACGGACCGGGGACCACACAAGGCGGGATCTACATCGCCACCACCGACGAGTTCGGGGTGTTCGACACGTTCTGCCTCGAGACCGGTGAGGGCCTCACGACGGGCTTCACCTACGAGTACACCATCAGCACCGACATCATGTTCAAGGGGCAGGGGATCGTCGATCCTCTGAACGAGGAGACCGCGTTCCTCTACACCGAGTTCCGGGAGGGGGACATCCCCGACCTGCTCGGCGATCCCGGTATCGACATCGTGGACCTCGCGAACGCGATTCAGCTGGCGATCTGGTTCATCGAGGAGTCGAGGGCGACCGACGACGCCAACGCGCTCGAGCTCGTGCAGATCGCCCAGGACGCGGTGAACAGCGGGCAGTGGGACGGCCTCGGCGACGTTCGCGTGATGAACGTGTGGGACCCGGGGCACGTGGGCGAAGAGGACCACGCCAAGCAGGACGTGCTCGTGCTCATCCCCGCCCCCTCGGCACTCGCCCTCGCAGCGCTCGGAATTCTCGGCGTCTCGCGTCGCCGTTCGTAGATCAGGCCGGGCCCTTCGCCCGCCCGCAGGCACAAGGCCGAGCCGCACGCCGGCCGTTGAATGAATAGGAGGATCGAAGTGAAGCGATCACTGGCAACTCTCACGGTCTGCGGCGTGGTCGCCGGGGTCGTGGGTTCCGCGCACGCGGATCAGGTGTATGTCGACTACATGGGCACGACCGACAACATGGGCAACGGCGTCGCCGTCTCCCTGTCTGGCGGCCTGACGTTCTGGGATGGCAGCACGAGCAAGACCCTGTGGGCCGGCCAGCGGTCCATCGAGGTGAACGGAGAGCTCGTGAAGGCCTATTCGGCCGAGCTCACCGACCGCGCCGGCACCGGCTGGCACGACGAGATGCAGGCCAACGAGGCTCTCGGCGGCATGAAGGCCAGCGCCATCGACAACCTCTTCGCGGCCACCGACGGCGGGGCATTCGTCTCGGCCGAGGAGGCCGTCGCGTTCCAGGCCCTCCTCTGGGAGGTGCTCTACGACTACGACGGCAGCTCCGAGAGCGTGGACCTCCACAGCGGGCGCGTCGCCTTCGGCATGGTGGACGAGTCGGTGTTCGAGGCCCTCAAGGCGTCGCTCGGCATGCGCGGCGGGTCCGACCCGCAGCTCGCCGTCATCTCCAGCGAGGTCTTCGGCGACCACTTCCGCTTCGGCGGCGACCCGCGGATCATCCCGCTCCCCTCGGCCGCGGCGCTGACCGGGGCCGGCCTGCTCGCCCTCGGCGCCCGGCGCCGTCGGGCCTGAGCCAACCCGCGTGTTACTCCCGACCATCACCCCGTGGGGCCAGAAGGCCCCACGGGGGATGTTCTTTACGAAGCTGCCCCGCAGTGGCTGACCTCCGAGAGAGCTTCCGGCGCCGGACGGATGATCGCGCGCCCAACCTAAATGCAGGGCCTGCACGAAGATGTGGCGCAATTCACGCGGATTACATCAGCGTGCTAAGACAGTGCGGTAGCTTCGAGGAGCGGTGATAGAGCACCACATGGAGGCACGGAACTTCTTCCGCAGAGTGGGAGTATAGAGCATGGTTCGCACGACATTTGTAGCATTCGTCGCGACGGTTACCGGCCTGGCGGCCACAGCGATCGCCGAGCCGACGGTGGTTTTCCAGGACGGCCCGGGCACGACCCAGGGCGGGATCTATCGGGCCTTCTCCAGCGACCACGGCAACTTCGAGACCTTCTGTCTCGAGATGGGCGAGGGCATGACGTTCGATGTGCCCTTCGAGTACACGATCGGCACCGACATCAAGTTCAACGGCAACAACACGGTCAATCCTCTGGACTCGGAGTCCGCATTCCTCTACACGATGTTCCGCGAGGATCGGATCCGCGACATCCTCGGCAAGCCCAACCTGCCCGAAGCGGCGCTGGCGGACGCGGTCCAGCTGGCGCTGTGGAACATCGAGTGGGACAACGCGACCAACAACCAGGATGCCCTGGCGCTCATCCAGGCCGCCGCCGACGCCATCGCGAACGGCGAGTGGAGCGGCCTCGGGCTCGTCCGCGTCATGGGTGTGTGGAATCCCGGCCACGTCGGGGAGCAGGGCCACGGCAAGCAGGACGTGCTCGTGATCATCCCGCTCCCGTCCGCGGCTGGTCTGGCGACCGCCGGCGTCCTCGCCCTGGTCGCGGCGCGGCGGCGGATCTAAGTTCGACCTGGACTCTCTCTCCGGGCCCCGAAAGGCGTCGCGCGGCACGCCTTCCGGGGCCCATTCCGATAAGGCGCGTTTCCCCACGCCATAGCGGAAAATCCAGGGGTCGCTCTGGACCGCCCGGGGCTCTCCTGGTATAACTTCGCTGCCGCTGCCGCCTGCCTCGCGCCGGCTGCAGCGTCGGTCGAGTCGAAGAGGAGAGAACCTGTCTCGGGCCTGGAAATCCGGGGCAAAGAGGGGAGCGAAAACATGTCTGCGAGATTTGTTCTGGCCGGCGCAGCCGTGGCTGCGGGCATCTCCGTTGCCGCTTCGGGCGACACTGTCAGCGTGGTTTACCAGGGCACGTCCGGTAACCTCGGGCAGGAGATCACCGTCAGCCTTTCCGGCGGCCTGTTCTTCCAGGACGGCGGGTCCAACAACAACGTCTGGGCCGGGCAGTACAGCCAGTCGATCGACGGCGCCGCCGTCAAGACGTACTGCACCGAGCTGACGCAGTGGGCCGGCTCGGGCGAGTTCGACGTGGTCTCACTCGATCAGGCCCCCAACCCCGGGCCCGGCATAGGGCAGCTCAAGGCCGAGGCGGTGTATCAGCTCTTCAACGCCACGAACCGCGGCTCGGACATCGACACCTCCGCCGAGGCCGCCGCGTTCCAGGCGACGCTGTGGGAGATCGTGTACGAGTACGAGGGGCAGGCGTCGGACCTCGCCCTCGGGGCCGGGCGGGTCCGGATGAGCGGCGTGAACAGCGCCCTCTTCGACCTGTACAAGGGTCTGGCCGCGGATTCCGACGGCGACAAGTCCGCGGTGGTGACCGCGCTGGTCAACCAGAGCCGCCAGGACCAGATGCGGATCGTGCCGCTGCCCGGCGCCGCCGCGATGGCGGGCCTGGCGCTCGCGGGGCTCGCCGGGGCACGCCGGCGCGGCTGAACCGCCGAGACGCGAGTTGTTGAAACCGGAGCGGCACGGGCGCGACTGCCCGTGCCGCATATGTCCGCCGGGCTATCAGACCCGACCGCCGTTCCGAGAACCGGAATCCGCGCCGGGGTGAGCCCGATCGCCTCGATTCAGCGGCGGCATGGTGTACTGTCTGCCGCGACAGAAATGGTGTGTCCCCCGAGGGGCGCGCCCAAGAGAAGAGAAGGGATCAGCCGTGAAGAAGTATGTTGTCGCAGCCGGCGCGCTCGCCGCCGGCCTGGCCGCCTCCGCCTCCGCCGACTCCGTCGCGGTCACGTTCGACGGGGTGGGCGGGAACTTCGGTCAGAACGTGAGCGTCGCCCTCGCGAACGGCCTGACGTTCGCCGACGGCGCCTCCAGCAAGAGCATCTGGGCCGGTCAGCTCAGCCACTCCATCGATGGCGACGCGGTCAAGACCTTCTGCACCGAGCTCAATCAGTGGGCCGGCTCGGGGGTGTATGACATCGTCGAGGTGGAGGACGCGCCCTCGAGCGGGCCGATGGGCCAGGACAAGGCCGACGCGATCTACCGGCTGTTCAACGCCACCGGCGGCGCCGCCGATGTGGACACCAACAGCGAGGCCGCGGCGTTCCAGGCGGTGATCTGGGAGATCGTGTACGACCTCGACGGCGGGATCAACATCTCGGGCGGTCATGTCAGCATCAGCGGCATCTCCTCCGGGCTCTTCAGCCTGTACAAGGGGTATGCCACGGCCGCGAACGGCGACGCCGCACCGAGCGTGATCGCCTTCACCAACGATGACCGGCAGGACCAGCTGGGCACGCGCATCGTGCCGCTGCCCGGTGCCGCGGCGATGGCGGGGCTCGGCTTGGGCGGGCTCGCCGCGCGCAGGCGGCGCGAGGCGTAATCGGATCCGGAAGAACGCAGCAGCTCCCCGGGGGGGACGGCCGAGGCCGTCCCCCTCCTTCTTTGCTGCGCGCGCCCGCAGAGCGGCGCGCCGTCGGCCGCAACTCTGGTGCACGCCGCGCACGGCGCCGACCGGTGTGCCCGACCGGGAGCCTCGCTCCCGCGGCGCGCGCCGCACACCGCTGTGGGTGCCGCCACATGAGCGTTGCGACTTCTCATCTCCATCGCGGATTCTAAGAATTTTTTCGATCGAGGCGAGTCGGTCGCAAGCCGTTATCTACCGATTTCTTAGCTTCGCGCGCCCGTGCGCCGCGCAGCCCGCCTAGCCCGGATTACCCATGGTACCCGCTTCATCCGCGCTGTACGGTGACAGCCCATGTCCGGGTGTGTCGCCCGGGCCATCGTGGTGTGCCAACGGAAGGAGATGAACCAATGCTCGCCAGGAAGTACCTCTGCGCCCTCGCCGCGTGCGCCTCCGCCATCGCGATTGGGGCGGTCGCCACAACGCTGGCGGCCAACCCGGTCGCGCCGAACGCCCCGACGGGAGAGTCGGTCAAACCCGCGTATTGCCTGATGGCCTTCAGCAAGGACATCTGCGACGGGTACCTGATGGACGGATTCGGCTACAGCTACACCTGCTCGACCGGCACGACCGACTGCGCCTCGCTCCACGTGGAGGGCGCCACGCTGAAGCTCTCCCTCAAGAGCAATTCGGAGCTCTGCGATTGCAGCACCTTCGGCGACTGCGGGCGGTGCGACGAGTCGCCCAAGCTCGACGGCACGCTGGTGGGCCTCGTGAACTATGACCTGCGCCTGAACCGACCCTGCCCGTACCGGGGCTGCCTGGACGGCGACGCATCCTTCACCACCGTCTCGGGGGCGGTGTTCCGCGGCACCATCACGGGCACGCTCGGCGTCGGCACGCACCGCAAGATCGCGTGCCACACGCTCCACCAGCGCGACTGCGAGACCTGCCTCGACACCGAGCTGATCGCCGACACGGATCCGGCGACGTGGCGCATCGGCACCGAGCTGGTCTTCAAGGGCATCCGCGCCGATATCGACACCGGCGAGGAGCTCTGCTTCAGCCTCTCCGGCGACTTCTTCACCCCCGCCGCGGACGACGGCAGCATCGCCGACCCGATGACGTACCGCACGTTCACCGGGGCCGCCGACGGCGTGCACCTCGATCCTTGCTCCTGATCACCCACACACCCCGCCGCCCCTGACCGGGCGACGGGGGCTTCGCTTCGGGAGCCCCGTGCGAGGGCGCGCCCCGGCTCACCGGGCGCCGTACTGGCGCTCGTAATACTCGCGGTACTCGCCGCTGCGCACCCGCTGCCACCATGCCCGGTTCGTCCTGTACCACTCGACCGTGTCCCGGAGAGCCCCGGGCCAGGCGGAGCGGCTCGGGCGCCAGCCCAGCTCGCGCTCGATCTTGCCGGCGTCGATGGCGTAGCGCCGGTCGTGGCCGGGGCGGTCGGCGACGTGCTGGATCATCTCGTGGCCGCACCCCATAAGCCCGAGGATCGACCGCGTGAGCTCCAGGTTCGAGCGCTCGTTGTTGCCGCCGACGTTGTAGACCTCGCCCGAGCGGCCCCGCTCCGCCACGGCGAGGATCGCCTCGCAATGGTCGTCCACGTGGAGCCAGTCGCGCACGTTGAGTCCGTCGCCGTACAGCGGCACCCTCTTGCCCTCGAGCAGGTTGGTGACGAAGAGCGGGATGACCTTCTCGGGGAATTGGTAAGGCCCGAAGTTGTTGCTGCAGCGCGTCGTCACCACGTCCATGCCGAACGTGTGGTGGTATGCCCGGCAGAGCAGGTCGCCGCCGGCCTTGCTCGCGGCGTACGGGCTGTTGGGCGCGAGCGGCGTCTCCTCCGTAAAGCGCGCGTCCCGGTCCTCCAGCGCGAGCGAGCCGTACACCTCGTCGGTCGAGACATAGAGGAATCGGCTCGCCCGCCCCGCCCTGCGCACCGCGTCCAGCAGCGCTTGCGTCCCGCCGACGTTCGTCTGGATGAAGGGCGCCGAATCCATGATGGAGCGGTCCACGTGGCTTTCCGCGGCCATATGCACCACCAGGTCGGCTTCCGACGCGAGGCGCCCCGTGAGGTCGGCGTCGCGTATGTCGCCGCGCACGAACCGGTAGCGGGAGTTCTCCTGCACATCCGCGAGGTTCTCGAGGTTTCCGGAATAGGTCAGCGCGTCGAGGTTGACGATGCGCCAGTCCTCCCGATGACGGAGCACGAAGCGGACGAAGTTCGCCCCGATGAAGCCCGCCCCGCCTGTCACCAGCATGGTCCTCATGCGTCGCTTCCCCTTGACACCTCTCGCCGGCCCAGCCTAGGCGCCGGCCCGGAGCCGCCGGACCACGTCGGCGACGGCGCTCTGCCACGGGATCATCGGACCGACCGCACGCTCGGTCTCCCCAATATCGAGCACGCTGTAGGCCGGACGCGGCGCGGGGCGCGGGAACTCGGCGGACGTGCACGGCTCGACCGCGCACGGGGCGCCGGCCAGCCGCACGATCTCCCGGGCGAGCTCGAACCACGTGCACTCGCCGCCGTCGGTCGCGTGCCAGATGCCGCTCGCGCCGCGGAGCACAAGGCCGAGGCTCGTCCTGGCCAGCCCCTCGGCCGACGTGGGGCGGCCGCGCTGGTCGTGCACGACGCGCAGCACCGGGCGCGCCGCGCCGGCGATGGTGCGAACGAAGTTCCTCCCCCACGGGGCGTACACCCAGCTCGTGCGCACGCACAGCCATGGGCCGTCGACCTGACGGAGCAGCGCCTCGCCGGCCGCCTTGCTCCGGCCGTAGGCGTTCACGGGCCGGTGCGGGGCGTCCGCCGGGTACGGCCGCGACGCGAGCCCGTCGAAGACGTAATCGGTGGAATACGTCACGAAGCGGGCGCCGGATTCGGCGCACCGCCGCGCCAGCGTCCCCACCGCCGCGCCGTTCACCGTGTGCGCCCGCGCCTCGGCGGCCTCGGCGTCGTCCACCGCCGTCCACGCCGCGCAGTTGATCACGTGGGAATAGCCGGAGAGACGCAGGGCGCCGACGGCGGCGAGGTCTTCGAGATCCAGGCCTTCTCGCCCGAGCGGCTCGAAGGGGATCCCGTGCGCGCGGAGCAGGCCGCACCAGGCCCTGCCAAGCATGCCGCCCGCGCCGATGATCAGCACTCGCTCGATCGTCACCGAACCTCCGTGCGCGCCGGCGCCGCCCTCCCGCGCCCCGCGGATCACTTGTGCTCGACCGCCCAGGAGAACGCCGCGACGGAGTCGTGCGCCCGGCGCTCCTCGTCCGGGTCGGCCGCGTCGAACGCGTGCGTGACGTAGTACAGCAATCCCGCGGGCGCGGGCCCGACCGTCGCCGCGCCGTGCCAGAGCGGCGGCGGGATCACCACCGTCCCGGGCCTCTTCTCGCCGATGACCAGCGACCAGCTCGTCCCGTCCGCGTCGCGGTGCACGCCGACCTTGAGGTGCCCGGAGACGCACATCCAGAAGTCCGTCTGTTTGCGGTGGCGGTGCCAGGCCTTGATCACGCCTGGGTACTGCACGGAGAAGTTGATCTGTCCTTCCGCCCGCATCACGCCCTGCATCTGGTTCATGAGCGACCACCCGCGGTCGTCGGTGAAGAACTGCGACGGCACGAAGAGCGGCTCGACGACCTCCTGCGCCCGCGCGAACGCCTCGCGCAGCGGTCCATCAAAGCGATGCGGCGGCTTGGGCGGATGGGGCTGCACCGGTCATCTCCTTAGGGGGGCGACGGCGCGCCCGGCGAGCGGGCGTCCGGCGCCGCGCGGGGCGGGGCCCGTCACCTCGCGCCGGCGACCTCCCGGCGCATCAGCTGATCCACGTGGTTCGCGCCGCCCCTCGCGATGTACTCGGACGCCCTGAAGAGGCTCTCGAAGGTGCCCGCGTCCGTCCACCAGCCGTCGAGCAGCTCGTACGTCAGGTCGCCGCGCTCCAGGTAGTAGTTGTTCACGTCGGTGATCTCGAGCTCCCCGCGCCCGCTCGGCTTGAGCCCCTTGCAGACCTCGAAGACGTCGGCGTCGTAGAAGTAGATCCCCGCGACCGCGCAGTTGCTCGGCGGGGTCTTGGGCTTCTCGATGATCTCGGCCACGCGGCGCGAGTCGCCGTCGCCCTCGAAGCGGACCACGCCGAAGCGCTCGGGATCGGGCACTTCCTTGAGTAGGAGCTTCGCGCCCGACCGCTGCGTGAAGAAATCGCCCGCCGCGCGGCGGATGTTGCGCTCGATGATGTTGTCGCCGAGCACCACGCACACCTTGTCGCCGTCCACGAAGTCCTCGGCGAGCTTGAGCGCGTCGGCGATCCCGCCCTCGCCCTCCTGGTAGGCGTACTCGAGGTGGCGCAGGCCCAGGTGCTTCCCGTTCTTGAGCAGCTTGAGGAAGTCGCCCGCGTGCTCGCCCCCGGTCACGATCAGCACCTCGTCGATGCCGGCGTTGAGCAGGCACTCGATGGGGTAATAGATCATCGGCTTGTCGAACACCGGCAGCAGGTGTTTGTTCGTGACCAGCGTGAGCGGTCGGAGCCGCGTGCCAAGCCCGCCAGCGAGAATCACGCCCTTCATCTCTCGACCCCTTCCGCCGCGCCGCGGCCCAATGTCGGTGGGTACGTGATCGTATCGGCCAGGGTTCAGGCCCTCACGAGGGCGCGCGGCGACAATCCCGCGCCCCGGGCGATGCCCGCACGCACCGTGTTGCCGCCACGCCACGGCACATTCTTGCGCGGCATGCCGGGAATCCCCCTTGGCCGGGTGGCGCGGCTCTTGTAGCCTGACGGGGTGATGCCGAGTCGTTTGGCACAACTTGTGACGTGCTCGATGATCGCGCTGGCCGGCTGCGCCCCCGGGCCGCGGGACGCGCGGGTCGCGCTTGCGCCACGCCAGGCGCCGGCCGCCGAGCCGGCGCAGGGGGGGGCGTGGCAGGCCGTGCTCCCGGGCACGGTGGTTTCCGGGCTGCTCGCGCCGGAAGAGTCGCCGCACTGGATAGAGGTCCGGCGCGACGCCTCGCTCACCCCGAGGCCCATCGAGCCGCTCCTCGCCTCCGAGTCCTGGCCGGAGCCCCGGCGGCCCTCGCTCGAGCGGCCGCGCTTCGTCCGGGTGATCCGCTCGGCCGACGGATTCATCTATTACCGCGTCGAGCGCCGGCAGGAGCTGTACCTCCGCCGCTGGTGACGGCGCAAAGAGACGCCCGCCGCAACGCTGCGGACGGGCGTGGGGTGGGGCTCTGAGATTGCGCATCGCCCGCTCAGTCGAAGAGGGCGGACGCCATGGGGACGTTGATGTCCTCGAAGAAGATCGAGGTCTCGACTCGGAAGTTCGACCGCGTGAGGTGGCGCTCGGCGAAGAAGAAGGCCAGTTCGTAGGTCCCGCCGTCCTCGAGCCAGTCGAGACGGTCCATGTCGACGGTCTGGCTGACGGCCCCGTGCACGCCGCCGAGGTCGATGACGAGCTTGCCGCCGACGAACACCCACACGTCGTCGTCGCCGAAGAAGGTGAACACCTGCGAGCTCCCCCGCTCGTAGCGGAAGCGCGTCCTGAGCTCGTAGGTGAAGTGGTAGTTGTGGTGGTAGATCGGGTCGTCGTCGTTGTACAGCGCGCCGTCGGCGGGGAAGAAGCCCTCGCGCCGGCTCGTGGACTCGTCGTCATGCTCGTGGAAGATGTATTTCTGGGCGTTCTGGTCCCATTCGAGCACGATCGTGTGCGGCATGGAGAGGTTCACGCCCGGCACGTCCCGGTACCACTGCGAGAAGCTGTCCGCCGACTTGATCGCCACCCCGGCGCTGGCGAGCGACCCTGCGACGTCCCCCCGGCTCGGGTCGTACAGCGCGGGATTGATGTTGCGCCCCGTCGAGTCCCTGAACTGAGTCTTGACCGACAGCCCCGAGGCCGAGGCGAGCACCGGCCGCCCGTCGGCGTCCAGCTCCGGCGCGACCAGACCGACTCGGTGCCCGGTGTTGTACTGCTCGAAGTCTGGATGGCCGTGCTCCACGTCGAAGCGGCGGAAGTCGCGCAGCGTGCCGGTGAGCTTCACCGTGGGCGGCTGATCGCCGGCGTCCTGCGCCGCGGCCGCCGAGCCCGTCCCCGCGAGCATCAGGAGCATCGCGGCGCCCTTGAGATTCATCCGGTCCGTGCGTCCCATGGCGGGGTTCTCCGTCGGCCGTGGCCCCACCGTTCCGGCCCGTGCCTCCCCGCCCCTGCCTAGATTCTCCGAATCCCCCGCCCTTCTCGCCACCCCCATTCCCTCACGACCCGGGGCGCGGCGCACGATCGTGCGGGCCGGAGCGCCTGCGCCGCGCACGAGCGGGGCGCGCGACGAGAACGCCCGCTCCCCGGAGAGGGAAGCGGGCGTCGCCATGACTTCTTAGATCGGCCGCGGGGTCAGTCGTACAGGGCCGAGACGGTGGGATTCATGATCCCCTCCATCTCGAACGACGCCTCGATGCGGATGTTCGAGCCCTGGGTCTTGCGCTCGGCGAAGAAGAGCACGAGGGTGCAGATGTCGCCGTCATTGAGGCAGCCGAGGTCGTCGAGGTTGACCTGCTGCTGGAGCGGCCCGTGCGTGCCGCCCAGGTCGATCACGAGCTGCCCGTTGATGAACACCCACACGTCGTCGTCGCCGGTGAAGGAGAAGACCTGGCCCTCCCCCTCGTGGTACTCGAACTCGGTCGCCAGCTCAAAGGTGAAGTGGAAGTTCTTGCCGGTCGCCCCGTAGTTGCCGTAGAGCTCGCCGTTGATCGGGAAGAAGCCGCCGAGCGGCGCGTAGATCGGGTCCGTCGCGCTGTCGAAGACGTAGCGGCCGATCGCCGGGTCGTACACCAGGTCGATCGTGACGGCCGTGGAGAGGTTCACGCCCGGCACGTCGCGGTACCACTGGTCGAAGCTCGCGGCGCTCGTGACGGCGCCGTCGTCGGCGGGCCCGTAGCTGGCGCTCTGGTCGTTGCGGGGGGCGGCGCCCAGGAGCACGTCGGTGCTGAAGGGATAGCCGTCGGCGCTCACCGTGGTCATGGGCGCGATGATCGCGTCCGTGTCGGAGCGCTTGCCGGCCTTGATGAGAACGCCGGCGGAGTTGCAATCGCCCAGGTACCACTTGTCCAGCACCACGGTGAACTCGCCGACCTCGAACGCGTCCGTGACGTCCCACTTGATGCCGTAGAAGCCCGTCGAGCCGTCGACGCCCACGGTGTAGCCGGCCGTCGTGCCGGGGCGCACGACGTGTGAGTCGTCGATCGCGAGATTCCAGTGGCTCAGGTCCTTGCCGGTGTCGAGCTCGCGCACCCGGTACGTCCAGCTGCTGGTGCCGTTGTCGTTGTACACGACGGACTGGAACTGGATCTCGACCGCGTCCACGCCGACCGAGTCCTGCAGCACGATCTTGTCGCACTGGGGCAGCCCGTCGCCGCCGGGCGCACACAGGTAGTCGCGGTTGACCAGGTGCGGCGCGATGAACGCCCCGTTGACGTTGCGCGCCTGCGAGGTGACGAGATGCCCCGTGCCGATGTACATCGGCTTGCCGTCGGCGTCGAGGTGGAGCCACACGTTGCCGGCGTAGAGGCCGCTGCCGTTGAAGGGCACCACCTCGAAGTCGGGGTGCCCGCCGACCTGGTTGCTCGCGCGGAAATCCCGCGCCACGCCGGTGAGGGACATGGTCTGCCCGAGCGCGGAGGGCGCGGCGCAGGCCCCCGCGAGGAGGAGAAGCCCGAGGGGCGAGCACGACCTGCGAGAGCTGCGAAGCATGGCGAATCCTCCTGAGCACCGGCCCGGCGGCCGACCGCCGCGCCGCACGTCCACAGGATGAGAATCGCCGCCCCAGGGTGCCACCCAAACGCCACCTGTTCCCCGGCGAGAACTTCCCCGAGCGCCCTCCCTACCCGCACAGACCGGCCGAGGACGCGCCGCTTGCCCAGACGAAAAAAACCGCCCGCCGCACAGGTGCGGACGGGCGTGGGGTGGGGTCGTCGCTTTCGCTCGGGCCGGGCTAGTCGTACAGAGACGACGCGGTCGGCACGTTGAGCTCCTCGAGGTGGAGATTGGTCTCGATGCGGCAGTTCGACTGCGTGCGGTGGCGCTCGGCGAAGAAGAAGTCCAGCGGATACGTCTCGCCGTCCTCAAGCCACACGAGCCGGTCCAGGTCGATCGACTGCCCGAGGACGGTGTGCACGCCCCCAAGATCGATCACCAGCCTGCCGTCGATGAACACCCAGACGTCGTCGTCGCCGCGGAACGTGAAGGTCTGCCCCGCGCCCGCCTCGTAGACAAACCGGGTCCGGAGCTCGTAGGTGAAGTGATAATTCTTGTTGCCGCCCTTGGAGTTCCCGGCCAGCTTGTCGTTGACGATGAAGAACCCTTCCATGCTCGCGAGGCTGGTGTCCAGGCTGTCGTCGAAGACGTACGTGTTCGTTCCCGCCTCTCGATGGAGCGTGATCGGGAAGGCGTCGCTCATGTTCACGCCGGGCACGTCCCGGAACCACTGCGAGAAGTTCCCGGACGTCGTGATCGCCCCGCCCTCCTGCCACTCCGCCGCGCCATGGACGTCGCCCGTGCGCATCGCGATATAGCTGCGGAGGGGGGCGATGGGCCTGCCCTCCGCGTCCTGCCACGGGATCAGCACCTTGTGGCCCGTGCTCGCGAAAGCCGGCCTGCCCTCGGCGTCGAGCCCCTCGGCGACCATGCCGACGTAGTGTCCGAAGCCGCGGGCGGGCTTGAGCTCGAAATCCGAGTGCCCGCCGGGGATGTGCCGCTCGCGGAAATCACGCACGGTCCCGCCGAGGACGATCGAGTCCGGGAGATGGTCGAAGGGGTCCTCCCCGCCGCCGGAGGAGTCGCCGCCGGCCTGCTTGCCCTTGCCGTTGCCCTGCTGCGCAAGGGCGGGGGCGGCGCAGCCCGCGCCGACAAGCATGCACATGACCCAGCGGACGCTCGTGTGCCTCATCGGGTCCTCCGCAGCCCGGCCCCGCCCTCGGACGGGCCGCTCCCGGCGACCCCGGGAACGCACGGGAAACTCTGCCTTCGCCGGGAGCGATCTGCCACGCGCAGATCGGCGCGGCGCCCGGCACGGGGCCGCCTGTGCCGGTCGGGCCGCCGGGGCGCTGGCCGCACAGCCTATTTGTCCCGCCGCCGCCCACGGTCCGATATAGGATCCCGAACGCGCACCACGGAAGGGGATCGCTCATGGACAGCTTCGTGATCGAGGGCGGGCGGCGGCTCGAAGGGACGATCCGCGTGAACGGGTCGAAGAACGCCGCGCTGCCTCTCATGGCCGCGGCCCTGCTGACGGACAAGCCGATCACCCTGCGCGACGTGCCGGACCTGGCGGACATTCGCAACATGCTCCGCCTCCTCGCGGAGCTGGGGTGCGAGCGCACCGACGAGCCGGGGCCGGGCGGCGCCCTTGGGTCCTCCATCACCCTCCGGTCGGAGGACGAGAGCCGGAGCCACGCCCGCTACGAGATCGTGCGCACCATGCGGGCCAGCATCTGCGCCCTCGGACCGATGCTCGCCAGGCGCGGCCGGGCGCGGGTGTCCATGCCGGGCGGGTGCGCCATCGGCGACAGGCCGGTGGACCTCCACCTGCGCGGCCTGCGGGCGCTCGGGGCGGAGATCACGCTCGACGGCGGAGACATCATCGCCGCCACCCCGCCGGGCGGGAGGCTCCGCGCCGCCACCGTGTTTCTCGGAGGTCCGTTCGGATCGACGGTGCTCGGCACCGCCAACGTCATGTCCGCCGCGACCCTGGCCGACGGCACCACGGTGATCGAGTCCGCGGCCTGTGAGCCCGAGATCGTGGACCTCGCGCGCTTGCTCAATAAGATGGGCGCGCGGATCACCGGGGCCGGCTCGCCCCGGATTACGATCCAGGGGGTCGACCGCCTGGGGGCGACCGACCACGCGGTGATCCCGGACCGTATCGAGGCGGGCACCTTCATGTGCGCCGGCGCGATCACCAACGGGGCCATCACGATCGAGAACTGCCCGATCGATGCGCTGCTCGCGGCCGTCGACCGGCTCGACGCCGCGGGCGTGCACGTGCACACCACGCGGTGCGACGACGCCTTCCACGCGACCTGCCGCGTGACTGTTGACCGGGTGATTCGCCCCATCGAGATCACGACCCAGCCGCACCCGGGCTTCCCGACGGACCTGCAGGCGCAGTTCATGGCGCTCGCCTGCCTGGCGGACGGCAACAGCGTGATCACCGAGCGGATCTTCCCGGAGCGCTTCCTCCACGTCGCCGAGCTCGGGAGGATGGGGGCTCACGTCTTCCGGGCGGGTCCCACGGTGGTGGTGTCGGGGGTCAAGCGGCTGCGGGGCGCGCCCGTCATGGCGAGCGACCTGCGCGCGAGCGCCTGCCTCGTGCTCGCCGCCCTCGCCGCGGAGGGGACGACCACGGTCAACCGCGTCTACCACCTCGATCGCGGCTACGAGCGGCTCGAAGAGCGCCTCGCGCCGCTCGGCGCACGGATCACGCGCGTAGCGGAAAGCGCCTAGCACCCGGATCGCGCCCGTGGCGACCGTGCGACACCGGCGTGCGCCGCGCGCCGGCGGACGCCCTGCGCCCCCGCGCCGGGGGGAATGAGCCTTGATTCACTGCGAGTTCACCGCTTCCGCCGCGCGCGCACAGGAAGATCAATTCAGGTGCATCGCCCGCGCTCGTGCGTGGGTGATCGACCGAGCAAGGAGATCCGTGATGCCGAACAACGAGCAGCAGAAGCGTGGCGGGAACGACAGGAACACCGGCCGTCAGAACGACCGGCAGAACAACCAGAACAACGAGCGCAAGGGTCAGAACGGCGCCGGGCGCGCCGGCAACAAGCCGCAGCGGAACCGGGGCGAGTGACGCCGTATGGATGCATCGCGCGGCGCGGGCGGGTCCCTCCGCCCGCGGCCCGCGCTGCGGGGGCGGAGGGAGCCGGATGCGACGCCTGACCCTCGGCCTCCTATCGCTGCTGTGCGCCGCGCAAAGCGGGTGCGTGGTCGGTAGGATCGCCGACGACCTGCACTCGATCGACGCGAAGCTCACCACCTCCAGCGAGCGCATCGCTGAGGTGGAGGCGACGCTCTCGAGAACCAACGAGCTGCTCGCCGAGGCAAACCAGCGCCTGGGCCGGATCGAGGCCCAGCTCGCGACCGTCGGGGCCATGGAGCACTCCCTCGAGCAGCTCGAGGAGCACTTGGCGGGCATCCGCCAGACGGTCGAGAACATCGACCGGCTCATCCCCGGAGTGGAGTTCGCGGAGCCCGCCGTGGCCCCCGAGGAGTAGGCGCGGCACAACACCCGGGCGGCCGTCAGGGCGATTGTCTTGACGCACGCGCAAAATCGGTGTATGTTTGGTATTGATGCGTGTGCCCGCTCCCGCTCAGCCTGACGGTCTCCCGGAATACGCCGACGCGCTGACGATCGGCCACGCCCGTGGTCGGGGCGCCCAGATCAATCCTCCCAACCGGTTCGAGCCGGTGCGGCTGAGCGTTCTGGGCGAAACGCTGGACGACGCCGCACGCGAGCACCCCGAGGGCAAGCAGGTCCGCACGGTCGTGCTCTTCGACCGCGCCCGCACCATCATCAACCCGGTGGACAGCCCCGACGTGGGGATGAAGTGGACGATCAACCCCTACCGCGGATGCGAGCACGGGTGCATCTATTGCTACGCGCGCCCGACGCACGAGACCTTCGGCCTTTCCTGCGGCCTCGACTTCGAGACCAAGCTCTTCGCCAAGCACGACGCGCCGGCGCTGCTCCGGCGCGAGCTCGCGAACCCGAAGTGGCGGGGAGAGGGCATCACCATGTCGGGCATCACCGACCCCTACCAGCCGATCGAGCGCAAGCTGCGGATCACCCGCGCCTGCCTCGGGATCATGGCCGAGTGCGGGCAGCCGGTGTCGATCATCACGAAGAACCGTCTCGTGACGCGCGACATCGACTTGCTCGGGAGCCTCGCCTCGCGCGGGGCCGCGGCGGTCTTCATCAGCCTCACCACGCTCGACCCGGAGCTCTCGGCGAAGATGGAGCCCCGGGCATCGTCGCCGCGCGACCGGCTGAAGGCGATGGAGGAGCTCTCCGCCGCCGGCATCCCGGTCGGTGTGATGACGGCGCCGATCGTGCCCGGCCTGACCGATCAGGAGATCCCCGCGCTGATCGAGGCCGCGGCGAGCGCCGGGGCGACGCGGGCCGGCTGGGTGTTGCTCCGCCTGCCCTGGCAGATCAAGGACGTGTTCCTCGAGTGGGCCCGGCGCGAGTTCCCGGATCGCGCCGGCAAGGTCGAGTCGCGCATTCGCGACATGCGCGGCGGCAAGCTCTACGACGCCCGCGCGCGCATCCGCCAGCGCGGCGAGGGGCCCTGGGCCGCCCAGATAGCCGCGCTCCACGAGCTCGCGTGCAAGCGCCACGGCATGACGAACGACCGGCTCACACTCTCGTCAGATTCGTTCCAGCACCCCGAGCTCGGCGGGCAACTCGGGCTTTTCGGGTGAACGCGGAGGCGCGGAGGGGACGCGGAGCTCCGGAGAGAGAGTTCGCGTCACGCCGTGCCGGTTGTTGAGATCCCGCAGATCACGGGCCGTTTGTCCCATTCCGTCATGGTGCCGGCGCCGAGCAGCCATGGACCGTGCGGAACGGGCCGTACCGGTCATCGACGCCGCTCAGCGTTCCGCCCTCAGCCGATCCCATCCCGCAGCGCCGCCTCGACCGCCCCGCAGAACCGGTCCACTTCCTCCAGTGTCGAGTACACGCTCGGCGAGATCCGGAGCCCCTCGAACTCGGCGTGCTTGATCGCCACCACGAGAATCCGGTGCTTCTCCCACAGCCACGCGCCGAGCTCGGCCGTGTCGAGCCCCTCGAGCTGCACCGTCCCGATGCCGGCAGCGCACCCCGGCTTGCGGCTCGTGTGCAGCCGCGCCCGGCCGCTCGCGTACAGCCGCTCCATCCACCGCTCGCGCAGATAGATCATCCGCGCCTGCTTCCGCGCCGCTCCCAGGCTCTCGTGGAACGTCAGGGCCTCCGCGATCGCGAGGTGGTTCGCCGCCGGGTGCGTGCCGATCTCCTCGAACTTGCGGATGTCCGCGTCCTGCGTCTGCGCCGCGGCCATCATCGGCCACAGCCCGGGGATCCTGTCGCGCCGCACGTACAGCATGCCGGTGCCGTGCGGCGCGAAGAGCCACTTGTGGAGGCTCGTTCCGAAGTAGTCGCACCCGAGGTCGGGGAGCTTGAAATCGAGGTGCGCGAAGGAGTGGGCGCCGTCCACCACCGTGGGGACGCCCCGCTCGCGCGCCAGCGCCACGATCTCCCGCACCGGCATGACCTGCCCGGTGATGTTGATCACGTGGCTCACCAGGAGCAGCCTGGTCCTTTCCGTGATGCTGTCGCGGTAGATCGCCAGGATCTTCGCCGTGTCCTCCGCCGGGCTCGGGATCTTGACCTGCCGCAGCACGATCCCGTCCCGCCGCGCCCGCTGCTGAAAGGTCGTGATCATCCGCGGGTAGTCCTGCGTGCAGCAGAGCACCTCGTCGCCGGGGGCAAGGCCAAGCCCCAGTTGACAGATCTGCAGGCTCTCGCTCGCGTTCCGGGTGATCGCGATCTCCTCCGGGTCCACCCCCCACGCCCCCGCCAGCCGCGTCCGCGCCACTTCCTTCCGCGGCTCCTGCACCTGCCAGAGGTAATACGCCGGGCTCTTGTTCGCGAGGTCCAGATGGTCCTTCATCGCCTCCTGCACCCAACGCGGGGAGGGGCTCACGCCGCCGTTGTTGAGATTGACCATCGAGCGATCGACGGTGAACGCCTGCTGCGCGAAGCGCCAGAAGTCCTCGTCGCGCGCGATCTCCTCCGGCGTGCCCGGCGTCGCGCCGAGCTCCGCGAGAAGGGCGCCCGCCCCGCATCTGGGCATGGGCAGCCCGACGCTCGCGGCCGTGCACGCCGCGGCGGGAGCATACATCGCACCGAGAAACTCGCGCCGGCTCGGCATCGGGCACCTCTCGCGCGAGCTTACCACGGCCCGAGCAGGCGCGGACGGCCAATCCCGCCGTCACGATGCGGCCGCCATGGCGCGGGAGCCGCGGGAGAGCTCCGCGTCCGCCCCGATCCTCACAGCCTCGACTACTTCCCGGTCAGCAGGATCACCCCGCCCAGGATCGCCGCCAGGCCCGCGGCCTTTTTCGCCGTGAGCGGCTCGTGGAGCAGCACGAACGCGAGCACGCTCGCCACCGCCGGCGCCAGCGCGAACGCCACCGGCTTCACCCGCGAGATCTCCCCCACGTGGAGGGACGAGTAGAAGAAGATCATCGCCGCCGCTCCCGCCACAAGCCCGGACCCCAGCACGAGCTTGACCAGCGTCTGCGTGTCCGCCTTGAGCCAGTCCTGCGGCTCGGCCTTCGCGACCTTGACGGCGACCAGGTACGCCAGCCACAGCACCGGCAATGCCACCGTCGAGCGGACCGCGATGGCCGTGATCGGGCCGACCTTGCCCGTGTGCAGCACGCTCTTCGTGCACAGCTCTCCGATTCCCCAGCACAGGCCTGCGCAGACGGCGAGGAGGATTGCTTTCATGCGGGATGTTCTCGCGACCGGACGGGTGAGCGGATGACGACGTCCTTCCCGGCGAGGATGCTATCGCGTCCCGGACGGGGAGCAGGGCATGATCACCCCCCCTCCCGGGCCCAATCGGGATCGTCTACTGTGCGGAGATGAACAGCCGACACCGGGCGGCCATCCGCTTCATCGCCTTCGGTGTGCTCATGGCCGCGGCGTGGATCGCCAGCGCCCGCTGGGGCTTCTGCTACCAGCATCGCCTGTCCGCGCAGGGAAGCGGGCCCGACTTCCAGACCGGCATCTCGCACGGAGCCTTCTACTTCACCTACCACCCCACCAATCACTTCGGCATGCCCCGGCGATGGACGCTCGGTCCAATGTCCGGCCGGTTCAGGTGGTGGTTCAAGATCTGGGACGCGGGCCCCGTCAACACGGGCCATCGCGCGACGATTGTCCCTCTCTGGCGGCCGCTCTGCTGCTGCTCCTGCCGGGGATTGTGCTCGCGACCCGAGAACGGCGCCGCGCCCCCGCTGTCCAGGCCTGCCCCGCGTGCGGCTACTCGCTCGCCGGTCTCCCGG
>DASRXL010000242.1:0-27659 GCA_035654175.1 Phycisphaerales bacterium
CGCCGAGGACCACGGTCTGATCGTGGGCCGCGACGTCGAACCCGACGAAGGCGCTGCCTTCCTCTTCCGTGGGCGTAAGCGTGGTCTCGTGCGACCACGCGTCGTCCCCGGTGCGGACGAAGACATGGGCCGCGCCGCCGCCGGATGCCGAGCCGAGCACCACGCGGTCGCCGTGGAACGCCGCGGACCGCCAGGCGAACTCGGCGCCGTCGGGCTCGAGGATCGCCTCGCGCGACCACTCGTCGCCGCGGCGCTTGAAGACCGCCGCCAGCGACTCGCCCGGGCCGCCCTCCGTGCCGGAACCGACGATCGCGGCCCGGGAGCCGCTCGCGGCGACGTCGTAGCCGAAGCGCGTCCCCGGCGCGTGGGAGTCGGGCGTGAACTTGCCCTCGACCAGCCAATCGCCGCCGTGGCGCCCGATCGCGAACGCGGAGCCCGACTCCTCGCCCATGTCGTCGTCCAGCCAGGCTCCGACGATGACGGTGTTCGAGTGGACGGCGACGGCGTTGCCGAACTCGCCGTCCGCGGCCGACTCGGGGGCGTCCATGCGCGTGGCGAGCGCCCAATCGTTGCCGTCGCGCTCGAAGATGTACAAGGCGCCGCTGGTGCGCGTCGCGTCGCCGTCGAGCATCTCCTCCCCGGGCGCGCCGACGGCGATGACCGAGCCGTCGGTCGCGACGGAGGAGCCGAAGCGGCCCTCCTGGTCGGCGGTGGGCAGGAGCGTGGCCCCGAGCGACCAGCCGTCGGAGTCGCGGAACACGTACGCCGCGTTTCCGCTGCGCGTGCCGATGACCGCGGTGTTGCCGTGGATGTCGACCGACCAGCCGAAGCCGTCGCCGGCCTCCAGCCCCGGCACGCTCAGCACGGTCTGGAAGACCCACTCGCCCCGGTTGTCCATCTCGTAGATGGCCACCTCGCCGGAGCCGAAGTTCGCGTTGGGCGCACCGACGATCAGCCGCTCGCCGTGCACGGCGAGCGAGTGGCGCCCGAGCGGCTCGAAGTTCTCGCCGTTGCTCGTGCCGTCGTCGGCGCGGAGCATCGCGACCTGGCTCCACTCGAGGAAGCCCGTGCCGCCATCGTCCTCGGTCTGCTCGAAGACAATCGGCTCCTCGTCAAGATCGATCGTGGTGGCGGTGATGAACTGGCCGCCCGCGAGCGACGCGAACACACCGGCTCCTTCGAGCGCTGTCCAGTCGCCGTGGAGCACGATGCGCGGCTCCAGCGATTCGAGGGCGCGCCCGACGTGGGGCTCGGCCGCAACCGGTTCGGGGATTCGACGCTTTTTCATGGGGATGCACTCCTTGCGCATGTCTACGCGAGGACGGCACTTATGGTTTGTGGCGCCCCAACCTGCGCGGCGCGCGCACCGAGAGCCCGCAGAAAAAACGCCGCCGGTGCTGCGCCACCGGGGTGGCGGAATGTTTGGCCAGCGCCTGTTCGGCGGGTGCGCGAGCGTTGTCGGCGCCTCGTCAGGCGACCATCGCGCGAACGACCCGTGAATTCAGGATCATCGCGGGGCGTCCGCGACGGACGCGCGCGTTCCCGGCGCGCGGCCAAGGGGCGCAGATCCGTTTCAACGGATCCGCGCCCCGGGGGAGAGTGCGTTGCTGCATGAAGATTCGGCCGCGCGCCGGCGCTCTACGCGATGTCCGCGCCGTGCGTGAGATCCTCGACGCGCCAGCGATCGCCCTGCTCCCAGACGAAGCGGATCACGTCGTTGGTCGCGTTCGTCGCGAACAGGTTGATCTGGCCGTCCTCGGTCACGAGGCTGGTCACGGCGCCCTCGCCCACCGTGCTGTTGAGGAGCACCGAGGAGAGATTCGTCACGCGCCAGAAGTTGTTCTCGGGCGGGTCGCTGAAGGCCGGCACCCACCAGTAGACGATCAGGTCGCCGCGATCGTCGCGTCCGACCACGTTCAGCGCGCCCCACGGCGTCGTGTACGCCGCGACCGAGCTGGGGTCGATCGCCGGGCCGCCGAACCGCTCGTTGAAGTCGGTCACGACCCACTTGGCGAATCCGGGAACCCACCAGGTGACGGTGAGCGCGCCGTCGGAGTCCACGCCGGCGATGTTCATGGCGTTCCAGGAGGTGACGAACACGGTGAGCTCGCCGCTCAGGGTGGGCGCGCCGGAGCTCGCCGACAAGTCGCTCGAGAACCACTGCTGCATGCCCGGGGCGATCCAGATCGCCTGCACGCGCCCGTCCTCATCCAGCCCAGCGATGTTCAGCGCGTTCCAGCTCGTCACCCACGTCACGGTCTTGCTCGTGAACTGCGGCGTCGCGCGGCCCTGCGGATCCAGGTCCTCCACCGTGATGTTCTTGAAGCTCCAGTCGTACGCCCCGGCCGATCCGGCGCCGGACTGCCGGTACGCCACCATCTCGTTCTCCGCGTTGTAGCCCACGATGTACACGAGGCCGTCACGCGTGCCGAACGCCGAGATCCCGCGCGTGATCGCCTCCGAGCCGGTGATCTCCCCTGTCAGGTTGCGCGCGGTCCACGTCGTCCGGTCCGCCGAGAGCGTCAGGAGCACCACGCCGTCGGCGGTGCCCACCGCGGCGTAGGTGCGCCCGTCCTTGGGGTCCGTCCACGTGATGGCGTCGGTCGTCGCCTCGCCGACCGGCAGGTCGCTGAAGCTCCCCACGACCCACTTCTTCTCCGCGTCGGGAACGTCCGAATCGAACGGCGCGACGAAGAGCCACATCCCCGCCTCGACCGCCACGGTCCCGCCGCCCGATCCCGGCGCGACCAGACCGCCCAGGAGAATGTCGCTCCCGTCGGCCGCGACGTCGAACCCCATCCCGGTCGCGCCGTTCGCGGCCGTCGGCTCAAGCACGATCTCGAGCTCCCACTCGTTCCCGTCGCTCATGCGGAATACGGTCGCCGTGCCGCCGTCGGCGTCGGAGCCGACGATCACGCGGTCGGAGTCGAAAGCGATGGACCGCCACCCGAAGTCCCCGCCGCCGCTGTCCGGCGCCAGCGTGGTCTCGAGCGACCAGTCGTCCCCGTCGCGCTTGAACACCTGCGCCCAGGGGAGCACCGCGCCGTTGTTGCTGCCGATCGCGACCGCGCCGATCCGCGAGCCCGAGGTGGCGACGTCGTACCCGAATCGCGCGCCCGGGGATGCGGCGTCGGGGATCAGCTTGATCTCCATCACCCAGTCGCCCGCGTGGCGTCCGTAGGCGAAGACGGATCCGGAACCCTCGCCCCGGTCGTCGTCGAGCCACGCGCCCACCGCCACGGTGTTCGCCTGCACGGCCACGGCATGCCCGAACTCGCTGTTGAGCGCGCTCTCCGGCGCCTCGATCCGCTCCGCGAGCGCCCACGCCGCCCCGTCGCGGTCGTAGATGTAGACCGCGCCGCTGGTCCCGGTGAAGTCCTCGTCCAGGGTCTCCTCGCCCGGCGCCCCGACAACGATCACCGCGCCGTCGGTCGCCACGGAGAAGCCGAACCGGCCGTCCTGGCCGACGGTGGGTGTGAGCGTGGTCTCGAGCTCCCACGTGCCCGTGTTCTGGAAGACGTACGCCGCGTTCCCGAGGCGGGACCCGACCACGATGACCTCGCCGTACATGTCCACCGACCACCCGAACCCGTCGCCGGGCTCGAGGCCCGGGGCGGTGATGAGCGTCTCGAAGGTCCAGGCGCCCGCGTCGTCCTGCCTGTAGACGGCCGCCGCGCCCGCGCCGCTGTTGGCGTTCGGTGCCCCGATCACGAGCCAGTCGTCGTGGATGGCCAGCGAGTGGCGCCCGAGCGTCTCGAAGTTGGTGCCGTTGCTGCTGCCGTCGTCGGTCGTCAGCATCGAGAGCTGCGCCCACGAATCGCTCCCGAAGTCGTCATCCCCGCGGTTCTCCTGCTGGAACACGATCGGCTGATTGTCGAGGTCGATCGTCGTGACGGTGAGGAATCCCCCGTTGACCGAGCCGTAGACCTCCGCGCCCGGGAGCGCCGACCAATCGCCGTCCAGCACGATGCGGGGCTCGAGCCCCTCGAGCCGGTGCTCGCGCGGGCGGGGATCGGCGGACGCACGACGGTGGCGCTGTGTGTAACTCATGTGGGCTTTCTCCTTGCACATACCTGGGATTGCGGGGCCGCGCAGCGGTGGGGGGCCCCGAGCGCACCCGGGGGCCGGGAACGCACAGGTGTTGTGCACGCCGACGGTGAAGCCGGGCTAGGCTCAGGGTGAAACGGCTCTCATTTGGCGGTGTTCACGGAGGACCCGCGCCCGCGCGCCGGGATACCCTGACCTCGCCGATGCCCACACCACGCTTTGACGAGCCGGACTTGGACGAGGGCCTGCACCCGGAGGGGCCGTCCGCGTCCGACCTCGACCGCTTCGGCGACGAGCTGACCACCTGCCGCCACTGCGGCCACCGCTTCTACGACCAGGCCGAGCTCTGCCCCCACTGCCTCGCGCCCGTGGGCGCGGAGCGCCAGAGGGCCCCCCTCTGGATCGTCGTCACCGTGATCCTCGTGCTGATTGGCCTGGCGCTCGTGTGGGTGCTCTGACGGCCTATGCCGGGGCGGCGCCGCCCAGCAAGCGACGGTGGCGCGACGCGGGCCGAGCGCCCCGAGTCCGGCCGGGAGAGCGCACGCAGCCCGTGCGCGGTGTCCTTGGATCCGCGGCGCTCACTCCTCGATGCCGAGGTCCGCCTTGGTAAAGAGCGCTTCGAAGCGCACGCCCGCGCGCTCTACGTTCTCGCGCGCGCCCTCCTGGCGGTCGATCGTGCAGATGATCGCCCGCACGTCGGCCCCGTGCCCGCGCAGCACACCGACCGCTTCGAGCGCCTGCCCGCCGGTGGTCGCGACGTCCTCGACGAAGACGACCCGATCGCCCTTCTCCAGCTTGCCCTCGAGCTGCTTGGCCGTCCCATACTCCTTCTTCGCGTTCCGGACGAAGATGGCGGGCAATCCGGTCTGCAGGCTCGCCGCCGTCACCAGCGGGATCCCCCCGAGCTCGGCTCCCGCCAGGCGAGTGATGGCGGCGCGCTCCTCCGCCGCAATCCGCTCGATGCGCTCGCCGAAAAGAGCGCCCAGCTCGCGCAGCACCTCCGGCCGGGTGCTGAAGAGGTATTTGTCGAGGTAGTAGCTGCTCGTCCGCCCGGAGCGAAGGGTGAACGTGCCGCGCAGCAGCGATGCCGCGGCGATCCGGCGCGCGAGCGCTTGGCGGTCGATCCGGGTGGCCATGGCGGTAGCGTAGTGGGGCCGCCGGCGGCCGGGCCGCCCGGCGCTGAAAGCCGCGCCCTCGCCCGGCCAACAACTCGCCGGGGGACGCCAGGAGGCCCGACATGTCCAAGCTCCCGCTCGCCGTCGGTCTGGCGCTGCTGCACGCGGCGATGCTCGCGAGGGCGCAGAGCCAGCCGGGCCCCGACCAGGTGACGGAGGCGGTGCAGCCCGCCGCGCAGGCCCAGTCCTCGCTCGCCGGCCCGCAGGTCGCCACGGAGGAGGCCCGGACGCTCGTGGTGTACGAGTACGGCGGCGGGCTCCAGGATCTCGGGCTTCCCCCGCCCGAAGCAGCGCTCGAGCTGCTCGCGCTCGACGAGCGAGCCCGGGAGCGCGTGGCGCACGTGCTCGCGGAGCGAGCGATGCTCGCAGAGCGGCTCATCATCGACAACTTCGAGCTCTTCTCGCAAGGCGAGACGGTGGAGGCCTCCGAAAGCAAGCTCGGCAAGGCGCTCTTCTTCGTGCAGGTGCTCCGCGTCCTGGAGCCCCTGATCGAGCGCGGCCCCTTGGAGGACGAGATCCGCGCCCAGCTCCCGGCGGACCAGGCCGCGGCCTTCGACCGGCTGCTCGACGAGTATTGGGAGGCCGTCGGGAAGGCTCGCGTGGAGGAAGCACGGGCCAAGGGGGAGAAGATCGGCCTCCGGCGTGCAGTGCGCGAGGCGAGGCGCGATCAACTGGGGAAGGAGATCGAGCTCGCGGCCGCGAGGGCGATCGAGAGCGAGCGGTTCGCCGTCGACTATCTCACGCGAGGCCTCGACCTCACCCCCGAGCAACAAGCGCGGATCGACCGCCTTGTCCGCGACTTTGGCGCCCGGACCATGGGCGCGCCCGACGAGAAGGCGAAGGAGGGCCTTTTCGCGGCCGTGCTCGCGTTCCTCGACGAGCGGCAGCGCGACCTGCTTCTCGAGCGGATCAAAGGGCTCTGAGCCCGGCCGTGTTGGTGCTTTGATCGGGCGGGGCGACTTCTTGCGCCCTTCGGGCGCATGCGCCCGCGCTGGAGGGGATAATCCCAGACCCGGCCGGCCGGCGGCCGGCGGGGGTGGCAGACCTCACGCTGGGAGCTCCGCATGATGGGCAAGAGCAGGATGTTGACCGCGTGCCTCGTGAGCGCAGGTGTCGTGATCCCCTCGCTGGCGCAGGTCGCTCCGCCTCCTCCCGGCAAGCCGGAGCCGACGCCCGAGTTCCGGCCGCCGCCGCCCCCGCCCCCGCGCCGCCCGGTCAACCGGCCCGTCGCGGCGCCGCCGGTGGATTTCGAGCCGATCAGCCGGCGCGACGACGCCGGCAAGATCGTCCGCATCTCCGAGCCGGTCGAGTACGTCGCGATGAGCCACAACCCGCTGATCGACGTGGCCCTCTTGGCGAAGATGGCCCCGTACCTCTATGAGCGGCGCCAGCGCGTCGAGTCGCACGTGATCGAGAACCTGGACGCGATCGCCGGTGTGGAGCAGGGCGTCATCGAGAGCACGCGCATGAGCGACGAGGAGAACCTGCGCGCCACCACGGGCCGGCTCATGGCGCTCACCAGCACCCCCGACCTCAAGCAGTTCCTCTCTCTCGAGCTCATGGAGGACGGCGTGATCCCGCCGGCCGTCGGCGCGCTCACCCAGAAGATCATGGAGAGCTACCAGAAGGACCTCACGACCGAGGCGATGGCGGCCCCCGTCGAGGAGGGCGGGGCCTCGCCAATAGATCAGATGATGCACGCGGTCGTCCGCATGTCGCTCTCCGAGTTCGAGTACTTCTACCGCGAGCTTATGATGGACACGGCCGACCACTTCGGCGCCGTCCTGCCCGAGCTGGGGCTCGACGCCGAGACAAGCGCCAAGGTCAAGCCGCTCGCGGACCGCCTGGCGGCCGAGAACGATCTCGACGCACGGGCGTCGCTGATCCGGGAAATCTTCGCGGCGATGCCCGAAGCCGCGCGCGAGAGAGCCATGCGCCTCGCCATCGAGCGGCGCCCCGAGGTGGACCCGCAATCCCTCATGGCGCCGCTGCCTGAGGGCGCGACCGCCAAGGAGATCGACAACGAGACCCGCCACGAGATCATCTTCCAGATCCTCGACGGCGGCCGCGTCGATACGAGCGCGTTCGTGGAGTGAGCCTTGGGTCTTGAGTCCTGAGTGGTGGGTCTTGACGGTGGGCGCACCGCGTGAGCTGAGCGCACCGGAGTTCGGCTTGGGCTCCTGCAGCTCTGCGCGCAGTCACCGTGGCCAGCGCGTCGCCGCGGCGACGACTGCCCGCATCGGAACTTCAAGACCCAAGACTCAAGACTCAGGCCGCATGAAGGGGAACAGCAGCACGTCCCGGATCGAGCGCTGGTTGGTCAGCAGCATCACCAGCCGGTCGATGCCCAGGCCCATGCCGCCCGCCGGCGGCATCCCAACCTTGAGGGCGCGGATGAAGTCCTCATCGAACGTGCGGAACGTGGATTCCTCGTCGTCCAAGCCGGAGAGCTGCTCGCGGAATTTCTGCGCCTGCACCGCCGGATCGTTCAGCTCTGTGTAGTGCGGCGCCAGCTCCATGTGCGCGATGAAGAGGTCGGCGCGGTCGGCGAGCGCCGGGTTGTCCGGCTTCGGGCGCGTCAGCGGCGAGATCGCGCTCGGGTAGTCGGTGATGAAGGTGGGGCGCGAGGGATCGACCGACTTCTCGGCCTGCTCCTCGAACAGCTCGTTGACGATGATCGCGTCCGCCACCCTGCCGCGGAGGTCGCCCGGCGCGCCGGCCCGCCCCTCCTCCTCGAGGTGCTTGGCGTACTTGCGCAGGATCCCCTGCTCGGCGGCCCGGGCCCACACGCGGTCGAGATCGTCCATCGCGAAGCCCAGCGCCTGCTCGAAGAGCGCGCCGTACTCGACCCGCCGGAAGGGCGAGCCGTAGTCGATCGTGATCTCGGCGAAGGGAAGCCTCAGCTCCGAGTCGGGAACTGACGAGAGCTCCACGCGCCGCTCGGTCGCGACCACCAGCCTCGCGCTCTCCCGGCAGAGGTGCTCGGTCAGCTCCATCACCGTGCCCACGTCGCCGAAGGCCGCGTACGCCTCCAGCATCGTGAACTCCGGGTTGTGCTGCTTGTCCACGCCCTCGTTGCGGAAATTGCGGTTGATCTCGTACACCCGGGGCATGCCCCCGACGAGCAGCCGCTTGAGGTACAGCTCCGGCGCGATGCGCAGGAAGAGGTCCATGTCCAGCGCGTTGAGGTGCGTGCGGAAGGGCTTCGCCGCGGCGCCGCCCGCAAGGGCCTGCAGCATCGGCGTCTCCACCTCCATATACCCGCGCGCGTCCATCAGCCGCCGGATGTGCGAGACGATCCGGGACCGAAGCTGGAACACCCGCGTGGTCTCCGGGTTCGCCCACAGGTCCACGTACCGTCGGCGGTAGCGCAGCTCGAGGTCCTGGAGCCCCTCGTGCTTGGCCGGCGGCGGCGCGAGGCACTTGCTCCCGGCGAGCAGCTCCTCGGCCCACACGGTGATCTCGCCGGTCCGCGTCTTCATCACCGGCCCGCGGACCACGACGATGTCGCCAAGATCGCTCGCTTTCGCGACCTCGAACCCCGGCGCCGCGCACTCACGCATGCTCACCGCCGCCTGCAGGTCGCCCGACGCGTCGCGGAGGTTGAGCCACACCAGCTTCCCGGTGTCGCGCTTCAGCACGATGCGCCCCGCGGCCGCGACCCGCGCCCGGCGATCCACCGGGCTCTCCCCCTTCGCCGTCGCCTGGTGCTCCGCGTCGGCGCCCTCGTCGTAGAGGCCCCGCGCGTCGGCAAGGGACGCCAGCCCGTCCACCCGTGCGCCGTACGGCCACACGCCCAGCGCGCGCACCCTCTCCAGGTTCGCCAGGCGCGAGGCCTCCTGCTCGTGGACCTCACCGTCCGGCGCGTCGTGCTGATGGGCTTCCTCGTTCACGGCCCGGATCGTAGCGGCGGCCGGCGCGCCCGCGCGAACGCCTCAGGAGCCGCGGCTGATCTGCACCTGCTGGTACTGCTGGGTCATCCTGGTGTCGCAGAGCGGCAGCTGCGGCGTGCCCTCGCCCGTGATCACGTGCGCCAGCGTCGTCGACCCGAAGATCTCGATGACTTTCGCGGCGGCTTCATCCACCCGGCGGTGGAGCGGGCACAGGTTCGGTCCGTGGGTGTCGAGGCCGAGCGGACAGGTCTTGATCCGCTCGACCGGATTGACCGCGTTAATGACGTCCAGCAGGCGGATCTCGTTTGCGGACCGGGCCAGGCGATATCCGCCCCCCACGCCGCGCCGCCCGACGATGAGGTCGGCCCCGGCGAGGGTCTGGAGCACCTTCGCCAGGTAATTCGACGGGACCTTGGTCACCTCGGCCAACTCCGGAGTCGGCACCAGCTCGTCCGGCTTGTAGGCGAGCGTCACCATCGCGCGCAGGGCGTATTCGACGGTTTGGGACAGCATGCAATCTCCCTTTCACGGGCCCCGCCGGGCCCGTCCCCCCTGATCGGAGAAGAATACCCGGATCTACTTTATCCGTCCCGTCAACCGAGCACCTGGTCCAGTTGCTTGCGCTCCGCGGCCGACGAACCCTCCACCGGGATGGCTTCCAGCAGCCCGTCGAGGATCATGTCGGCGCTCACCTGATCCGCTTCGGCGTTGAAATTCCGGAGAAGGCGATGCCTTAATACCGGGTGCGCGACCGCCCGGATGTGCTCCGGGTCGACGTGGGTCGCCCCCGTGAGCGCCGCGTGGGCCTGCGCGGCCAGCACGAGGTACTCGCTGGCGCGCGGGCCGGCGCCCCACGAGAGGTAGTCGCTGATCACCCGTGGTCGCTCCACCCCCCGGTCGGCGGGCTCGTTCACCCGCGTCGCGCGCACCAGGCGGAGCGCGTACCGGAGCACGTGGTCGGCGATCGGGATCGCGCGGATCGTCTGGTGGACAGCCTGGATGTCCGCGCCGGTGAGCACCGGGACGGGGCTGGCCCGGGCCGGATCGCCGGAGCGCCGGACGATCTCGAGCTCCTCCTCGGCGTCGGGGTACTCGATCAGGATCTGGAACATGAACCGATCGAGCTGGGCCTCCGGAAGGGGGTATGTGCCCTCCTGCTCGATCGGGTTCTGCGTCGCGAGCACGAAGAAGGGGTCCGGCAGCTTGTGCTGCACGCCGCCGATCGTGACCTGCCGCTCCTGCATGGCCTCGAGCAGGGCGGCCTGCGTCTTGGGCGGGGTGCGGTTGATCTCGTCGGCGAGGATGATGTTGGCGAACACCGGCCCCTTGACGAAGCGCAGCTCGCGCGCGCCCGTCGCCTTGTCCTCCTCGATCACCTCGGTGCCCGTGATGTCGCTGGGCATCAGGTCGGGTGTGAACTGGACTCGCGAGAAGCCCAGGCTGAGCGTCCGCGCGAGGGTCGAGATGAGCAGCGTCTTGGCGAGCCCGGGCACGCCCACGATCACCGCGTGCCCGCGGCAGAAGATCGCCATCAGCGCCTGGTCCACCACCTCGTCCTGTCCGACGATGGTCTTGTGGATCTCGGCCTTGATGCGGGCGAACGAATCCCGGGCCCGCGCGACCGCCTCCAGAGGATCGGACGTGGGGCCTGGGGACGCTGGTATCTCGGTCATGCGGACCTCCCGGCCGATCATACCTTGGGCCGGCCAAAGAAACGGCCGCACGGGCGGGGACCCGTGCGGCCTGTCGCGGAATGCCCGGTCGCAAGACGACCGAGCCAGGGGACTCGTGGTGAGACGCCTCAGCGGCCCGGCTGTTCCCGGCTCTCGAGAGCCTCGAGCAATCGGTCGAGACGGTCCTCGATCCGCTCGAGGCGATCCTCGATGCGCTCGAGGCGGTCCTGGTGCTCGTGCATCGCGTCGCCGTAGGGGCTGCCGTGGGGAACGGGCGGCACCGGGGTCACGAGGGCGCGCGGCGCCTGCCCGTCCTCGCGGTACACGCGGAAGCGTGGCATCTCGTCGAGTTGCCGGAAGCGCCCGAGCTCTTCCCGCTGGAGCCGCTCGACCAGCTCCCTCACCTCGCCATCCAGCTCGCCGCGCTGGGAATTGAGCTTCTCGAGCAGCTTCTGCACGTTCTCGTGCTCGGCGCCCCACTCGAAGGTGAACGGCGTCACTTCCGTCGGGGCCTCGTCGGCGAACGGCTGGCCGAGGCGGCCCGGGTCGTACGGCGCGAGCTCGAGCTCGATCTCCTCCTCGTCGCCGCCCCGGATCACGACGATCTCGATCGAGTCGCCGGGCTCCTTCTCCATGAGCACGTCGCGCAGGCTCTCGGCCGTGACGCCCCACTCGCCGTCGATGGCCACGAGCACGTCGCCTTCCTCCACGCCGGCGTCCGAGGCCGGGAGGCCCTCGATGACTCCCATGACCACGACCACGTCCTCGGCGCCGAGGTCGTGCTCCCCGAGCAGCTCCATGGCCTCCTCGTCGGCCTCGTCCTCGCTGAGCGGTCCCATGTTGATCCCGATCATGACGGGCGGGTGGTCGCCGGCGGGCTGGCCCGGGGCCCACGCCCCGAACTCGTCGGCGGCGCCCCAGACGATCGGGTCCTCCATCTCGAGGCCCTCGACGACGAACTCCTGGCCGGGCGCGAGCTTCACCCCCGGCGCGGAGAGGGTCACGGCCCGGTCGAACTGGTGCGCCGTCTTCCCGTCCTCATCCTTCAGGACGACGCGCTTGTTCGAGACCTTCACGCGCTCGCGGGGCAGCTCCTCGCCGTCGATCCAGGCCCGGATCTCGTCGCCCTCGATCTCGACCTTGAACTCACGCCCGTTCTCGGAATGCACCATGACGGTGCGCGAGCGCGTCCGCGCCTCCGGCTGCGCCGCCCGCAGCGCCATCGCCGCGCGACCTGCCTCCACCTCGGCCTGCACAGGGCGCGCGAGCACGGCAAGCGGAGCCCGCGCCGCCAGCGGGGCCGGGGTCGCGAGCGGGGCCAGCGGAGCCGGGGCCGCCGGCATCACCTGGACCCTGTGGGTCAGCGCCTCGGCCGGGGCCGCCTTCTTGGCCTCGCAGCAGGACTTCTGCTGCTCCTGGGCGACGGCCAGGCCCGCAGCCGCGCACAACGCCGCGGCAAGAAGACAATGATTCGCTGCCATCGATCGCACTCCTCGGGCCCGCGGCCCAGTTGAGCTCGCCTGCATACGCACACCGGGATGCGCTCGGCGCACGCCGCCGTCAGCGTCTCGTCAATAGATCGGCCGGCGCGGCTCCGGACGCGCGTACGGGACCGGCACCGGCTGCCCCGCCTCGTTCCGGCCCAGCGTGTAGAAGTCCTCGACGCGCTGCCTCTCGATGATCTGGCGCAGGTACACCACCGTGTAGCCCTGGCCGTCGGGAGTGGGCGCGGAGCTGATGAGCACACGCTCGGGGACCTCCCCGATCACGCACCCGGCCTCCTGCCCCTTATCCATGTACACCTGGAGCGCGTCCTCCGGCGAATCGATGCGCAGCAGGCCCGCCTGCCGGGCCGGCTCGCGGTCCACGCCGGTGCGGATCTGCCCGGTCGCCGCGCCGAGCGCCAGCACCGCCGCCGCGGCCCAGCCGAACCAGCCCCCGGCCGCGATGAACCGCCGGCGGAACTGCTCGCCGGCGTGCACCTCCAGCGGCGCCTCGATGTCGTCGGCAAGGGCGACGGCTTCGGAGAGCGCCGTGGCCAGCTCCGCCCGATCCTGCTGTGCGTCGGCCAGGTCGGCCCACACCGAGTGGTCGCGGTCCGCCATGGCGCGGAACGCCGCCCAGTCCTCCGGCGTCGCCTCGCCGTCCAGCACGCGCGTGATCAGCACGTCGCGATCAATGCCGGTCATCGCCTGCTCCCTTCACCACCCCGGCATCCTCCACGATCGGCGCGGACTGCGCCGCGCTGCGCGCGGCCGCCTCCTGGGCCGCGGCCATCTCCCGCAGCATCCGCCGGCCCCGCGCGATCCGCGTCTCGATCGTGCTCTCGGGAAGCCCGACGATCGCCCCGATCTCGCGGTAGCTCATCCCCTGCATGCAGCGCAGAAGCAGCGGCTCCCGGTACCCCTCGGGCAGGCCCATCGCGAGGTCCAGCAGCCGCCGGGCCGCCTCGCGCTGCGCCGCCGCGACGTCCGGCTGCGACTCGCCCTCCTGCTGCACCACCAGGCGCAGCCGCTCGCCGTGCCGGCGGGCGACCGTCTGCTTCCGGCCCGCGAGCCTTGCGGCGTTGATGGCCACCGAGCGCAGCCACGGGCGGAGCGATTCCGGCTCTCGCAGCTCGCTGACCCGGCGCACGAATGTCATCGCCACGTCCTGCAACAAATCCTCCACGTCCGTCTGGCGCGGCTTGTAGGCAAGCAGCAGCGCCGCGACCCAGCGGCGGTACCGGGCCCACACGAGGCGGATCGCGTCGTGCTCGCCGCGCATGGCCGCCCGCACGAGCTCCCGCTCGTCGCCGTCGGCCCAGTGCTGTGCCCCGTCTGGTCCAGCCATGTTCCGCGACCGCCTCCCCGATTCCTCGGATGCGCACGCCGCCGGTTTCCGTCGCCGCCCGGCCATAATCACGCCGCGTCTATCGTCCACCCCACACACGAGCGACCCTGCGGGAATGTTCATACCCAAACAAAAGACTGCCTCTCACCTGATGGACGTGGTCATGCCCTTCGGGGACCATCTGGAAGAGCTGCGCAAGCGCCTGATCTTTGCGCTCCTGGGCCTCCTCCCCATTCTGGTCGCCGCGCTCGCGTTCTCCAAGCCTCTGGTCCTGCTGCTCATCGAGCCGGTGCTCGAAGCCCAAGTCCGGCACGGCCTCTCGCCCCAGATGATCCAGACCGCCCCCGCCGAGACCTTCATGGCCTCGCTGCAGCTGGCGATCATCATGACGATCCTGGTGGGCAGCCCGTGGCTCATCTACCAGTTGTGGCTCTTCGTCGCCCCCGGCCTCTACGCACGCGAGCGGCGGTTCGTGCACCTGCTGCTGCCGATGAGCGGCCTGCTCACGGTGATCAGCATCGTCTTCCTGTACAAGCTCGTGATGCCCCTGGTCGTCGGCTTTTTCCTGATGTTCGGCGCGAGCATCGAGGGGCCGCCCGCGCGCACCGCCCCCCTCCCCGAGGGCGTCACGCTCCCCACGCTGCCGATGCTGGACGCCGATCCCGACTCGCCCGAGCCCGGCCAGATGTGGGTCAACCTCGGGCTGCGCGAGCTGCGCGTCGCCATCGACGAGGGCGACGAGGGCGTCGCCGTGCTCGGCATGCCGCTGACGCGCACCGCGAGCATCGAGCAGCAGTACCGCGTCGCCGAGTACATCAAGATGTTCCTCTCGATGGCCATGGGCTTCGCGCTCGGCTTCCAGACGCCCGTGGTCATCCTCCTGCTCGGCTGGCTGGGCCTGATCGAGCCGGCCACGCTCGGCAAGTTCCGCCGCCAGGTGGTGATGGTGTGCCTGGTCATCGGCGCCGTGCTCACGCCCGCCGATCCCATGTCCATGCTCGCCCTGGCGATCCCGCTCTATGCGCTCTTCGAGCTGGGCGGCCTGATGCTCCGCTGGCTGCCCGCCCAGCGCGTCTCCCGCGGCTTCGGGCGCAGCAAGGAAGGCCCGGACGCCGGCGATGAGTGATCGCCCCCGCTCCAGCTCGCGCTTCGCGCCGATCCTCCGCTGGATCCTCGGCGCGCCGCCCCCGCCGCCGGCGCGCGGGCCCACCGGCGCCACCCCGCTCGACGAGCGCATGATGGGGCGCGCCCTCGAGCTCGCCCGCTCCGGCGCGACGGCCGGCGAGGTGCCGGTCGGCGCGGTCGTCTACGAGACCAGCACGGGGCGCGTGCTCGGCGAGGCGTTCAACACCCGCGAGCGCGACGCCGACCCCACGGCCCACGCCGAGCTCCTGGCCGTGCGTCAGGCGGCGGGCGCGCTCGGCGACTGGCGCCTCAACGCCTGCACCGTCGTCGTGACGCTCGAGCCGTGCCCGATGTGCGCCGGCCTCATGGTCAACGCCCGCGTCGGGCGCGTCGTCTACGGGACGGCCGATCCGAAGGCCGGCGCCTGCGAATCGCTCTACTCGCTCGCGAGCGACGCCCGCCTGAACCACCGCTGCGTCGTCCTCGGCGGCGTGCGCGCGGAGGAGTGCGCCGACGTGCTGCGCCGCTTCTTCCGCGAGCGACGCGCCGAGCGCAGGTCTCTCGGAGAAGCCCCGCCCCATGCCTGAGCTCCCCGAGGTCGAGACCGTCCGCCGCTCGCTCGCGCCGCTCCTGGTCGGCAGGCGCATCGACCGCGTCGTCGTCGGCCGGGCCGACGTCGTGCGCAGCTCCTTCCGGCGCGACCGGCGCGCGGCGCTCGGTCGGGGCGGCGTCGTGGAGGAGCTGGTCCGCCACGGCAAGCAGCTCGCGTTCGCGCTCCGGCCCGCAGGCGCCGTGCACGTGCACCTGGGCATGAGCGGCCAGCTCTTCGTCACGCCGCCGGGCGCAGAGCCCGGCCGGACCGACCACGTCCACGTCCGCTGGGTGCTCGACGACGGCTCGCGCCTGCACTTCCGAGACCCGCGCCGGTTCGGCGGCGTGTGGGCGTACCCTTCGCTGGAAGCGCTCCGCGCGGAGCGCTGGGAGCGGCTGGGGCCCGATGCGCTCGATATCCGCGCCCCGGTGCTCCGCGCCGGACTGGCCCGCTCGGGCCGCGCGGTCAAGGCGTGCCTGCTCGACCAGGGAGTGCTCGCCGGCGTGGGGAACATCTACGCCGACGAGTCGCTGTTCCTCGCGCGCATCCACCCGCTCCGCCCCGCCGCCTCCCTGAGCGGGGCGGAGGTCGCCCGCCTCGCCGCCACGATCCGGCGGGTGCTGTGCGAAGCCGTGGCCGCCCGCGGCTCCACCCTGCGCGACTTCATCGACGCCGAGCAACGGCGCGGCGGCCAGCAGGACCGGTTCAGGGTCTACGGCCGGCGCGGAGCCCCGTGCCCGGCGTGCGGCCGGTCGCTGCTCAGCCTCACGGTGGCGGGGCGGACCTCCACGATCTGCCCCTCGTGCCAGCCCAACCCCGGCGGGAGTTGCTAACCCATTATCCACACAGCCGGCTAGAGCGATTTGGGCTGGGAGAAGTGCTCACGGAGAGAACCGACAGGCTCTCGATCGCGGGTTTCTCTTCTTCCTTCAAGAGAGTTCAATCTCTTCGTCGTTGTAGAAAGCGCTGGCGCTTGTGGACAATTCTGCGCCGGAACACGCAACCATAGTTGCAGCAAGCGTTTAGAGCGTTTCTTCAACCACCGGCGGATTGTCGTCGGCTGTCGGCTGCGCTCGGGGGCGCTCGCGGGCAGGCCGCCGCTGACGAGCCTGGGCTCTTCTCGCCCCGAACCAGCGTTTTCATGCGCCATGGGCCGAGCGCCAGATCACAGGTTGTCCACACGCGGCGCGCGCCATTCTCGTTCTGCTGTGCCGATCCGGGTCAGGGGGTTATCCAGGGCGCGGAGCCGGGCGCACCCGCTCCTCGAGGGCGAGAATGTCGCCCTTGAACTCCGGATCCTGCACCAGCCGGGTCTCGATCGCCTTGACGGCGTGCATGACGGTCGTGTGATCCCGCCCGCCGAAGTACCCCCCGATCTCCTCCAGGGAGTGGCGCGTCCAGCGCCGGGCGAGGAACATGCAGATCTGGCGCGGGATCGTGACCGACCTTGCCCGCCGCTTCGACTGCAGGTCGCTCAGCCGCACCCCGTAGAACTCCGTGACGGCGTCGATGATCACCTGCACCGTGGTGTGGCGGGCCGGCTCGTTCGAGGCGTGTCCGGCGATCACGCGCCGGGCCAGCTCGATGTCGATCGGCACGCCGTCGACGCTGGCGCTGATCTGGAGCGTGACGATCGCGCCCTCGAGCTCGCGGATGTTGGTGTCGATGACGGAGGCGACGTACGACGCGACGTCGTCGGGCAGGTTGAGGCCGCGGAGCTTGGCCTTGCTCTTGAGGATCGCCGCACGGGTCTCGAAGCACGGGGGCTCGATCTGCGTGACCAGCCCCCACTTGAAGCGCGAGACCAGCCGCTTCTGCAGGTCAGGGATCAGGTCGGGCGGCGCGTCCGACGAGAGCACGATCTGCTTCTGGGCCTGGTACAGGCTGTTGAAGGTGTGGAAGAACTCCTCCTGCGTCCGGTCGCGGCTGCCGAGCGTCTGGATGTCATCGATCACCAGCACGTCCACGTCGCGGAACCGGTGCTTGAACTCCGACATCTGCCCCGCCTGCACCGCCTCCATGAACTGCGACACAAAGCTCTCGCACGAGAGATAGCACACCGAGACGCCCGGCTCCCGCTCGCGGATCGCCAGGCAGATCGCCTGCAGCAGGTGGGTCTTGCCAAGGCCCACGTCGCCGTGGATAAACAACGGGTTGTAGGAGGTGCCGGGGTGATCCGCGACAGCTTGTGCTGCGGCGTGCGCGAGCCGATTGGTCGGGCCCACGACGAACGACTCGAAACCGAAATCCGGGTTCACCGCGAGCGAGTCGTCGGCGTGCATCGCGGCCCCGTTGCGCTTCGGCGCCGAATCGAGGAGCACGCGCGGCGGGGGCGTGAACTCCTCGTCCGGGCGCAGGAAGCGCACGCTCAGCAGCGCCCCGGTGATGCTCCGGAGCGCATCGTTGAACTGTCCGAGGCAGTTCTGCGTCAGGTACGCGCAGTGCACCGGCGAGCGCGTGCGCACCGGCAGCGTCCCGCCCACGAGTCCCAGCGGGTCGAGATCCTCCTCGAACCACTTGCGGTAAAGGGAGGGGTGGTGCTTCCGCAGGTGCGCAAGAACCCCGTCCCAGACCTTGCGATCGGGGTTGGTCATTGTCCGGGCAAACCTCTGGAAGGACGTGCGCCGGGTGGGAACAAATGTGTCTGTCGCCCCGGCCTCCCAGTCGAGCGCGGCAAACCGTTCATCCGAGCCCGCAAACGTAATCCACCACGCTCCCTCTGTCAATGCGGGCGCTTGAAAATGCGCCCGCGACGCGCGCCACGCGTCACCCGGGCCGTCCCCTGCGCACGGGGCGGGGCCGCGGGCCCTCGGAGCCCGGGGGCGTCATGCCCGCGTCGATCATCTGCCGCTCGTACCGTTCGCGGTTGGACCGGTGGTCCATGAGGAAGTGCACCCGCTCGCCGGCGCGCCCGCCGAGCGCCTGCACGAGCTGGGCCTTCGCCTCGATCATGTGCGTCCGGCGCGAGACGTGCACGAGCACCATCGCCTCGCACTCCGCGACGCGCAGCCACTCGGCCACGTCGTCGGCGTGCATGTGCTTGCCTATTTTCGCGCGGCCCTTGTGGTCCGGATCGAAGAACGTGCATTCGGTGATGATGATCTTCGCCTTGCGCACGTCGTCCCGCACCAGGTGCGGCCCGGCGGCGGTGTCGCCGAGGTACGCGATCAGCGGGATCTCCAGCCGGCGCGTGATCTCCACCCCGCGGTCCTTGAGCTCGCGCAGTTTCTCCTGGGGAAAGTCGGTGAACTCCGGCTTGAGCTTCGTGCGGTGCTCCATCACCGCGTACCCCATGGAGGGGGCGGTGTGCTCGGTGTGGAACCCCTTCAGGAATATGTTGTTCTTGATCTCGATCTGCTGCTCGTGCGCGAGCGTGATGATTTCGTAGGGCGTCTGCTGCTGCTCGAGCTCGTGGAACCCGTCCATCATCCGGCGCACGGCGGGGGCGACCCGCTCGTCGCAGACGATCGTGCCCGTGCCCATCCCCTGGAAGCGCCGCTGCGAGCAGTAGTACGCCAATCCACCCACATGGTCCATGTGACCGTGCGAGAGCGCGACGTAGTTGGAGGAGAGCACGGCGCGCGGGCACGCCCCCATGTCGAAGCACACGTCGAGCTCGGGGATCTGCACGCACGTGACCTCGCCCGCGATCGAGAGGCCCTGCACGCGGTATGGCGGGATATAGAGGAATCCGAGCGGAGTTTCGCGGGGCGGCGGTTTGGGGAGCATCGGGCAATCTCCGCGGCGCGGCTTCCGCCCCGCCTCGTCGGCCGGTAGGAGCGCGACGGGCACGATCCCGACGCCATGGCGATGCTATCGGGACCTCAGCCCCCGTCAAGCCGGCGGGCGCGCCCGCTCCCGGCGCCGGCCCGTGACAAGCCCGTTGCGCGCGCCGCTCCGGCTATGCCGTAGGTTCTGAGGAGCCGCCCCGCGCCGGGGCGCGCATCGAGGGAGACCGCACATGCAACGGAACAGGATCGTGTGGACGGGCCTTGCCGCGTCGGCCGCAACCGGCGCGGCGTGGGGGCAGCTGGCGCTCGAGACCACCGGGCGCATCGACGAGGTCACCGTGTACCGGGGGCAGGCCCTGGTCACGCGCGTGGTCGAGACCGGGGCGGCGGGCGGGCTGCAGGAGATCGTGGTCGGCGGGCTGCCGCAGGCCGTGGTGCCCTCGAGCCTCTACGCGGACGCGGCGCCCGGCGTCGCGGTGCGCTCGATCCGCTACCGCGAGCGGCCGATCGACCGCGACGTGCGCGAGGAGGTCAGAGCGCTCGACGAGCGGATCGAGGCCGTCCAGCGGGCGGCGCGGGCGGGCGAGAACGAGTCGCGCCTCCTGGCCGAGCAGCGGGCGTACCTCGTGCAGCTCGAGCAGTTCGGCGGACAGACCGCCGTGACGGAGCTGCGCTCCGGCGTGCTGGACGCCGAGACGATCAAGTCTCTCTCGGAGTTCATCTTCGCGGAGCGTGCCCGCCTCGCGGCGGCGGAGCTGGCCCAGCAGGAGAGGGCCCGCGAGCTCGCGGCGGAGCTGGGGCAGCTCCAGCGCGAGCGCGAGCAGCTCGCGGGCGCCACGGCCCGCACCGTGCGCGAGGCCGTCATGTTCGTGGAGATCGAGGGCGACCGGACGCGCGAGCTGCGCCTGCGCTACCTCGTCAACCAGGCCACCTGGGATCCCTCCTACACGGTGCGCACCGACGAATCGCACAACGGCGTCACGGTCGAGTACTACGCCGCCATCCAGCAGCTCTCCGGCGAGGACTGGGGCGACGTCACGATGACCCTCTCGACCGCGACGGCCTCGCTGGTCGCCAAGGCGCCGACGCTGGAGCCGCTCACGCTCGCGCTGGCCGCGCCGGCGGCGCAGTACAGCGAGGCCGACGCCCTCACCATGCGCGACGACTACGCGGCACGCAAGGTGCAGGTGGAGCAGCAGCGCCAGCAATCCGCCGCGGGGGAGCGCGACGCCAGGCGCGAGGAGTTCGACAGCGAGCTCAACGAGCTGGCGGCGAACATCTGGCTGCTGGACGCGACGGCCGCGGGGCGCGTCAGCAAGCGCGGGGGCGCGGGAGCCGGGCCCGAGGAGGCGCAGCTCAGCGTGACCTACGCGATCGACGAGCGCACGAGCCTGCCCAGCCGCGCCGACCGCCAGCAGGTGCAGATCGCCGCCATCCCGATGGACGCGGACTTCTACAAGGTCGCGGCCCCCGCCCTCACCGCGCAGGTGTTCGACGAGGCGCGGATCACCAACACCAGCGCCACCGTGCTCCTGCCCGGGCCGGTCTCGACGTACGTCGACGGTCGCTTCGTCGGCTACGGCGAGGCCCCGCTCGTCGCGGCCAGCGAATCGTTCACGCTCGGCTTCGGCATCGATTCCTCGCTCCGCGCCTCGCGCGAGCTGGTCGAGCGCAGCGAGGAGGTCCAGGGCGGCAACCGGATCGTGGACCTCGCCTACCGGCTCGCCGTTCAGAACTTCGGGCATGAGGAGGTTCGGGTGCGCCTGATGGACCGCATGCCGACGATCTCCGGGGACGACGTGAGGGTCACGCTGCTCGGCGGCGCCGAGGCCTCGCTCTCCCCAGACCCCGACTACCAGCGCCGCGACCGGCGCACCGGCATCCTCCGCTGGGACGTGGTCGTCGCGCCCGCGGCGATCGGGGCCGACGCCCTCGCGCAGGAGTACGAGTTCCCCCTCGAGTACGACAAGCAGATGTCGCTCGCGGGCCTGCCGGTCCAGGGCGGCTGAAGGGGCCCGCACCGGCGGGCGGCTATCCTGAACGGCCATGCCGCAGGACCATGAGCAGATGCCGCCCGCGACCGACCCCGTGGCGCCGGAGGCCCCGCTGCCTCCGGCGCCGGCGCCGGCGGAGCAGCCCACGCTCGGGCAGGTCTTCCGCCGCCTCGGGCCCGCGGGATATCTCGCCGTCGCGTGGACGGCGATGCCGGCGCTGGGCGGCATCCTGCTGCTGGCGAACATCGGCACGATCGCCGACTGGCTGCGCGGGCACCAGCAGCTGGGCCTGGCGATGTACGTCGGGATATTCATCCTGAGCGCGGGTTTCGGGATGCTCCCGACCTACTCGCAGTCCCTGCTGGCGGGGTGGGCGTTCGGCCTCGCCCTGGGTTTCCCCGCGGCCCTCTCCGGCTTTGTGGGCGCGGCGATGCTCGGCTACATCGTCGCCCGCACGGCCAGCGAGGACCGCGCCGAGCGGTTGATCGCGGAGAACGTCAAGGCCCGCGCCGTGCGCGACGCCCTCATCGGCCACGGCTTCTGGAAGACGCTCGGCATCGTGACGCTCCTGCGCGTGCCGCCGAACTCCCCCTTCGCGCTGACGAACCTCGCGATGGCCTCCACAGGCGTGTCGAAGCGGGCGTTCATCGTGGGCACGGCGCTCGGCATGGCCCCGCGGACGTTCATCGCCGTCTGGCTCGCGACGCAGGTGCAGAACCTCGCCGACGACTCGGTACCGAAGCCCATGTGGCTCAAGGTCGGCGGTGTCGCGTCGGTCGTGGTGGTGTTCGTCATCCTGTACATGATCGGGAATCACGCGGTGAAGCGCGTGACGGGCGGTACCGCACCAACGGAGCCGCGTCCGTGAGCACGCGGAGGGGGCGGCGGTGGACCAGCAGCGCGGCATCGGGCAACGGCGTCATCCGGAATCTCGGCTCGCCCGGTGTGTGAGCGTGCGGACGCCCCTTCCGCGTGCTCACGGACGCGGCTCCGTTTCACCGCCACATTCCGGGCACACGCCGGCATCGACGCCGCGCAGGTCGTACCCGCAGGCGGGACATTGACCACGACGACGCCTGCGCGCGGCATTCGACCACGGTCTCGCCCCGAACCAGGCAGGCCAGCCGGTGAACGAATAGAGCAGCACCACGAAGACCGCGATCGCGAAGGCATCATGTGCAATGCCGCCCCAGAGCAGGGTCGTCTCGTGGTAATCGGTGGTCGCGATGTCGTTCCATTGCTGCACGGAGGGCCACGCCGATACAGGAACATTCGCCTGCACGAACATCCCTTTCTTGGCGTTCTCCATCCCCGCTGCGCTCCATGTGCCGCACAACGGGATCACTCGGATCTCTCGCGAATACCGCTCATGGGTGTGTGCCCAGAATCCCGATCGTCGCGACGAGTCCTCGATGCAGTACACTTGGGCCACCGGGGGTGACCCAGCCGCGAGTATCGCAGACAACTCATTCCAGCTCTGAGATTCTGGATGGATGTATCGCAGCGAGCCGTTCTCTCGTACGGCGAAGAGTTGCGTGTCGTTGACGAAGTAATCCGTGAGAGTGCTGCGGCCGCGGACCCGATTCTCAATGTGCCGGATGACCAGGCCAATGGTGGTCGCATCCGTCATGCGCGGGAGGGTGAGGCTGTCAACCAGGACAATTGCGAGCAAGGCCACCGTGGCGATCGGATTCGCGATCCACCGCCGCAGCCGCGCGATCCTTCCGGAGCGGAGCGCCATGCCAGGGAAGATACGAGCCTCCCCGCCGCGGATCGCTGATTCCCTGTCCATGATCCGCCCGTGATCCACTAGAATGCCCCCGTGCCCGCCCACCCCCCCCAACTCACCCCCGCCGACGTCCGCAAGGTCGCCAGCCTCAGCCGGTTGGCCATCCCGGACGACCAGATCGAGCGATACCGCGCCGAACTCGCGGCCGTGCTCGGCTACGTCGAGCGGCTGCGGGAGCTGGACCTCTCCGGCATCGAGCCGCTCACGCACGTGGGCGATGAGGACAACCGGCTCGACGACGACGTCCCGGGACCCACCCTGCCCAACGCCGTCGCGATGGGCCTGGCCCCGGAGCCCCACGCCCCCTTCTACGGGGTGCCGAAGGTTCTCGGCGAGGGCGGCGGAGCGTAATCATTGATCCGTGGCCGGCAGGCGGGCCGGTAGAAGGGAGCGACAGACATGTTCCGAGCGGTGATCCTCGCGGCGTTGACCGTGGCGATGGCGGTCGGGTGCGGCAAGAAGCACGACTGGAAGGAAGTGACCGACGAGGACCCCCGCCTCGAGGCCGCCCGGCAGCAGGCGCGCGACGAGTATCCGACGTTTGTCAAGGCCCTCAAGAAACCCAAGGCCCTGACGCTGTACTCGGCCGAGGTGATGTACGAGGCCAACGGGGCCAAGGAGCTCGTCTCGCTCGAGGTCCACAAGGCCACCGAGGACGAGATCACCGGGGCCGTCATCGGGTTCCCCACCGACGTCAAGCTCTCGAGCGGCGAGATCATCACCGTCCCGGTCTCCACCCTCGTCGATTGGCAGATCGAGAATGCCGAGGGTGAGAAGCAGGGCGGCTACGTCGCCGCCGAGCGCGTCAAGCTCCAGCGCGGCGGGTGATGGGCGCTCGCGCCCCCGACATCCGCAGCGCGTCGGCGATCGGCGCGAGCGTCGCCTCGGGCGAGCGCTCGGCCGTGGAGGCCGTGCGCGGAGCGCTCGCCGCGCTCGACGCACGCGACCCGGCGCTGCACGCCTTCCTTGACGTGTTCCCGGAGGACGCCCTCGCGCAGGCCGGGCGGCTGGACGCCCGGCGGGCGCAGGGCGAGCGGCTCGGCCCGCTCGCCGGCGTCCCCATCGCGGTGAAGGACAACATCTGCTACGCGCACGGGCGGACCACCTGCGCCAGCCGCATGCTGGAGCACTACCGCTCGCCCTACACCGCGACGGCGCTCCAGCGCCTCATCGACGCCGGAGCCATCGTCATCGGGAAGACCAATCTCGACGAATTCGCCATGGGCTCCTCGTGCGAGCACTCGGCCTTCGGGCCCACGCACAACCCCTGGGACGCCTCGCGCGTCCCGGGCGGCAGCTCCGGCGGCAGTGCCGCGGCGGTCGCGGCGGGGATCGTCCCCCTCGCGCTCGGCTCCGACACCGGCGGCTCCATCCGACAGCCCGCCGCCCTCTGCGGGGTCGTCGGCCTCAAACCCACCTACGGGCGCGTCAGCCGGTACGGGCTGGTGGCCTACGCCTCCAGCCTCGACCAGATCGGGCCCCTCGCGCGCACCCTCGACGACTGCGCGGCGTGCCTCGGCGCGATGGCGGGGCGCGACCCGCTCGACACCACCTCCTCCGCCAGACCATTCCACCCGTCCGCGTCGCCCGACACCAGCGCGGGACCCGCCACTCTCGGCGTCCCCCGCGCCGCGCTCGATAGCTCGAACGATCCCGACGCGCTCGCCGTCTTCAAGTCCGCGGCCGGAGCGCTTGAGCGGGCGGGCTTCGCGATCCGCGAGATCGACCTGCCCCACTCGGACCACGCGGTCGCCGCGTACTACATCGTCGCCACCGCGGAGGCCAGCTCGAATCTCGCCCGGTACGACGGCGTGCGCTACGGCCGGCGCGCCCGGTTGGCGCAGGGAGAGGGGCTCGCGGAGCTCTACTCCCGCACCCGCGCCGAGGGGTTCGGGCACGAGGTGCAGCGCCGGATCATGCTCGGCACGCACGTGCTCTCGAGCGGCTACTACGACGCGTACTACCTCACCGCGCTCAAGGCCCGCCGCATGATCCAGCGAGATTTCGACAGCGCGTTCCTCGGGGGGTGCGACGCTGTGCTCATGCCGGTCACCACCGGCCCGGCGTTCCGCCTCGGCGAGAAGCTGGCCGACCCGCTGGCGCTCTACCTGGAGGACGTGTACACCGTGGGCGTGAACCTCGCCGGACTGCCCGCGCTCGCGCTGCCGGCGGGGTTCGTGGAGCGCGGGGGCGCGCGCCTGCCGATCGGCCTCCAGCTCGTCGCCCCGGCCTGGTGCGAGGCCGAGCTGCTCCGGCTCGGCCGCCGGGTCGAGCAGGTGCTCGGGCTCGGCGAGCCGATCGCCGGGCTCTAGCGAGCTCGAAGCAGAGCCGCGACTTCACCTACTCCTCGAACTCCGTGCGGCACTGCACCAGCAGCCTGCCGCGTTCGGCCGCGATGCGGAGCACACGAACGCGCCGCCCGTCGCCGAGCTCGAGGACCGGGTCCGGATCCAGCGGGCATTCCCCGGCCAGAGCTCGGAGCACGCGCGCCGTCTCCGGATCCTCGAGCACCCGGGCGGGGACGACGCCCTCCGCGATCGACCCCGCGCGCTCCACGATCCAGCCCGCGGGGATGGGCAGCCTGCCCACCGAGATCGACCGGGCCGCGACCCACAGCGACCCATCGTCCCGGAACTCCGGGCGGAGCGTCGCCGACAGGATCTGCTCGCGCTCGCCGCCGTTGAACTGCACGCCCACCTGGATCAGCCCGTCGTCGAACTGCACCTGCAGGTTCTCGACCTCCCGGGGCCACTCGAACTCCGCGTCGGAATTGGCGAGCCACTGCCCAAGGCGCGTGTTCAGCCACGCGTTGGCGTCGGCGGCGTGGAGCGTCACCGTCCAGGGCGCCGCCGGCGTCTCCCGCACCTCGTAGATCACGTTCACGACGCCGTTCTCGACCTCCTCGCCGGCGCGGATCGTGGCGGGATCGGTCGGGTTCGTCGTGCGCCACCATGACGGGGCCTGGCTCACCAGGCTCGCCGCCACCGCCGCGGCGACGCACGCCCCGAGCACGATCCCCAGCCCGACGGACACCGCCCACTTCCGGATGCGGCGCAGGCGAGCGGTGGCTGGGCGGTGTCCGACACGCATAGGTGCGATCATGGTGGCCCCGCGCCGGGCACGGATCAACCTCGGCGCAAGACAAAGGGAGCCCGGCGTGCGGCCGGACTCCCCGGAGAATGTGCAGGCTGTCCCGTCCCGACCCCATTCCACCGGCGGCTTGCCCGCCGGTGCTCCGGCTCCGCGCGGCTCAGCGCTTCGAGAACTGGAAGCGGCGGCGGGCGCCGGGCTGGCCGTACTTCTTACGCTCGACCTCGCGGGCGTCGCGGGTGAGGAACCCGGCGTCGCGCAGGGCTCCCTCGGTCGTGGGGTCGTACCCCACCAGGGCGCGGGCGATGGCGAGGCGGGCGGCCTGGGCCTGGCCCATGATGCCGCCGCCGCTGGGGCGGATCACCACGTCCAGCTTGCCCTCCACCCCGGCGAGCCTGAGGGGGGCGAAGACGTCGGCGCGGTCACGCTCCTCGGAGAAGTACTCCTCCACGGTCTTGTACTGCTTGCTCGTCCGCTGCACCTGGACCTTGCCCTCGCCCTCCTTGGCCACGCGCAGGCGGCAGCGGGCGACCGCCGTCTTGCGGCGGCCCGTGCCCCACCACCAGCCGTGGGCGTCCGGCGGGACCGGATCGCGCAGGGGGCGGGTCTCCTGTGCCGGGGCCTCGGGCTTCTGGTTCAACTGGCTGGCGAGCGTCGTCATGGTGATCCTCGTCGGCGGCCGCCGGGCGGCCGCGGGGTCGGTCTTCGGGTGGTCGAGCGTCAGACGGTGAGGGTCTGGGGCTGCTGGGCCTGGTGGGGATGCTCGGGGCCGGGATAGACCTTGAGCTTCTTGAGCATGTGGCGGCCGAGACGGTTCTTAGGGAGCATGCGCCGGACCGCGTCCTCGATGAGCTTCTCGGGCTTGCGGTCGCGGAGGCTGCCGTAGGTCTCGGCCTTGAGGCCGCCGGGATAGCCGGTGTAGCGGAGCTTGAGGTTGTGCTCGGCCTTCTTGCCGGTGAGGCCGACCTTGGTGCCGTTGGTCACGATCACAAAATCGCCGGTATCGACGTGCGGCGTGTACTCGGGGCGGTGCTTGCCCATGAGGATGATCGCGACATCGGAGGCGAGGCGCCCGAGGCTGACGCCCTCGGCGTCCACCACGTGCCACTTCTTCTCGACCTCGCCGGCCTTGGCGTAGTAAGTCTGGCGCCGGTGCATCGCGTACCTCCGGTGGGCGCAAATGGCCCAGGGTCAGAAGCGTCGGCCGAATCCGCCCGGCGACGCCGCGTGTCTGCTCGCCGCCTCCCGGGCGGGTCGGGCCGGCTCGTCGCCGGCAGAATTTCTGGTCGAGCGAGCCCGTCCGCGGCCTCCCAGCCTGAGCGGGCTCTGTTGAGCCAGTGAGGATAGGCGGGGGGTGGGAGCGGTCAAGCCGCGGGCCGCCAGGCTCCCGGCAGTGGCCGCGGGCTGTCCGACAGCCGATGATGGGGGGCGATGCTTGATCCCCAGCTTCCCGTCGGCCCGGACCGAGAGGGCGCCTCGACCCGCAGGCCGGCCGGCACGGAGCGCGAGCCGCCCGACCGGGGCGGACCGGTCAGCCGCGTGGTGGCGCTGGTCAGCGCCATCGTGCTCTACGGCATCCTCGCGGTCAGCCAGAACGTGCGCCCGCCCCTGGATCCCGCGGCGGAGCTTGGACGGGAGCCCCGGGGCGGGGAAGTCGCCAAGCTCTTCCTGCTTGTCGAGCGAGGCCTTGAGGAGGCGGGGCTGGGGGGCAGCGGGAT
>DASRXL010000243.1:0-5264 GCA_035654175.1 Phycisphaerales bacterium
CAGCACCCAGCACCCAGCACCCAGCACTCAGCACTCAGCACTCAGCACTCGCGACTCGTCCACGAGACCCCACCGAAGCGGCCTCAAGACTCAAGACCCAAGACTCACGGCAGCGGCTCCTGCCAGTGCGGGGGGACGGCGCCGAGCGGTCGGCACGAGCCGTCGAAGAAGGCGGCGTTGAACCGGTCGTCGGCGCCGTGCAGCATGGCGAGTCGGTCGGCCACGTGCTCGGTGAGGCGGAAGTCGATCACGCTGGCGGACCGGGTGGGCGGCGGGGCGTTGCTGTCGAACTGTGCGGGGCGCGAGTCGGTCAGGAGCGCGGCCCGGTCGGGGAACTGCACCAGGTCGAACCGGATGTGTCCGGGGTTCTGGGGATCGTCGTAGCTGTCCCGATCGCCGAGCGCGGGGCCGGCGTGGCCGGTGGCGTTCATTGCGTAGGTGCGCGTCATCTGGCCGCCGAAGGCGCGGTTGACGCTGGGGCAGACGAGCGCCGTCTGCTCCTGGTACATCTCCGAGGCCGAATCGCCCGCCAGGCCGGACGCCTCGAGCACGACGAGCCCCCAGTTGGGGAGGGTCGCGTAGGGCTCGCCGATCGCGGGGCCGACGCCGTCGCTCTGGTCGGCGTAGATGCGGCACACGAGGAAGGCCTGTCTCAGGTTGGATGCGCAGGTGGTCGCCTGGGCCGCGCGCCGTGCCGCGGAGAGCGCCGGGATGAGGAGCCCGACAAGAGTCGCGATCACCGCGACGACCACGAGAAGCTCGACGAGCGAGAAGCCCCGGTGATCTCGGCGTTGGGTTCGCGGCCGCATGGTGCTCCCAGCGTCCAGTCTAGCTGCACGCGGGACGGGCCAGAAAGGCCTGGCGGCGCGGGTCGCTGGCCTTGCCCATCTTCCCCAAGCAGCACATCCGGGCGATCCCGGGGCGCGGGTTGGGGGCGGGTGGGCAACCTTGACCAACTCACCTCGCCTCGCGGCCGATCCCGTGTGATCCGTGGGGGCGCCGGGGCCCCGTCCAGCTTCTACACATCGCAGAGAGGTGAAGCCATGCAGAGCCAGCCGGGCCGCCATACGGCCGATCACGCCAGCTTCAAGCTCGAGAGCCTCGAGCAGCGCCAGCTCTTGAGCGGCGGGGGCGAGCCCATCCATCTGGACGCGGGGGGCACGCCCGAGTCCGTGGTCTTCGCCGATTTCAACGCCGACCGCCTCTCGGACACGGCCGTCCTGACGCCCGGCACGGGCGAGGTAGTCGTCTGGTCGCCGGACGGCGCGGGCGGGCTCGGGGAATGGGCGGTCGTCGAGGGCGAGTTTGCGGCGGCGCAGCGCATCCAGGTGCTGGACGTGGACGCCGACGGCAGGCCGGACTTCGGCTTCTTCGAGGCCGACACCCACCGCTTCAGCACATACCGCAACAACGGGGACGGCACGTTCACGTTCGCGGGCGGGCTGCAGCTCGCCGACACCGCCACGGGCCTGGCGTTCCTCTACGGCAATCCCGGGCCGGCCGCGGAGCCCGTCGGACCGTGGATCGGGCCGGCCGGGTTCGAGGAGGACGGCGAGGGCTTCGATGGATCGGGCGAGGGCGGGGAGGACGGCGGCGAGGGCGACGGCGGCGGCGACGATCTGGGGGACGGGCCGACGTTCGTCGGCGATCCCTATATCGCGGTCTGGCACGAGTCGCTCGGCGCGGTGGAGATCGTGGATCCGCTGGCCATGCTCGGTGGGTCGATGGACGGTGGGATGGGCGACGGCTCCGGCGAGGGGGAGGAGCTCTTCATGCCGTGGCCCTTCGAGGGCGGGTATGTCGGCCTGCCCGGGGGCCTGTACTTCGACACGGGCTCCGGCGGCGACGCGCTGGCGGTGGGCGACTTCAACCGCGACAACCAGGCGGACCTCGCCGTCGCCAACCGCAACGACGGCACGGTGAGCGTGATCTACAACGACGAGGACGCGTTCGACGCGATGCTCGACGCCGGCTACGACCCGGCGGTCGACGGGCTGCTCGGGACCGAGACCGTCGTGGTCGGGGCCGAGCCCGTGCACATCAACGTGTTCGACGTGGACGGCAATGGTTTCATGGACCTGCTCGTCGCCAACGCCGGGGACGGCACGATGTCGGTCGCCTTTGGCGGCGAGTCCGGCTTCGGGGCCGTCGAGTCGATCCCGGTGGCGCCGCGGCTCACCCAGGTCTTCATCAACTTCAACGCCTTCGGGCGCGACCTGTTCGTGCTCGGCTTCAGCGCCGACGGGACCATCACCGAGCTCGACTTCACCGGCTCGTCGCTGGAGGTCGACAAGAGCGAGGCGGGCGTGCTCGTGGCCAACGCGGACGCCCGCCCGCGTCAGATCGTGGTGGGCGAGTTCACCGGCGACGCGTGCATCGACGTGGCGGCGATCGATCAGGCCGGCGAGGGCGTGAAGGTGTACGTGAACATGGCCTGCGAGGAGGGCGGCGACGACCACGGAGAGGACGACTACGAGGGGCCGCCGATCGACGGGGGCAACCTGCCCGTCCCGGGCGTACCGGACCTGCTGCCCGGGTCGGACAGCGGCGAGAGCGACAGCGACGACGTCACCGCCTTCAACAACGCCGGCGCGTACAAGCTCGGGTTCAGCGTGAAGGTGGGCCACGTCGCCGACCAGCTCGCCGACTTCCGCGCCAAGCTCGTGGAGTTCTTCGATCTCCACGGGCCGATGTTCGACAAGGACGGGTTCGAATTCACCCCCACCGTCTGGCTCAACCTGTACGCCGGCGAGGTGTACGTCGGCACGGCGGAGGTGCTCGGGGGGGACGAGACGGTGCTCGTGGAGACCGACGGCTTCACGGTGCTGCGCGAGGGCCTGCACAACATCCGGGCGGGCTTTGCGCTGGGCGCGCCCGGTCTGCGCGGCCTCCTGGGGACCCGCTCGGCCGCGCTCCAGATCGAGGTCCGCATCCCGCGCGTCGAGGTGGACACCTCGGGGGGCGAGGAGGGCGAGACCGTCACCATCCGGAAGGACGAGGAGGGGAACGCGATCCTGGTGCTCGAGCGCACGGGCGACGACGGCGAGGAGATCGAGGAGATCAATCTCGGCTCGTTCGCCGACCTGCCGACCATCAGCGGTCGCGTGGTCACCGTGCGGGAGACCAAGAGCGGGGCCGGCGCGGGCGCGAGCCGCTACGCCGCGGGCCAGAGCGAGGACGGCCTCGTGCTCTTCGTCCGCACGGCGGACGGGCAGTGGTCCGGGCGCAACCTGACTTCGGAGATCGACGGCTCCGAGCCGATCACCGAGAGCAACATCGAGGTGCTCACGACCCCTTGGGGCAACGTGAACATGGCCGGGCTCAACGAGAACGGGGAGCTGGTGTTCTACTGGCAGGACGGCCGGCTCGACGACAACGGCGAGTTCCGCTGGAACTACGTGAACATGGCCGACGATCAGCTCCGCGCCAACGGGCAGAACGTGCCGAGCTTCGCGAGCTCGCTCGAGAGCTTCGTCACGCCCTGGGGCGGGATGAACGTCGCGGGGATCGACGAGAACGGGCACCTGGTGGTCATCTGGTGGGCGCCCGGCCTGGACCACTGGGTCTCGACCGACCTGACCGAGCACCTGGGCACGACGCCGCTGGTCGGCGACGTCAGCGCGTACGTGACGCCGTGGGGCGGCATCAATCTGCTCGGCCTCAACGGCGCGGGGGAGATGGTCGCGGTCTGGTGGGCCCCGGGAGGCGAGTGGACGGTCAGCAACCTGGGCGAGATGCTCGGCGCACCGACGTTCGTCCACGGCTCGCTCGCCTCGTTCATCAGCGAGCGCGGGGACACCTTCGTCGCAGGCATCAGCGCCGCGGGCGACGTGGGGCTCTTCGCGTGGAACGTCGGCGACTCCACCTGGAGCTACCAGAGCTTCGGGCAGATCGACGCTGAGCTCGTCGGAGCGCTCACCGGGTTCCACAGCGCCGACGATCATCGCGTCACGATCCTGGCGGGCTCGCTGGAAGGCGACACCTACGAGCTGGTCGGCGACCCCTTCGGCGAGGAGCCGTGGGACGTCGGCCTGTTCGGCGAGAGCGCCTGACGTTCCGACCGCTCCCACCTCCACGCGCGGCCCCGACGCAGGTCGGGGTCGCCTGTTTTTTCCGGAGTGCCCGGGCGGGTGCCCCGGCCCCGTGGCTCACCGAGCGGGGCGCTCTGCCCGAGCGGCGCGGGGCCCGCCGCACCACGTCACTGCCGCGCCAAGCCGGGCGGAAGCAGCCCTTGCGCGATTCCCCACAGGAAGGGGTGCTGGTGGGCTCGGACACGGGTTCCGCGCGTCGGGTGGTGCGCGCGGGGGAGGCGGGCAGCTGGGCGTCGCGCGGGCGACGAGCCGGCCAGTCGAGTCCGACGACGGGTGCGTGAAAGAACGCTCATGCGGCGGCGCAACATGAGGGGCTTCTCACGTAGGCGCAGACTTGTCCACGAGAGACTGGAGTGTGCGCCCCTCTACGTGTATTCTGCCGAGCGCTGCAACATGCTTCGGCCATGATTGCGCGTTGGGAGACCCGTGCAGATGACCCCGCCGCCTATCCCCACGGACGCCATCGATACCGCCATCCTCCTCGACTGCCTGGTCGCGCTCAAGAAGGGCGACTTTTCGGTGCGGCTGCCGGTGCACTGGACGGGCACGGCGGGCAAGATCGCCGACGTGGTGAACGACGTGGTGGAGCGCAACGCCAAGCTCGCGTCCGAGCTGGAGCGCATCAGCATGGTCGTCGGCAAGGAGGGGAAGGTCAACCACCGCGTGTCGCTCGGCGGCGTCGGCGGCTCGTGGGCGACGCTCGAGGAGTCTGTGAACGCCCTGATCGACGACCTCGTCCGTCCGACGATGGAGATGGCGCGCGTCATCGGCGCGGTGGCCAACGGCGACCTCACGCAGTCCGTGTCGCTCGACGTGGACGGGCGTCCGCTCCAGGGGCAGTTCCTCCGTGCCGCGAGGACCGTGGACAGCATGGTGGACCAGCTCAACGCCTTCGCGAGCGAGGTGATCCGCGTGGCCCGCGAGGTGGGCACGGAGGGCAAGCTGGGCGGGCAGGCCGACGTCAAGGGCGTGGCGGGCACGTGGAAGGACCTGACCGACAACGTGAACCTGATGGCCGGCAACCTCACGGCGCAGGTGCGCAACATCGCCGAGGTGACCACGGCCGTCGCCAAGGGCGACCTCTCCAAGAAGATCACGGTGGACGTCAAGGGCGAGATCCTCGACCTCAAGAACACCATCAACACGATGGTGGACCAGCTCAGCTCCTTCGCC
>DASRXL010000244.1:0-4243 GCA_035654175.1 Phycisphaerales bacterium
GGCAGCTCAAGGCGATGGGGTGCTCCTGCGACTGGGACCGGACGCGGTTCACGATGGACGAGATGTGCGCGCGGGCGGTGCGCGAGGCGTTCTTCCGGCTGTTCCGCGACGGGCTGATCTACCGCGGCAAGCGGATCGTGAACTGGGACCCGGTGACGCAGACGGCGCTGGCGGACGACGAGGTGGAGATGGAGGAGGTGGAGGGAAAGTTCTACTACCTCCGCTACCCGCTGGTGCACAAGCCGGAGAACCCCGGCGACCCCAAGGACGCGCAGGAGGTGACCTGGTCGGAGCTGCTGGCGCGCGGGTATCCGGGGGCGGAGGCGCACCCGGCGGATGATCCGGCGTGGGTGACCGTCGCGACCACGCGCCCGGAGACGTACCTGGGAGACACGGCGGTGGCGGTGAATCCGCGAGACCCGCGCGCGGGGCCCCTGCGCGGGCTGATGGCGCAGCTGCCCATCGTGGGGCGGATCATCCCCATCCTGGAGGATGACTACGTGGTGATGCCGGACGCCGAGAGCGGGGACCCGAAGGCGAGGTATGCGACCGGGTTCCTGAAGGTGACGCCGGCGCATGATCCGAACGACTACGAGCTTGGGCGGCGGCACGGGCTCGAGATGATCAACGTGATGGCGCCGGACGCGTCGATCTCGGAGTCGCACGGGTGGGAGCGGGAGAAGCGGGGCGAGGGCGGGAAGATCTTCGTGGGCAAGAGCCGCGAGGAGGCGCGGGAGCTGGCGCTGAAGGAATTTCACGCGCGGGGGCTGCTGGAGGAGATCAGGCCGTACACGCACAGCGTGGGGCACAGCTACCGGAGCCACGCGGCGATCGAGCCGTATCTCTCCGATCAGTGGTACGTGGCGGTGACGGACGAGCGGCTGCGGGGCGCTGCGCTGCGGGCGATGGCCCCGGAGCAGCGGACGACGAAGAGCTATCCGGCGCGGGAGCACCACGAGGGGGATGGCGAGCTGCGGTTCTACCCGGAGCGGTACGCGAAGACGTTCGAGGCGTGGCACGAGGGGCTGCGAGACTGGTGCATCAGTCGGCAGTTGTGGTGGGGGCACCGGATACCGGTGTGGAGCAAGACGGTCTCGTTAAGCGCCGTTCAACAAGAGCTTCCGGGCTGGCTGATCGACGGCACGTCTGTACTCCCCGGACCTGAAGTGTCACCTCGCATCAAGAGCGAGTTCCGATCCTTTGCGGCAGATCAGCTGCAACTCGACTGGGAAAAAGGGGAGTTGGTACTTCACCTGTGTCTCGCGCCCCAGGCACCTATCCAATTCGAGTCGAATCTAGAGAATGCGGGATTTCGTAGAGACTCCGATGTCTTGGATACCTGGTTCTCCTCGGCCCTCTGGCCGATGTCCACGATGGGCTGGCCGAACGAGCCCGTGCCGACGCCGCCGGCGGACGCGCTGGTCCCGGAGGATCCGCCCTCGGTGCGGACGATCATGGTCAAGCGCGTGGGCGACTGGCCGTCGTTCATCGGGACCGAGGGCGAGCGGTCTGGGGAGCTGATCGAGCGGCTGCTCTCGCTGCGGGACAACGAGCCGGCGCGGCCGCTGGTGTACGAGCTCTTCTCGGCGTCGAACATGACGACGCCGCTCCGGCGGCCGGAGGACATCCAGACGTGCACGGACCTTGTGTGCGCGGTGGGGCTGCGCGTGCGCGAGCCGGTCGAGACGCGGAAGTACGGCGAGATGGACCTGCGGGCGTGGCTCACGTCGCACGGGTTCGTGGACACCGCCGGTCTGCTCGAGGCCTTCAACCCGACGAACGTGCTGTGCACGGCCCGCGAGATCATCACGCTGTGGGTGTCGCGGATGGTGATGTTTAATCGGTATTTCTTGAGCGAGACAGCGAGGCAGCGAGGCAGCGAGACAGGGGAGGGCAAGGCGGGGCATAGCGACGGGAGATTGCCGTTCCGGGATGTGTTTATCCATGCGATGATCCAGGACGGGGCGGGGCAGAAGATGTCCAAAAGCCTGGGGAACGGGGTGGATCCGCTGGACATCGTGGAGAGCCACGGGGCGGACGCCCTCCGCTTCTGCCTGGTCAAGCTGACGACCCAGACGCAGGACGTGCGGATGCCGGTGGACCTGATCTGCCCCCACTGCGAGAGAGGGTTCGAGCCGCGCACGGTGAAGACCGGCGCCGGGCACATGGTGGCCTCGCCGGAGCAGACGTGCCCGGCGTGCGGCAAGGCCATGGTCACGGCGTACGGGATGTCGCAGGGGATCAAGGCGACCGACGAGCGACCGCTGGCGCGCAATACCTCGGGCAAGTTCGACGAGGCGCGGAACTTCTGCAATAAGCTGTGGAACGCGGCTCGCTTCTCCATGAGCATCCTCAACTCGCCGGAGGAGGGGGCGGCGCCCGTCACGCTTCCTGACGGCCGGAGGAGTCCCGCCGAGGCGCTCTCGCTCCCGGACCGGTGGATCCTGTCGCGCCTGGTGCAGACCGTCGCCGAGTGCGAGAGGGCTCTCGCGGGCTACCAGTTCAGCAACTACGCCACGAGCATGTACGATTTCCTGTGGCGGGATTTCTGCGACTGGTACCTCGAGGCCATCAAGCCGACGGTCGCGGCGGACAAGCTCCAGCGGGCGGTGCTCGCCCACGTGCTTGAGGCGACGGTGCGCCTGCTCCACCCGATCGCGCCCTTCATCACGGAGGCGATCTGGCATCACCTGCGCGACGTCGAGACGATCGCGATCGATGGCGTCGAGCTGGACCCGTCGCGCCAGGGGCGGCTGCTCGCGACGGCCGGCTGGCCGCGGGTGGACGACTCGTGGCGCAGCGAGGAGGTCGAGCGGCGGTTCGAGCGGGTGCGGGGCTTGGTCAGCGCGATCCGGGAGGTGCGCGCGCAGCACCAGGTGCAGCCGAAGCGCCGGATCAGGCTCCACGCCCCCGACGAGGTGATCGAGCTGATCGTGACGACCGACCCGATCGTCCCGACCCTGGCGGGGCTCTCCGGCTTCACGCACGAGGAGCCGGCGGGCCCCTCGGTGCCGGTGCGCTTCGAGGGGCTCGACGTGCGGCTCAGCGAGCTGGCGGACGCCGTAGACGCGGGCGCGGAGCGAGCGCGCCTGCAGAAGGCGGTCGCGGAGCACGAGCAGAGAATCACGAGCCTCGAGAAGCGGCTCGCGAGCCCCGGGTACGCCGAGCGCGCCCCCGCGCACCTGGTCGAGCAGAGCCGCGACCAGCTTGCGACGCTCCGCGCCGAGCTCATCGCCCTGCGCGAGCAGGTGGAGCGGCACGGGTGAGGCGTGGCGCGGGGCTCGTCACGATCGCCGCGCTGCTCGCGCCCGCCGGGTGCGGGAGCGGTGGCGGCGGCGCGGCGGGGGGGAGCGCCGCCGTGCTGTCCGGGGCGGCGGCCCGCACCCCGACCATCTCGACCGAGCCGTGGACGTTCCAGGGCAATCGCGGCGCGGCGTACCGCTCGGAGCACTACCGCCTGCTGACCACCGCCGACCGGGCGATCCTGGCCGACCGGCTCGCGCCGTTCGCAGAGGCGTCGCTCTCGCGGTTCCGCACCACGTTCCCCTCCCTCCCCGGCGCGCGGGGCGGGCTGGAGGTGTTCGTGCTCGAGAGCCGCGGCGAGTGGCAGCGGTTCGTGGCGGAGGTGTTCGGCGAGGAAGGGCTGGCGCGGTACGGCGCGATCGACCGGGGCGGGTTCACCGAGCGCGGGCGGTCGGTCTTGTGGGACATCGGCGTGCACGACACGTTCGCGATTCTCGCGCACGAGGGATGGCACCAATACACGCAGTCCACGCTCAAAGAGCCGCTGCCCTCCTGGCTCGACGAGGGGCTCGGGGCCTGGGCGGAGGGATTCAGGTGGGACCCCCGCTCGCCCGCCGAGCCGGTGTTCCTCCCGTGGGCCAACGTGGAGCGCTTCGACCAGCTGCGCCGGGCGGCCGAGCGTCGCGACCTGATGCCGCTCGGCCAGCTCCTCAGCGAGCGGCCCCAGGAGCTGCTCCAGGTTTCCGGCGAATCGACGCTGACGTACTACGCCGAGTGCTGGGCGCTGGCGCACTATCTGCTGGCGGACCCGGCGCGCCGGGCGGCGCTCGACCGGCTGCTGGCCGACGCGGGCGCGGGCCGGATGGCGGCGCGCGTGCGCGAGCGGTTCGGGGACCGCGCCGTGAGAGCGATCGCGATGCGCCGCTCGGGAATCGAGCTCTGGCGCACGTACATCGGCGACGATCTCGTGGCCGACGAGCGGGCGTTCGCGGCGTTCCTG
>DASRXL010000245.1:0-6240 GCA_035654175.1 Phycisphaerales bacterium
CGCGGGTCAGTGCCCCGCCCGCTCCGACCCGCTCCACGCAGCCGCCGAGCCGCATCCCCGAGGACCCCGCCATGGCGATTTTCTCCCGCAAGGCCAAGCCCGCGGTCACCGTTGCCCCTCCGCCCGCCGCGGCGCGGAGCAGCTCGAATCTGGAGACCCGAACGCACGAGATCGGCGTCGACATGCTGTCGCGCGCCCGCGCCCACAAGGCGGGGCTGCTCAGCGCGAAGTTCTACTCCGACAAGTTGATGGACTGGTCGATGCGGGATCACGACTTTAAGGTCCAGCTCTTCCGGTTCGTGGACGCGTTCCCGATGCTGCGCTCGGCGGACGCGATCCACGATCACCTGGTGGACTACCTCACGCAGCCCGGCGTGAAGGTCCCGCCGGGGATGGACCTCGGCCTCAAGGCCGGCGGCATGGCGAAGGGGCTGCTGGCCTCGACGATCGGCGGCCAGATCAAGTCGATGGCGGGCAAGTTCATCGCCGGGACAGACGCCGCGAGCGCGCTGGGCGGCCTGCGCGACCTGTGGAAGGACGGGATCGCCTTCAGCGTGGACCTGCTGGGCGAGGCGTGCGTGTCGGACGCGGAAGCGGACGCGTATCGCGACAAGTACCTGGACCTGATCAACAACCTGCCGCAGGAGGTCGCGGCGTGGAGGCCCGATCCGCGCCTGGAGACCGACCACCTCGGCGGCGTGCCGCGGACGAACGTCTCGATCAAGATCAGCTCGCTCAGCGCCAAGTGCGATCCGATCGACACGGAGGGGTCGATCCGCGAGCTCATGTCGCGCATCGTCCCCATCCTCGAGGCGGCGAGGTCCCGGGGCGTGCTGATCAACTTCGACATGGAGCAGTTCGCGTTCAAGGACCTGACGCTCGAGCTCTTCATGCGATGCTGCGAGCAGGTGGACTTCCACGCGGGCCTGGCCATGCAGGCGTACCTCAAGTCGGGCGTCGAGGACGCGCGCCGGATCGCCGAGTGGGCCAAGCGGACCGGGCGCGTGGTCACGGTGCGCCTTGTGAAGGGGGCGTACTGGGATTACGAGACGATCCACGCCGAGCAGCAGGGCTGGCCCTGCCCGGTGTGGAACGAGAAGTGGCTGACCGACAAGTGCTTCGAGGCGATGACCGACGTGTTCCTCGACGCCTCGCCGCGCCCGAGCGAGACGCCGGCGGGCGGCAACGGCCTCGGGCCCACCCGGATGCCCGCGGGCTCCGGCGGTGTCAAGCTGGCGCTCGGGTCGCACAACGTGCGGTCGATCTCGCACGCGCTCGCGGCGCTCGAGGCCCGCTCGCTGCCGCGGACGGCGATCGAGCTGCAGATGCTGCACGGCATGGCCGACCAGCTCAAGCACGCGGCGGCGGAGCTGGGGCTGCGGGTGCGCGAGTACGTGCCGGTCGGCGAGATGATCCCGGGCATGGCGTACCTCGTGCGCCGCCTGCTCGAGAATACCTCGAACGAGAGCTGGCTCAAGGCCGGGTTCCTCGACAACGCCGACGCATCGGTGCTGCTCGCGCCCCCGGCGCGCCGGCCGGGCGTGGACGAGAAGCAGGACCTCGTGCGCTCCGCGCCGGAGCGGCACCGGCTCTCGCCGGCGGACCCGCGGATCGGAGACGGGAAGCCCTTCACGAACGAGCCGACCCGGAACTTCGCCGACGCCCGCCAGCGGAAGGCGTTCGCGGACGCCATCGCGCGGGCGCAGGTGCCCCAGGGCGAGAAGCTGCTCGACGCCGAGCAGGCGCGGTCGATGCTGGAATCGGCCTGGAGCGCGTTCCCGCGCTGGCGGGACACCGATCCGGTGATGCGCTCGACGGCGCTGGTGCGGGCCGCGGCGGCGATGCGGGCTCGGCGCGACGAGCTCTGCGGCGTGATGATTAAGGAGGCCGGCAAGACCTGGCGCGAGGCCGACGCGGACATCTGCGAGGCGATCGACTTCTGCGAGTATTACGCGCGCCTGGCGATGCCGATGTTCGAGCCGCAGCGGCTGGGGCGGTTCATCGGCGAGCTGGACGAGACGTGGTACCAGCCCAAGGGCGTGGCGGTGGTGATCAGCCCCTGGAACTTCCCGTCGGCGATCTTCACGGGGATGACCACGGCGGCCCTGGTGACGGGCAACTGCGCGATCGTGAAGCCCAGCCGGCAGACCGTGGGGATCGCCAAGCTGTGCACGGAGATCCTGTGGGAGGCGGGGATCCCGCGCGACGTGCTGCACTTCTGCCACGCGCCGGGATCGACGGTGGGCTCGGTGCTGGTGCGCGACCCCCGCGTGAGCATGATCGCCTTCACGGGCTCCAAGGAGGTCGGGCTCGACATCATCGAGGGCGCCGCGAAGACCCAGCCGGGCCAGCCCAACGTCAAGAAGATCATCTCGGAGATGGGCGGCAAGAACGCGGTGATCGTGGACACCTCCGCGGACATCGACGAGGCCGTGATCGGGGTGCGCTACTCGGCCTTCGGCTTCCAGGGGCAGAAGTGCTCGGCGTGCTCGCGATGCATCATCGTGGACCCGGACGGGCCGGAGGGCGCCGCGACGCGGAACTTCCTCACGCGCCTGGTGGAGGCGACGCGGGCGCTGGTGATCGGCGACCCCATGCTCCCGGGGAGCGACATCGGCCCGGTGATCGATCCCTCGGCCAAGAAAAGCATCACGGCGTACATCGAGAAGGGCAAGGCCGAGTGCAGGCTCGAGCTCGCGATGGAGGCCCCGGCCGGGCTTGAGCAGAAGATCGGGCGCGACTACGTGGGCCCGCACATCTTCAGCCGCGTGACGATGGAGCACGCGATCGGCAAGGAGGAGATCTTCGGGCCGGTGCTCTCGGTCTTCCACGCCCGGAGCTTCGAGGAGGCGCTGGAGATCGGCAACGCCAGCGAGTACAAGCTGACCGGGGGCGTGTACAGCCGCAAGCCGGCGCACATCGACATGGCGAAGCGGTCGTTCCGCGTGGGCAATCTCTACATCAACCGCGGGTGCACGGGGGCGCTCGTCGCGCGCCAGCCCTTCGGCGGGGCGGGGATGTCGGGCGTGGGCACCAAGGCGGGCGGGGCGGACTACCTGCTGCACTTCACCGATCCGCGGGCGTGCTGCGAGAACACGATGAGGCGGGGGTTCGCGCCGGAGCTGTGAGCAGAACAGGTCCGCAGCGCCCGTGCCGCGGCTCGGGGAGGAGCGCCAGTCGCTCGCGACGCCGCGTGCGGTGCCGTTCAGGGCGCAGCCTTGCTGAACCGGCGCGTCGGCGCGAGGGATTCTGTCCGGCAGGGCAGCGGACCGGCGGTCGTTCGCTCGGGGGGCTGAATCCGAGCGGAGGCGAACGAAGCGAACAACGTTGCGTTTCAAGCACCGCGTAGTGACGCGCTGGCCTCCACTTCCAGGGTGGATTCGAGCGTTCGGTTCCCCGGACGACGCTCAGCCGCGAAGGTCTCGAAGCCGCACCCAATCGCCGCTCGCATCCTGCATGTGCCACATCCACCACCCGTTGGTGGGGAGCTTTCGGAACGCCTCCGCGGCCCCGGAGGGCGTGCTGTACGCCTTCCCATCGAATCGGATCGTGCCGTTCGCGAGCAGACGGGCACGGTACTCATGCCCCTTGTACCATGCCTTCAGCGTGACGGCGCGCTGAACCCATCCGGCGAGCGGTAGTTCGCTCGGAACTCTTGGTTCCCGACGGTTCGGCCCGTCACCTGTCCGCACCTGCCTCGCCCGAACGCGATCGCCCATCAGCTTGACCAACTTCTGTCGATGGATCTCTCGCATCTCCTGCCGCAGTGGCTTGCGAAGGTCCTCCGAACCACGCAATCGTCCGATCTGTCGGTTCCCCTCCGGGCGCAGCACGCGATGCAGCAGCGCTTCCAGCTCCCGCATGTGATAATCATTACGCGTTAGATACATGCTGAACCGATCCCACTTGCCGCGGTGTCGATCACGCATATGCTGGTTCAATCTCGCGTTGAGGTTTGATGCGAGGCCGACGTAGTACATCTGCCCGTTGTTGTAGAGCACGTAAACCCCGCACTTGCCGCGAGCGTGTTGAGCGATCAGGTCCTTGTACTCGGCGATCAAGTCGCCGCTGACATTCTCGAGATGCTTCTGCACAAGATGACGAACCACGGCCTGTCTCCTCGAGCTCACGGGGCTCGCGAGCGTAACGCATGGAAGTGCAAGCCGCAAGTTTGTCCGAAGCCGAGGTCATCTCCACACGCTCGCGCCCCCGGTACTCGCCTGTGTGAGGCAACTCCTATGCCCACCATCACCCTCTCCGCGACCATCCACGCCCCGATCTCGCGCTGTTTCGATCTGGCGCGCTCGATCGACTTTCACACGCATTCGATGCGCGGGACCGGGGAGCGGGCCATCGCCGGCCGGACGTCGGGGCTCATCGCCGAGGGCGAGGAGGTCACGTGGCAGGCGCGCCACTTCGGCCTCGTCCAGCGCCTCACCAGCCGCGTCAGTGTCTGCCGGCCGCCGCAGGTCTTCATCGACGAACAGGTCCGCGGCCCGTTCCGCTCCTTCCGCCACGAGCACCGGTTCGAGCCCCTCGACGAGCGCGCCACGCGCCTGACTGATATATTCACCTACCGCGCCCCGCTCGGACCTCTCGGGCGCATCGCCGAAGCGGCGTTCGTCACAGGCACCATGCGCCGGCTCCTCCAGCGCCACCAGGAGCACCTCAAGGCGGCGCTCGAATCCGAGGAATGGCGGCGGTTCCTCCCGGGTGAGCCCCTGCGCATCCCACCATCCGGGCCCCCCGACGCGTCGGCGCCGGGTTGAGACCCTGCCGTGCGTCCGACGCGCCGCGATCCTCCGCAACGCTCTTGCGCCATCTCCGCTCCGACTGCCCCGATTTGCCCCGCGGGTATTCTCCGGGTATCATAAGGGCAAAGGAGCATGACAATGACCATCCGCGAACTCTGGCGCGACGGACGCACCAAGGACACCGCCGTGCGCGAGGCCGCCAACGAGTGCCTCCTCGCCTGGGAGACCGAGCGGGCCGAGACTCTGGAGCCGGTCAGCCGCACCGGCGCAGGCACGCTCTTCCGTTCGCCCGGGTGCCTGGTGCTCGGGCGGACCAGCCGGCTCAAGAGCCTCGAGCGCAACCCGGGCCTTATCCATTGGTCGTCGATCTCGCCGAGCCAGTTCAAGAAGCTCCGGCGCGCCGCCAAGCGCGAGGGCAAGCGGCTGGTCTTTCTGCTCCTGAGCCACGATCCCGCGGGCACCCGCTTCTTCGACATCCCCGGCGACGGCGTCGAGTGGCGGAACCTGCCCAAGCGGTCGAACGGCAGCGCCTACTTCAAGGTCTTCGAGGAGCGAGGGCGCGCGTTCCTGGAGCTGGCCGGCGAGCCGCTCGACGTGACGCCATACGAGCGTCGCGTGGCCCATGCGCCGCCGCCCCTCACCCCATCCGACGGCGTGCCGCGAGCGCTCGCCGCCGTGCCCTACGCCGGCATCATCACGATCGACGCCCGCGTCCGTGGCGGCAAGGCGTGCATCCGCGGCCTGCGCACGACCGTGCAGGACGTGCTCGAATACCTCGCCTCCGGCATGACCGTCGACGAGATCCTCGGCGATTTCAAGGACCTCACCCGCGAGGACATCCGCGCCTGCTTCTCCTACGCCGCGGACCGGGAGCGCCGGCTCGGGATTCAGCCGGCGTGAGGCTGCTGCTCGACCAGAGTCTCGCGCCGCGCGTCGCTCCGGCTGTCGCCGACCTGTTCCCGGGTTCGGTCCATGCCCGCGAGGCTAGGCTTGTCCGCGCGGAGGACGCGGAGCTCTGGCTCCACGCGCGCGACGGCGGGTACGTGCTCGTGTCCAAGGCGGCCGACTTTGCGCAGCGGGCCGTGTTGCTCGGCGCTCCGCCCAAGCTCGTCTGGGTTCCGGGCGACCGGTCCACGGCGAAGCTGATCGAGTCGTTGCGAGATGCCGCGCCAGGGCTGCGGGCGTTCGGGGATGATCCCGACCGCTGCCTGCATGTCATCCATGCCGGGCCGCGGTCGCGCTGAACGTTCGGATCTGCCGGGCGGCCGGCATCCGCGGACGCCCGCGCACGGCCGTGCCGATTCCCGACCTCTGCACCGGCGCCTCACGCCCGCATCGCGCACGCGACCCACGCCGCGATCAGCACGAACTGCACCGCGCCGTCGCAGAGGTAGACCTTCCGGATCACCCCCCGCACGACGTACACCACGTCGACGGCCAGAAACGCCGCGGCCGACGCGATCGCCAGCACCAGCAGCGTCCCCGA
>DASRXL010000246.1:0-2805 GCA_035654175.1 Phycisphaerales bacterium
CCGGAGGGCCGCCTTGAGCCAGGACACGCCCGCCGACGCCCTCCGACTGCTCATCACCGCCGGTCCTACCCACGAGCCCATCGACGCGGTTCGGTACATCGGGAACCGGTCCAGCGGGAGACTGGGCGTGGCGCTCGCCGATCGGGCGGCGGAGCTCGGGCTGGGGGTGACGCTGCTGCTGGGCCCGACGCACCTTGGGCCGACGCATCCCGGCGTCAGGGTCGAGCGATTCCGCACCACGAGCGACCTCGGCGGGCTGCTCGCCGCGCACCAGGCAGGGTGCGACGTGCTGGTGATGGCGGCCGCGGTCGCGGACTATCGCCCGCGCGTGGACCAGGCCCAGCTCGCGGGCAAGCTCCGGCGCCAGGCTCAGGCCGTGCTCCTCGAGCTGGAGCCCACGGAGGACCTGCTCGCGGCGTGCTCGGCGCGACGCACCGCGGGCCAGATCCTCGTCGGGTTCGCGCTCGAGCCGCGGGAGCGGTTGCTGGCCTCGGCCAGGGAGAAGCTGGATCGCAAGCGGATCGACCTCATCGTGGCGAACCCGTTGGAGACGATGGAGAGCGAGTCGATCGAAGCCGTGGTGATCGGGCGGGACGGGCGCGAGGAGAGCGCAGGAGGCGCCATCGCCAAGGCCGCATTTGCCGACTGGCTTCTCGCAATCCTCATTCGCGCCGCCGGGCGACCGGGCGCGCGGGGTGATGGCGGTGCTGCCGTGAACCGAGCGGCCCAGAGCACCCGGAGCGCCGCGCATGGCCAAGTATGACAAACCACCCCCCCGCCGACGCCCCTCGCCCGATGCCCCCGCGCAGGGGCGCGGCCGAGCGCCGCGCCCGCGCCTGACGATCGTCTACGAGGATGACGACCTGCTGGTGGCGGACAAGCCCGTCGGCATGCCGACGGCCGTGCCCCCCGGCGCGGGAGCGCCGCGACACACGCTGTTCGAGCTCGTGAAGGAGCACGTCAAGCGTCGCGCGGTCGGCCGGGCCGGGGCGTGGGTGATCCATCGGCTGGACAGCGAGGTGTCCGGGCTGGTCGTCTTCGCGAAGTCTCACCGCGCGTTCGAATGGCTGAAGGAGGATCTCCGGTCGAGGCGTGTCCAGCGGGAGTATCTCGCGCTGGTGGAGGGTGTGTTCGAGCCGGAGCCCGGATCGCGCGCAGGCCGCGGGCCGACCGTGGGCACGATTCAGACGATGCTCGTCGAGACCCCCGACGGGCGGGTGAGAGTGCTGGCGCCGGGCGCGCGCGGGGCGGCGCCCGCCCGGGAGAGGCCGCTCTCCGACGATGAGCCCCGGCATGCCGTGACGCATTACGAGGTGCTGGGCGCGGGCCAGGAGCACTCGCTGCTCCGCATCCGGCTCGAGACCGGGCGCAAGCACCAGATCCGGGCCCACATGGCGTCCATCGGCCACCCGGTGGCGGGCGACCGCAAGTACTGCGCTCGAAGCGATCCGCTCCGGCGCGTCGCGCTCCACGGCGCTGAGCTCGGCTTCTCGCATCCGAGCAGCGGACAGCCGCTGCGGCTCCAGAGCGCCGCTCCCGCCGCATTCTGGCGGCTTGCCGGATGCACGCCCCCGCCGGCTGCCCAGGCTCCTGCTCCGGAGGCCCCAAGGCGCCAGCAGCGCCCCGCGGCTCGGAGCTCGTGGGACGCGGTGGCGATGTGGTACGACGAGCTCGTGGAGGACCGGCGGAGCGACCTCCACCACGACGTGGTGCTCCCGGGGGCGCTGCGCCTGCTCGAGCCGGCGCGGGGGCAGCGCATGCTGGACCTCGCGTGCGGGCAGGGGGTGCTGTGCCGCGAGCTCGATGCGCAGGGCGTGCAGGTGTGGGGAGTCGATGCTTCCCCGAAGCTCGTCGAGGTCGCAAGACAGCGTTCTCCCCGGGGGCCGCGGTTCGTCGTCGGCGACGCGACCCGGCTCGGCGAGCTGCCCGCGGAAACCTGGCCGCCGGGAGGCTTCGACGCGGTCGCCTGCGTGATGGCGTTGATGAACATGGATCCTCTGTCTTCGGCGCTCTCAGGGGTTTCCTCGCTGCTGCGCGAGGGCGGCAGGTTCGTCGCGGTGCTGCTGCACCCGGTCTTCCGCAGCCCGGGGAGGACCTCTTGGGGTTGGGACCAATCCGAGGGCGCGGCGCGGCAATACCGTCGCGTGGACGCTTACCTCTCGCCCGGCCAGCGCGAGATCGTGATGAACCCCGGAAAGGCGGTCCGCGGCGCGAAGCCGATCGTGACGCAGACGTACCATCGGCCGCTGCAGACCTACGTGCAGCACCTGGCGGCGCACGGGCTGTGGGTCGACCGGCTTGAGGAATGGCCGAGCCCGCGCCGCAGCCAGCCCGGCCCGCGAGCCGCGGAGGAAGACCGGGCTCGCAGGGAGATTCCGATGTTCCTCGGCATCCGGGCGGTGAGAGCTCCCGACGCGGGCGGCGGCGGCGGCGCGCCCCTCGCCCCAAGGGGGGCATGAGGATTGATGCGGATCAGGGCGCCGACGTGATCGGTGCGCGCGCCGTTCTCCGAGGGGACCGCGGGCATTCCGCGCCATTCCCGCGCGCGGTTCCAGGATGACCGCTGGCTCTTTCGCCCACAGACTCGCGCCGCGGCTGAGTCACCTTTCACAGCGCGTTCACAAGGCGTTCACCTCTTCCCGGCATCGTGTGGCAAGTCGTCGGCGGCGACTACGAGGACACATGCATGCGCGTTTTGATTACGGGGGGAGCTGGCTTCATCGGATCACACGTCGCCGACGAGCTCGTGCGAAAGGGGCACGAGGTGCGGGCGCTCGATTGCCTGGACCCCCAGGTCCACGGCGA
>DASRXL010000247.1:0-8515 GCA_035654175.1 Phycisphaerales bacterium
CGCACGGCTTCGAGCATCGTTCGCCAATCGGTGCGGGCGCCGTCTCGGTCGTAGATGGCGACCGCCTCGCGCGGCGCTTCGGGCAGGGTGGCGGCCGGTTGGGCGCCGTGCGTGTGCTCGCGCAGCCGCCGACGATGGGGACGACCAGCGTGGCCGCGAGGAGGAACGCACGGGCAGGCAGGCGTGGCATGGCCACAGGATGACCGCCCCGGCTCCCGCGGTCAACCCGGCGGTGGTACAGTCGGGGCCATGCGCGTCCGACCCGCGGCCGAATCCGATTTGGGGCAGGTGCTCGGGATCGTGAACAGGGAGATCCGCGAGGGCGTCGCCCACTTCGGGATCAGGGAGCATGGGCCCGAGGAGCTCCGCGGGTGGCTGGAGGCCGGCGCGCGCCTGCCGTTTCTCGTCGCCGTCGACGGGGAAGAGCGCGTCGCCGGCTACGCCCGGGCATCGCGCTGGAAAGACCGGGAGGCGTACGACTGGGCGACGGAGATCGGCCTGTACATCCGGGCCGATTCCCAGGGCCGGGGTGTCGGAAAAGCCCTCTATGCCGAGTTGCTCCCGCGCCTGGTGTCGCTCGGCTATCGCTCCATCATCGCGGGCATAGCCCTGCCCAACGCCGCGAGCGTCCGGCTGCACGAGGGCGCGGGCATGTCGCACGTGGGCACGTTTCCGCGGGTGGGATACAAGCACGGGCGCTGGATCGACGTGGGCTATTGGGTGCTCACGGTGGGCGAGGGACCGCCGCAGGCGATCTCTTCGAGCAGCGACTGACCGCGCGCTTGCGCGTCGGGCCACCAGCGATCCGCCCAGAGCGCGAGGTTGGCCAGCGGCCACGCGAGGCGCCAGCAGCTCTCCGGGCGGAGGGCGAGGAGTTCGATCGCCTCCGGGCGGACGAGCTCGCGCAGCCACGCCGAGCCGCCGATCCATTCGCCGGCGCCCCGCACCCAGCGCTCGAAGGGGAGCGGGAAGCTCGCTTTGGGGCGGCTCACGATCTCGGGCGGCAGCGCTCCCGCGAACGCCTCGCGGAGGATCAGCTTCGTGCGGTCGGGAGGCACGAACCTGTCGCTCATGGGCAGCGACTCCGCGAAGGCGGCGACGGCCACGTCGGCGAAGGGCGTCCTTCCCTCGACGGATTCGAGCATGAGCGCCGAATCGAGCCGCTGGAGAAGGCCGGCGAGGTTCACACGACGCTGGAAGCGCAGGTGATCGGCGAGCCGCGCGTCGGGGGCGGCGGCGCCGGAGGATCGCGCGGTGCGGGCGAATTCGTCGGTGTACCACGAGCGAAGCCACCCGTCGCCCCCGGCCGCGGCCCACGCGGCGTCGGTGAGCAGCCCGGGCTTGCTCTCGACCGGGCACCAGGAGCCGATGGCCAGCTGGAACGCCGCGGGGTCCGCGTCGCCGAGCGCGACGTGAGCGGCCGCGAGGCGCAGGGGCTGGTCGTACCCGCCGAAGAGCTCGTCGGCGCCCTCGCCGGAGAGCGCGACGACGTTGCCCTCGGCGCGCAACCGACGGGCGAGCTCGCCGATCGCGACCTCGTTCGGCGTCGAGAGCGGCGTGCCGAGGCGCGCGACCATTTCGCGCCAGCGGGCCAGGAAGAGCGGCTCGTCCACGTGCGCCTCGGCGTGGCGAGTGCCGAACGCGGCGGCCGCGCCGCGCGCGAAGCGCAGGTCCTCCGACGGCGCCCCGCCGGGGATGTCGCCCGACGCGCCGGCGCAGTACGTGCGCAGGCCGGGGCGCAGCCCGGCGGCGACGGACACCACGACCGCGCTGTCCAGCCCGCCGCTGAGCAGGCAGCACGTGGGCACGTCGGCGCGGAGGTGCGCGGCGACGGAGGCGTACACCTGCGCGCGGGCCTCCTCCACTCTCGCGGCGTGCTCCGGGTGAACGTCGGCCGTTCCCACGGCCAGGTCGAACGTCTGCGAGCGCAGCTCCGCGCCGGCGAGCCCGAAGGTCATGACCCGCCCCGGCGGCAGGGCGCGCACGCCCTCGAAGAGCGTCCGATCGCCGAGGGTGGTGCGGATCGTGGTGAGGTACGCGCTCACCCCGGCCATGTCCGGCCGGGGAGCGACGGCGGGGTGGGCCAGGATCGGTCCGGGCTCGCTCGCGAAGAGCAGCAGGTCGGCGCCTTCGTCGCGCCCCTTCCACCAGTAGAGCGGCTTGATCCCGAGCGGGTCGCGGGCGAGCGTCAGCCGGTGCTCGATGGTGTCGAGCAGGGCAAGGGCGTACATGCCGCGGAGATCGCGCAGCCCGTCCACGCCCCTGGTCGCGAGCCAGAGGAGCAGCGTCTCGGTATCGCACGGGGTCGTCGGCGGCCGTCCCTCGCGCGTGAGGCGCGAGCGCAGGTCGGGCTCGTTGTAGAGCTCACCGTTGTAGACGAGGACGTACCGGCCGTCCGGGGTGGCCATCGGCTGCCGGCCCGGATCGCCGAGGCCGACCACGGCCAGGCGCCGGTGGGCCAGCGCCACGTTGCCGGAGCGCCACATCCCGGCGCCGTCCGGACCCCGGTGCGCCATGAGGTCGCGCAGCCGGCAGACGTCCCGATCGGAGATCGACAGCCGCTCGCGCCGGGTGGTCGCCACGCCGAGTATGCCGCACATGAGGGGCTCTATCGGCCGGTTCGGCCCGCCGCCCGCAAAGGCGGAGGCGGGGGCGAGCGACGCGCCGGGCCCGAGAGAATCGCCGGGCGCGTGCGTGAAACTTGGGCCCCTGGCATGCGGCCGGGTCGCCGGCGGGTGGCGGCCGCGTTTGGCATAGTCAGTTGGCGCGCCCGGGCGCGGTGCGTAGCTCCTGGAGCAGCAGGTCGGCGTAGCTGCCGCTCAGCGGCTCGCCCAACGCCGGGGCGAGGAGCGTCCGCAGCCGGTCCACCGCCGCGTGGCACGCCGCCACCGGGAAGCCCGGCGAGACGAACGCCTCGAACTCGATGAATCGGCCCAGCCGCTCCACGTGGTCGAGGTGGATGCGCACGTTGTTGAGCAGGTGCAGCTCGCGGCGCTTGCGCACGACCACCAGCTCGGGGAGCGGCGCGACGCCGAATCGCTCGCGGGCCTGGGCGTCCGAGTAGATCGTGAAGCAGCTGAGGCGAGGGCGCGCCTCGTCCCTGCGGTCGTAGAAGATCCACTCGGTCGGCTCGCCCGCGCATTCCCGGCGCTTGAGCCTGCCGGAGGGCACGCGGAAGTACGTGTCCGTCTGCTCGAGCTCCGCGATGAACGCCGCGCCGGCCGATCGGCACGCCGCGCGCGCCATCGGAAGGTCCCGCAGCTCGGCCTTGTACTCAACGTTGTGCATGCGATCCCCCGCTCCGGCGGCGGCGCTCCGAGGCCTAGCGAGCGCCGGGGGCCCGCCGGTGCTCCGGCGGCAGCTCGGCCAGCAGGCGCTCCTCGTCCCACACCTCGATCCCCAGCTCCTCCGCCTTGGTGAGCTTTGAGCCGGCCGACTCGCCGGCGATCACCAGGTCCGTATTCTTCGAGACCGAGCCCGTCACCTTCGCGCCCAGGGACTCGAGCACCTCTGCCAGGTCCTGCCGCTCGAAGGACTGCAGCGACCCCGTCAGCACGATCTTCTTCCCCGCGAACAGGCTGTCGGTCCGCACCGTGCGCTCGCGGTAGTCAGGGTTCTCCAGCTTCAGGCCCGACGCGAGCAGCTCCTGGAACGTGTGACGGCCCGTCTTGCTGTGCAGGTATTCGTGCACGGTGTGCGCCCGGATCGGCCCGAACCCCTCGATTGCGTTGAGATCCTCCTCGCTGGCCGCGAGCAGGTCGTGGAGGGTCCGGAAACGCTTGGCGAGCAGCTTCGCGTTCGACGAGCCCACGTGCCGGATGCCGAGGGACCCGAGCACCCGGGCCAGCGATCGTCCCTTGGCCCGCTCCACGCCCTCCAGCAGGTTGTCGACCGATTTCTCGCCCATCCGCTCGAGCCCGAGCAGCGCCGCGCGCCGGTCGCGCAGCCGGAAGACATCGGCGAACGAGCCCAGCGGGATCGCGCCGCTCTCGCGGATCTGGTCGATCGTCTTCTCGCCCAGCCCGTCGATATCCATCTGCTTTCGCCCGGCGAACCAGATCAGCCTCTCGCGGATCTGCGCCGGGCACTCGGGGTTCACGCACCTCCGCCCGGTCTCGAGCTCGGGGTCGCCGCCCTGCTGAGGGTCCGCCTCGGGCGGCTCGATCTCGACCGGCCCCTTGCACATCGGGCACTGGGCGGGCGGCTCGACCCGCCTGGCCCCTTTCGGCCGCTTCTCCGCGATCACGCCGACGACGTACGGGATGATCTCGCCGGCCTTCTCCACCTCGATCGTGTCGCCCGGCCGGATGTCCTTCTTGCGCACCTGTCCGTAGTTGTGCAGCGACGCGTGCCGCACCTTGGTGCCGGCGAGGATCACCGGCTCCATCACGGCGCGGGGCGTGATCTTCCCGGTCTTCCCGACCTGCTCCTCGACGCGCAGGAGCACGGTCGTCTTGCGCTCGGCCGGGTACTTGTACGCGATCGCCCATCGCGGACTCTTGCTGGTGAACCCGAGCGTCCGCTGCAGGTCCCAGGAATCCACGCGGACGACAACGCCGTCGGTCGCGTACGGCTTCGAGTGGCGCGCGGCGGCGAACGTCTCGATGGCCCTCACCACCACGTCGATGTCCGCGCTCAGCGCCAGGGCCGGGCTCACGGGCACGCCCATCGCCCTGAGCCGCTCCAGCAGCGCGGAGTGCGAGTCGGCGAAGCCCTCCGACACCTCGCCGCGGCCGTGCGCGACGAACGAGAGCCTCCGCTGCGCGACCACCTTCGGATCGAGCTGCTTGAGCGTGCCCGCGGTGGCGTTCCGCGGGTTCATGAAGGCCTCGAGCTCGGCCTCGTCGCGCTCGGCGTTGATCCGCTCGAACTCCGCCAGCGGCATGTAGATCTCGCCGCGGATCTCGAGCACCTCGGGCGCCTTGACGCCCCCGTCCCCGAGCTTGACGGGGATCGAGCGCACCGTCCTGGCGTTCTCGGTGATATCGTCGCCGGTCACGCCGTCGCCGCGGGTCAGCGCCTGCACGAGCCTGCCCCGCTCGTAGCGGATGCTGACCGCGACGCCGTCGATCTTGGCGTCCGCGAAGAGCACGGGCAGCGCCGCGCCGCCCTCGGGCGCGAAGAGCGGGGGCGCGGCGCCCTTTCGCCGGGCGCCGTCCGGGCCCTCGGCGGCCGCCCTGACCACGCGCGCGTGCCAGGCCCGCAGGTCGGCCTCCGAGTACGTGTTGTCGATCGAAAGCATCGGCGTCGCGTGCGGCTTGGCGACGAAGCCGTTGATGAGCCCGCCGCCGACGCGGCGCGTGGGGCTGTCCGGGTCGCCCAGCTCGGGGTGCTCCGCCTCGATCTGCGCCAGTTCGGCGAGGAGCCGGTCGAACTCCGCATCGGGCATGATCGGGCTGGCGTCGGCGTAGTACGCGCGGTTCGCGCGTTCGAGCAGCTCGCGCAGCTCGGCCGCTCTGGACGCGGGATCTCGGGGCTTCTTCTCGGTCGGCTTGCTCACGGGCGCCATGGTACACGAGGCCCCGTCCGGCCCGCTCGCGGCTATGCTGCACGCATGGGCGCAACGATCATCGACGGCAAGGCCCTCGCCGGCGAGCACCGCGAGCGGATCGCCGAGCGCATCGCCGAGGCCCGCCGGCTCGGGCGCGTGCCCCGCCTGGACGCTGTGCTCGTCGAGTCCGGCGACAACGCCTCGCGCGTGTACGCGGAGAATCAGCGCAAGACCTGCGAGGCCCTCGGCCTCACGTACCGCCTCCACGTGCTCTCGTCCGGCTCCGGCTTCGACGAGGTCGCGGGGCGCATCCTCCTGCTCAATCACGACGACGACGTCTCCGCGGTCATGCTGCACCTCCCTCTCCCCGAGGGGATCGACCCCTACCGGGTGCAGCGGCTCATCGCCCCGGAGAAGGACGTGGAGGGCGTCAACCCGGCGAACATCGGCAACATCGTCTACGGCCACTCCAGCCTGGCGCCCTGCACCGCCCTGGCGACGATCAAGATGATCGAATCCACCGGCGTCGATCTCCGGGGCAAGCGGGCGGTCGTGGTCGGCGCGGGCAATGTCGTGGGCAAGCCGATCGCCGTTCTCCTCATGCGCCACGAGGCCACGGTGGTGAGCTGCAACAAGTGGACCACGGGCTTGGAGGACCTCTGCCGCGGGGCCGACGTCCTCGTCGCCGCCGCGGGCGTGCCGCGCCTGGTCACGGCGCCCATGGTCAAGCCCGGCGCGATCGTCATCGACGTCGGCGTCAATCGGGTGGCCGGGCCGGACGGCAAGAACGTGACAGTGGGGGACGTGGCGTTCGACGACGTGCGCGAGGTGGCGGGCTGGCTCAGCCCCGTCCCGGGCGGCGTCGGGCCGATGACGGTGGCCATGCTCCTCGTGAACGTCGCCGAGGCGGCCCTCGGGCCCCACACGCCCGGTTCGGCGCCGTGAGGTTTGACTCACGCCCGACCAGGCCCTTGGATAGGGGAGTCCGCCTCCCGCGGCGGCGGGCGCGGCTCTCGGAGAACCCATGGAAACGACGACCCTCGCCCTCTCTCTCCCCGGCCAGTGGGAGTGGCTGATCATTCTCGGCATCGGGCTGCTGCTCTTCGGCAAACGGCTCCCGGAGGTCGGCCGGAGTCTCGGCAAGGGGATCGTGGAGTTCAAGCGGGGCCTGAAGGACATCGGCGACGAGGTGGAGACCGAGTCGAGCAAGCCGGCGCCGCGCCCCCGGGAGATTGCCGAGGCGCCCGCCGCGCAGGCCCTGCCGAATCCGGATGAACGCCGCGTCGTCCACGGGGCGCACGTCGACCAGCCAAGGGCTACCCCCGAGCCGCAGGGCAACGGCTGACCGGGACCGCCTGTCGGCGCCGTGCAGCGCGGGGACCTCGCGGTTGATTCCCGGAACGCAGCGCCGCCGGAGGCCGGTTCGCCTGAGCGCGTCGCTCTCGTCGTGCCAGGCGAACCTCGCAGCGCAGCCCTTCCGCTACCATGGGCGCATGATCCGATTCACCCCGCTCCCCGCCCTTCTCGCGCTCGCTGCCGGCGGCGCGTGCGCGCAGCCCGAGCTCCCGCTCGTGACGGTCAGCGCCGACAACACTCGCATCGATCAGTCCTGCCGGGTGCAGGTCCCCGACGGCGCGGTCATCGCGGATGCCGACGGCGACGGCGTCATCCACATCGCGGCGGACGACATCACGGTCGAGTTCGTCGAGGGCGGGGCCGAGCTGCTCGGGGCGCCCAAGGACACCCCGTACGAGCAGCTCACGGGCGTCGGCGTCCGGATCGACGGGCGCAAGAACGTCACGCTCAAGGGCGCGCACGCGCACTATTTCAAGGTCGGCATCTGGGCGAGCGACGCCGACGGGCTCGTGATCGAGCGGGCGGACGTGTGCGACGGCTACGCCATGCGCCTCAAGTCCACGCCGCAGGCCGAGGACGGCTCCGACTGGCTGTGGCCCCACGAGAACGACGAGCACCAGTGGATGAGCAACTACGGGGCCGGCATCTACGTCGAGCGCTCGGGCGGCGTGACGGTCAAGAACTGCTTCGCCCGCCGGCGCCAGAACGGCATCATCATCGACCGGGTGAACGACTCGAAGATCTACGACAACGACTGCTCCTTCCTCTCCGGCTGGGGCCTGGCCATGTGGCGCTCCAGCCGCAACGTCGTCAGCCGCAACGCCCTCGATTTCTGCGTGCGGGGCTACTCGCACGGCGTCTACAACCGCGGCCAGGATTCCGCCGGCATTCTCTTCTTCGAGCAGTGCTCGGAGAACCTCATCGCCGAGAACTCCGCGACGCACGGCGGCGACGGCTTCTTCGGATTCGCCGGCAGGGAGGCGCTCGGCGAGAAGCCCGGGCCCGAGGGCTTCTCGGTGGAGCGCGCCGGCTGCAACGACAACCTCATCATCAACAACGACTTCTCCTACGCCCCGGCCCACGGCATCGAGCTCACGTTCAGCTTCGGCAACCGCTTCATCGGCAACCACCTGGTCGGGAACGCGATCTGCGGCGTGTGGGGCGGCTACTCCCAGGACACCCTGATCGCCGGCAACCTCTTCGAGAGCAACGGCGAGATGGCCTACGGCATGGAGCGCGGCGGCGTGAACATCGAGCACGGCGCCGGGAACGTGGTCAAGGACAACATCTTCCGCAAGAACAAGTGCGCCGTGCATCTCTGGTGGGACAACGACGAGGGCCTGCTCAAGAGCCCCTGGTCCCAGGCCAATCACCGCGGCTCGACCGACAACGAGATCCTCCGGAACCGCTTCGAGGGGGACCTGATAGCGATCCAGCTGCGGGAGTGCACCGAGACCCGCGTCGGGGGCAACCAGTTCGAGGACGTCGCGACGATCCTCGAGGCCACGCCGGGCTCGGAGCCGGAGGAGGTCGCCGTCACCACCGAGCTGTTCCAGGCTCCCGAGTACGAGGCTCTGGGGGAGACCGAGCCGGTCGGCGCACGCGCCGACCTCGCCGGGCGCGAGAACATCGTGATGGGAGACTACTTTCCGTGGGACCACAAGTCCC
>DASRXL010000248.1:0-7662 GCA_035654175.1 Phycisphaerales bacterium
CTCGAGGAGCACGAGCACCTCTCGTCCAACGGCCCCGGTCGCGCCGACGATTGCGATCCCGGCCTCATGCGGCATGGACCGCCTCCTCCTCCTCGGAGGCCGGGTCGAGCGCGACGGCGAACGCCCCCACTCGCGTGGCCCGGGCGGCCCCCAGAGCGCCGACATCGAACGAGAGCCCGTGGTCCCGCGCCCAGCGCACGGCCTTGTGCTGCACGATGGTGCCGTCGAGCGCGAGGGCGCCCTCCCACGAGAGCGTCGCGTAGCGGCGGGGCGCCGGGCCTGGACGGGCCGGGTCCCATTCGTAGAGGCCGTCCACGTCCTTGACGAGGCGGCACTCGGCGCCGAGGTGCCGGGCGATGAAGAGGGCGGTCAGGTCAGATCCGCCGCGCCCCAGGAGCGTGGTGCGGTTGCGCTCGTCGCGCCCGACGAAGCCGGGAACGACGATCGCCCGCACCCGCGCGAGGGCGCTGCGCACGGCGACGGTGTCGAGGGCGACCGGCGAAGAGTCGAGCACCTCGCCGGTGGTGCGGAGTCCGACTCCGGCGGCGTCGAGCGTCTCGACGCTCACGCCGAACGTGTCCAGCGCGAGGCCGAGCAGGGCCGTGCTCGTCAGCTCGCCGGTCGCGAGCAGGGTGGCGGTGGCGGCCTCGTGCGGGCGGGGGCCGTACTGCCTGGCCTGGGCCAGCAGCCGGTCGGTCGTCCCCTCGAGCGCCGAGACGACGGCGACGACGCGGTAGCCCTCGCGCACGAAGCGGGAGACCTCCTCCGCGGCGGCGCGGACGTGCAGCTCGTCGAGCAGGACCGAGCCGCCGAACTTCAGGACGATGATGCGCTCGCTCACGCCGGCACCCCTTCCTTGGCGGGCTTGGCGCGGTGCTGCGCGTCGCGGGCGCCGGCCTTGCCGTGCTCGCGCGCCGGGCCCGGCGTCTCGGCGCCCTGGTGCGCGGCGGCGATCGCCTGCCTGAGGTCGGCGATGATGTCGGGCGCGTCCTCGATGCCGACGCTCAGGCGGATGAGGCCGTCGGTGATGCCGACCTTGAGCCGGTGCGCCGGCGGCACGTCGGCGTGCGTCATCGTGACCGGGTGGGTGATCAGCGTCTCGACGCTGCCGAGGTGCTCGACGAGCGAGCAGAGCTTGACGGAGTTGAGCACCTTCACGGCGGCCTCGGCGCCGCCGACGACCTCGAAGGAGAGGAGGCCGCCGTGCAGGCCGCCGAGGTGCTGGCGCCCGGCGAGCTCGCGCTGCGGGAAGTCCTCGAGGCCGGGGTAGTTGACGCGGGCGACGTGGGGATCGGCGCGGAGCGCGCGGGCGACCTCGAGCGCGTTCGCCGAGTGCTGCTTGAGGCGGAGCGGCAGGGTCTTCACGCCGCGGACGGTGAGCCACGCCTGGAACGCGGCCTGGATGCCGCCGGTGCACTTGCGGATGAAGCGGACGCGGTCGAGGAGGGCGGGGTCGCGGCTGACGACCGAGCCCCCCACCGCGAGCGAGTGCCCCTCGATGTGCTTGGTCGTGGAGTAGACGCACACGTCCGCGCCCAGGTCGAGCGGGCGCTGGATCACGGGGGTGAGGAACGTGTTGTCCACGGCGACGGGGATGCCCGCGGCCCTGCCGAGCTTCGCGACCGCTCCGATGTCGGTGAGCTTCATGGTCGGGTTGGCCGGGCTCTCGATGAAGATGAGCTTGGTGTTGGGCCTGATCGCCGCGCGGACGTTCTCGACGGCCGAGGAATCGACGAAGGTGGCCTGGATGCCCAGGCCGCTGAGCACCTGCTCGACGAGCCGGACGGTGCCGCCGTAGATCGCGTCGCCGAGCACGACGTGGTCGCCGCCCCTGAGGAGCGCAAGGAACAGGGCGGTCTCGGCCGCCAGGCCGGTGACGAAGCACACGGCCGGGAGGGCGTCCTCGAGCGCGCCGAGCTGGGCCTCCAGGGCGGAGACGGTGGGGTTGGACACGCGAGAGTACGCGTACCCCTTGCTGACGCCGACCGCCTCGTTGACGAAGGTGGTGGACTGCACGAGCGGCTGGACGAGTGCCCCCGTCTGGGGGTCGGGGGAGAGCCCCCCGTGGATCGCCGTGGTGCTCGCGCCTGCGATGGTGTAGTCGCTACACATGCCGTGAAACTCCTCACGGCATCAATCGCAGGCCAGTTGTGCGTGGGTCGGCGACGAACGTCGTCGCCAGATTTGCCGAGTCGGCGCCGGTCCCGGTGGACCGCCCTCTCGACCGCATCGCTCCCCACGCCGGGGCTGGCCTCGGCACCGCGGCGGATATCCTGGTGTAAACCTTGGAAAGCCGCTCGGTTGCCGCCCGGGCATTAGGCAGGCCCGGGACTCTTGATGCTCGGGACGAGGATAGCAGGACGGCCGGCGGGGTCAAGCGGTTTCTCGCAATGCCCGCCGGGTGTGAAGCACCGGTCCCGGACGTCCGAAAAATAGTGGATTCATTGGTCAGATCATGCTTGACCCGTGCCCGCGCACTCGGTCAAGTAGGCCCCCAAAGGGAGGGTGTGCGGCATGCGACGAGGCTCCTTGATGCGCCTGTTTAGGTTGCTCTTCTTGATCAGCCCGATGCTCCTGGGCTCTCACGCGCGCGCGCAGCAGGAGCGGCGGGCCGTGGAGTTCGACGGGCGGGTCAGGGTCAGTGGGAACGCGCAGTTCGAGTTCGCCCGCCCGGTCGGCACGTACGCGTACGACGGGGCGCTCCTGGGGCCGGACGAACCCCGGTGGGCGCCGCCGACGCTCTTCTGCGGGCCGATGAGCGTCGAGACGCTGGTGGTCGGGCGCAACATCAACGCGATCGGCGCGGGTCGAGCGGGGGACGGGCAGACGCCGGCGTGGGTGGTGCACAACGCGTCGCAGATGCAATTGACAATCCACACCGGGGAAGGCTCGGTGGAGCGGGCCTACCGCAACGGCGATTGGTCGGGCGCCTACCGCCTGCTCCTCAAGGATGCGTCCAAGCAGAACAAGTCGAACCTCCTCGTGGGGCAGACGGGCGCGAACGGCGGCTCGGCGGACCAGCCCGGCATGGTGTTCTCTCCGACGACGGCGGCCGGCGTCCATAACGGACTCGTCGTCGTCGGGTGCGAGGTGCTCGAGCTCAGCGGGAGCAGCTACGTCAGCACCCGGGTGGCCCTGGCCTACACGACGATCGACCGACTCTCCCGGCCCGATCCCTGGATCATCGCGGCGCTGGGTGAGCCGACCAATCTCGCCGATTGGAGCCGCAGCAGCCTGTGGGCGCTGTCGTGCTTCCCGGCCTCGCCCTCAGAGCTCGTGGCCGCGTGGACGGATTACCGGATGACGAGCAAGACCGGCGGCGTGTGCTACGCGACGCGGTTCGTGCACTCGGGCGGCCAGTGGCAGGCGGAGACGATCCGCGTGCTGCGCGACGACGCGCCGGTCGTTGAGGAGCATTTCCACTGCGCCGGGTACATCCGGCACCCGGACGGGAGGCAGTCGCTGGTGGTCTCGATCGGCGACTCGATCGACGACAACCGGCTGGTCGCGCGCACCCTCGCCGGCGGGGGCGCCTGGGCGAGCGCGGACGTGATCCCCGGCACGGGGCTGGACGCCCGCTCCGTCGTCCACGCGTGCTCGGAGGACTGGACCCCCGCGGCGACGGTCTGGGGGGGGACCGGGAGCGACCCTGGCCTGCGCCACAACCAGGTCATCACCATGCGCGCAGCGGACCCGGAGTGCTCGGCGATCATCTGCGGCGGTGACGAGAACGACGCGACGGTGTTCCGGCTCGAATACGACCCGGACCGCGCTCTCCCGACGTGGACGACGCTGGGCATGCCCACCGTCACGAGCTGCCCCGGGGACGGCGTGATCGCCTTCACCCTCGAGGGCGTGCCGGGCGGGCCGTACCTCTCCAGGATCGATGCCGCGGCACGGAGCGGATGGGAGGCGGAGGATCGGGAGACGCGCATTCTCTTCTCGCCCGACGGCGCGCACTGGGGCCAGTGCTTCGTGCCGATGACCAAGTCGAATCGTTCGGCGGTGTTCGTCGGCGGGAACGCGTACCTGGGGTCGCTCCCGACCGAGCCGGTCGGCTTCCGTCGCCTCGCCATGCCGGCGTGGGAGCTGGTGCGCCCCTTGGCCGTGTCGCGGTCCGGCGAGAACCTTCTGCGGAATGAGGTCCCACTGCCGGTCGAGCAGCTCGACGCCGGCGCGGCGATCTCGGCGCTGGCGGGCGTGGCGGACCTGCCGGCGGGCGTGCCGCCGCCGCCGTGCGCCCCGACCAACATGTTCCTGGTCGACAACGACGCGGTGAACGGGCGGCTTGGGCTCTGGCGGCCGGTGTCCGATTCGCCCGACGCGCCGGCGCCGCTGGAATCGGTGCTGGTGCGGGCCTGGCTCTACGCGCTGGCCCCCGAGGATGCGGACGACCCCGCGACGATGGCGCAGCTGACCGTGGGCGTGGAGGACGTCGGGGGCGACCGCCTGCGCGTGGTGAGCGAGCGGGCGGACTTCGAGGCGGGGCAGTGGTGCCCGCTGACATTCTGGGCGCCGGCGACCGGGTTCGCGCCGGGGGAGACCTGGATGCCGGGGGTCGCGCTGCTCAACGAGCCCCGCCGCGTCATGCGCGTGCGGAACCGGTTCCTCATCGCCTGGGAAGGGTTCTACCAGGACGCGCCGACCGTGCAGGGCATCGGGCTGCCGCCGGGCGCGGCGGGAGCGGCCGAGGAAGCTTGGGTCCGTAACCTCTCACTCTCGGGCGAGTGGACCATCTTCCTCGCGGGCATGACTCCGTACGACCAGTGGGACAACCGGACGGGCGGCGAGTGCTCGACGAATCTCTTCACGAGCAGCGTCGCGACTCCGGAGCTCTTCTCCCTGGTCGACAGCGGCGCCGGCGATGAGCTCTCGGTCGCCGCGGATCCCGCGGGCCAGGGGATCATCCTGTCGCTGTGGGACGGGCAGAGCGAGGCGGTCGCCTCGAGCGCGGAGAACGTCTTCTGGCTGCGCGGCAGCCCGACGCTGTGCATGCTGCGTTGCCGCGAGGGCGAGTTGACGCTGGACTACTCGATCGGGGGCGCGGTTCCGGAGCGGCTCACGCTGCCCGGCTCTCTCGCGCCGGGCTCGGTCCGGCTTGGCCCCGATCCGATGCTGTGGAAGTCGGTGGAGGCCCTGCCCTACGCCCTGGACGACCAGGAGCTGGCGGACGCGTTCGGCGGCCTCTCGCTGCGCTGCAGGGCGGACTTCAACCGCGACTCGCTTGTGAACACACAGGACGTGCTGGCGTTCCTCAACGCCTGGGTGAAGGGCGACGGCCGCGCGGATTACGATCACGACGGGTTGGTCAACACCATGGACGTGCTGGCGTTTCTCAACAGCTTCACGGCCGGCTGCTAGGCGGCTCAGCCGCCCCCGGCGGGTGCGGGGGCCCCGGTGTCGCCGGTGGTGCGCCCGAGGGTGCCCTGCGGGTCCGGCGGCATGATCTCCACGCGGTCGGCCCCGAGGAGCGTCCCGGTCGCGAACGCCAGGTCGACCTGCGCCACCTGGTAGTCCACGACGGCGCTGATCTCCGAGAGCTGCGCCTCGCCGAGGTTCGCGGCGGCGATAAGAACGTCGGTGGAGGTCGATTCTCCGACGCCGAACTGCCGCTCCTCAGCGCGGAACGCGCGGGTGTTGAGGATCACGCTCTGCCTGGTCGCGATCACCCTCTGCCAGGCCGACTCGATCGCGTCGATCGCGTCGAGCACCTCGCGCTCGATCGCCTGCTCGCGCGCATCGCGCGTGCCGAGCCGCTGGAGGCGCTGCACGAGCGCCCGGCGGACGGCCGCCTCGCGCTCCTCGTTGCCCAGCGGGATCTCGCCGCGGAGCCCGACCGACCAATCCTCGAAGTTGTTGTCCTGCAGCGTCGTCATCGACCGGCTGAAGCTCCCGCCCAGGCCGTTGACTCGGTAGGTGTAGTCGAGCGCGAGCAGCGGCAGGGCTTGGTTGCGCGTCCAATCGGCGGTGGCGAGGTCGGCCGCGAGGCGCAGCTCCAGCTCGAGCATCTCCATGCGGTTCTCGACGGCGGCGGCGAGGAGCTCATCGCGGTCGAACTCGTAGCGCACGGGGTCCGGGGGGGAGCTGGTCACGACCTGGGTCGAGCTGTCCACGCCGAGGCCGGGCGCGTTGATGACGAGCTTGAGCTCGCGCTGCTGCTGGAGCACGGCGGTCTGCGCGCTGATGATCTCGTCCAGCCGCTGCGCGACGCCGGCCTGCGCCCTGAGCACCTCGATCTCCGCCACATCGCCGGCCTCGAATCGGCGCTGCGCCCGGTCGAGCTGGGCCTGGGCGAGCTCGAGCTGCTGGAGGCGGACGTCGAGCACCGCGCGGGCGGCGTAGAGCCGCCAGTACGCCCGGTCAGACGCCGCGAGCTGGCGGACGACCTCGCCCTTGGTCTGCGCCAGCGAGATCTGCAGCTCGTACGAGGCGATGCGGATGGGGTAGGTGGTCGCCCGCCGGCCGGCGCCGCGCATGAGGGGGTGGCTGATCGAGAACTCGAGGTCGCTGGTGTACGCGGGGTTGAGGGTGCTGAAGGGGTTGTCGGTCTCGTTGCGCGAGATGGGCAGCCTGATCTCGGTCGTGCCGCCGGTGCGGAGGGGGATGCGCACGCCGGGCTCGATCTGGTGGAACCGCTGCTGCGCGCTCTCGAGCTCGGAGGAGATCGGCGTGTCGGTCTCGGCCCAGAGGGCGGCGAGCGTGAACACCGACTCGAAGCGGCCCTCCTCCTGCGCGAGGCCCTCGGCCGCGATCGCGGGGTTGAGGAGCGACACCTGCAGGTCGAGGTTGTGCCGGAGGGCCGAGGCCCTGGCCTCCTCGACCGACATCTCCATGCGCTCGACGCCGTCGAAGCGCGTCTTGGCGACGGCGGCGTCGAGCACCGCCTCGGGCGCGGGGGTCTCGACCTTGAACCGGTCGAGCGGGGCCCGCTCGATGCGGCGCAGACGCTCGGGCGCGAGCGCCGGCGCATAGTCGGCGCCGTCGGGGAAGAGCGGGTTCGCGCAGCCGGCGAGCAGCAGCCCCGCGCCGAGGAGGACGGAGATCCGCGGCAGGGCGCGCGCGGCGCGCCCCGCGCCCGGACCCGCCGGGGCGCGTGTCCTCCTCTCCGGAGAACTCCGCCCGCCCCGCGCCGATGCACCCCGAGCCCGCGCCCCCATGCCTCTCACTCCGTGCAACGCCGTGTACTCCGTAGGGAAGAGCCCGCGTCAGTCGTGGCGCAGCGCCTCGATCGGATCGAGCCTGGCCGCCTTGATCGCGGGGAACATGCCGAACACCACGCCCGTGCCCGCCGAGAACCCCACCGCGAGGAGAACGGCCCACACCGGCACGCTCGCGTCCTTGAGCGGGCTCTCGGGGATCGCCCGGATCGCCGCGATCAGCCCCTGCCCCGCCGCGAGCCCGATCGCCCCGCCGGCGAGGCAGAGGGTGACCGACTCGACGAGGAACTGGACGAGGATGACCTGGGGGCGCGCCCCGATGGCCTTGCGCAGGCCGATCTCGCGCGTCCGCTCCCGGACGCCGACGAGCATGATGTTGGAGACGCCGACCCCGCCGACGAGCAGCGAGATCGCGGCGATGGCGGCGAGGACGCCGGTGAGCGCGCCGAGCACGGTCCCGATCGTCCCGAGGAGCTGCGTCTGCGTGATCGCGGAGAACTTCTCG
>DASRXL010000249.1:0-32409 GCA_035654175.1 Phycisphaerales bacterium
CCGCGACGCGCTCCGCACCACCTACCTCCCGATCCCCGCGGCCCCCCTCGCCCTCTCCCCCCGCGCCTTGGCGAGGTTCGCCTGGCGCTGGGGCGGCGCCGTCCGCGCCGCCCGCGAAGCCCTTCGCCGCATGAAGGCCGAGTGCTCCGACGTTCGAATCCTCGCGACCGGCGGCTTCGTCGCCGCCCCGGTCGCCCAGGCCGCTCGCATCGAGCGCGTGCCGCTCCTCCTCCTCAACCAGGACGCCCCGCCGGGCAAGGCCAACCGCTGGATCGCCCGCATCGCCGACTCGATCTTCACCACCGCGCAGGTCGATCGCCCCGGGTGGACCCCCATCCCCCCCGTCGTCCGCCGCGCCGCCCTCGCCCCCGGCGACGCCGCACAATGCCGGCGCGAGCTCGGCCTCGACCCGGAGCGCCCGGTGCTCTTCGTCACGGGCGCCAGCCAGGGCTCGCGTTCCGTCAACGAGTTCCTCGCCGGCTTCGTCCGCGCTCACGCCGCCGAGCTCCGCGCCGACGGCTGGCAGGTGATCCACCAGACCGGCTCCGCCGACAACGCCACCTGGCGCGCCGCCTACGACGAGGCGGGCATCCCCGCCGTGGTCGAGCAGTTCTTCGATTCTGTAGGCGTCTGCTGGGGCGCGGCCGACGCCGCCGTCAGCCGCGCCGGCGCCGGTTCCGTCGCCGAGGTCTGGGCCAACCGCGTGCCCACGCTCTTCCTCCCCTACCCCTACCACCGCGACCAGCACCAGCGCCTCAACGCCGAGCCGCTCGTGCGCGCCGGCGCCGCCCTCATCGAGCGCGACCACATCCAGCCCGAACCCAACCTCGCCCACGCCGGCCCCGCCCTCCTCGACCTGCTGCGCAGCCCCACCCGCCGCCACTCAATCCGCGCGGCCGTCGGCGGACTCGGCCCCGTGGACGGCGCCGCCCGCCTCGCCGCGGCGATCATCGCCTGAGCGCTCGCTCACCGGCTCGCCCGAAGTCCCCCATAGCCGCGAGCGGTCACTGAAGCGCGGGACGTATCTATGGCGGGGCGCGCTTAGAAGTCGCGCCCCGAGAATCCGTCCCAGGTGAACATCACCGGCCAAGGAGTCGCCGCGTAGGGTCGAACGGGGACATCGGCGTATTCCTGAACGTCGAACGGCTTGGTGCCGGCGCTCGCGTCGCAGCGCGCGACGAAGTACGGCGAGACGCTCGCTCCGCCGGCCTCGGCCTTGGCGCTCCGCGCCGCGTCGATCACCAGGCCCTTCGCCGAGGGGAACACCGAGTCTCCGACCCGCATGCCCCGGTACAGCGAGAGATCGTCCGGAGTACTCTCCCCCTCCCAGTAGCGCGGCGCGGCGAAGGCGGTGTCGGTCATCCAGAACGAGGAGTACACGACGCCGTCGTTCGACACGTCGGCGCAGTAGTCGCAGTCGTTCCAGACCAGCATTTCGGGGTCGTTGAAGTACGCCGGCACGACCAGCGTCAGCACGAGCCGCGATTGCAGGAAATAGCTGTCGCGGTACGTCTTATGATCGCCGAATTGGATCGGCTGCCACGGCTCCCGGGGCGTCGCCAGGAACGGCAAGTGATCACAGTTGTCGCCGGCGTACGCGCTCGTCGCGTGCACCACGTGCCGGAGCGTGTTGAACGTGACCGCATCGGCCGCGGCGCGCCTCGCCTGCGCGAGACCCGGCACCGAAATGGCGACCAGCACAGCGGTGATCCCGGCGACGACGGTCAATTCGAGAATGGAGAACGCCCGCCTCATGATGCCCCCCCGTCGAGCCGCGGCGTCGTCCCCCGCCGCTTGGTCCACGTCGCGGTCATGAATGCAACGGCGCCCAAACCGATATTGCGCGCGATGCCGGCCACTGCTTCCTCTCTGCCACTCCCCCCTGAGGTTAACGACCCGAAGCATCCGCAGGAAGGGGCATCCGCGAAACCGGCCAGACGTATTTGCACGGCGGTGAATGCCGCCAGCAGCGCCAGCAGGGCCGCGACGGGGAGCCGGGACCTCGGCCAGATCGCGAGCGCCAGCCCCACCGCAACCTCCACAGAGGCGACAAGGGACACGAGCCACAACGTCTGGTGCCCGGTCAACACGCCCCGCACGAGATAGAGCAGGGCGTGGGAGGCCGCCTGAGGATCGACTGATTTCAGCACGCCCGCAACAATGAGCGCGATGGCGACGCCCCACCGCAACGTGAGGATCATCGCGGGGCCGAGCCTTCTCGCAGCTCCGGCTAAAATTCGCACCGTACGGATTCCTCCCCCGCGACACTCCCCACGGTTATGCTGCTGACAATCCACTCAGCTCGCGCGGCGTCGTACGCCACGCCGATTCTTATCGGACGGCGATCGCCCGATGCGAACTCGGCCACCAGCCACGCGGCCCCGACCTTGGCACGACCATCGGCATCAAGCCGATGGGAAACCAGCGCCGGATGATCCAGCCAGCTCTGACTCGAAGACACGCGGCCCGTCAGCGCGAGCACCTTGACCGGCCAGGTATCCGGCGCCGCCAGCTGAGGACTGGCCCGCGTCACCTCGCCCGAAACCGTCTCCATCCATTCCGGGTCGACGGAGACCCCCATGATGCGGGCCCGCCCGTCCTGGTAGGCATCCGCGCCGGTCATGCACGCCTTGAACAGCCACTCGGCCGTCGCGCCTTCCGGCGGGGGCCCACCCAGGTACGTGCTGTATGCCTGATCCACCCACCAGATGTCCCGCAGATCGTCGAGCGAGCGCATGGTGTAGCCTCGCGAGCGGCACCACTCCAGGTACAGCTCGGGCGACGACGCCGCCCCGAACCTGTGTTGGAGAAAGTCCTGCACGGCGGCGAGGATCTCCTGGTCCAGCGGCGCGGCATCGCTCCCCGGCGTCGCCCGCCGCTCCGTCTCGGAGAGCCGCAAGCCGCCAAGCTCCACGAATTCGAGCGCTGCGATGCCGCGCTCGGATTGCCGCCGCTGAAGAAACAGCTCCCGATCGTGCTCGTTCATCGCGGCGTCGCCCCGGCGCAACGCCGTCACCAGCACGACCAGAGCGCCGCACGCGACGACGCCCATGCACCAGAGCTGACGGCCTTGAACCTGCACTCGTGCTCCTTCTCCCCGGCGGGAATGCGGATGGAGGAGGTAGGTGGAGGGCGAGGTTAGTACGTGATGTCGCAGTTCGACGCGGGGCACTCGGCCTGCGCGTTGCTGCACGTGCACGAGTACACCGGCGGCTGGCCGGTCGGGCAGCAGCAGGCGACCAGGCCGGCGCCGCACGTGATCGTCTGCGCGACGCCGTCGGTGTTGCAGTTGGCGTGGCAGGTGATCTTCTTCGGGAGCCCCCCGCCAGGACCGCCGCCGTTGCCCACCCCTTGGCCAAGCACCGTGGCCGCGGAGACGAGTGTGATCCCGAAGACGCCAACGGAGCAGCGAGCGGCCGTTCGTATGTTCATCGGATGTCTCCCTTGGCCTGAAGGCCAAGACGCCAAGGTAACCGACTGGGGAATACATGTCAAGCGCGACTTTTTCGCGCTGGATGCAAGGGCGTCGTTCACCGCGGCCCCGCCGCACCAAAGATGGTGCACCCTCACCAGCGTTGTGTCGCGCGCCGCGATGAGCCGCGCCGATGGAGAGCGGTCCCGCAGCGCCCGCCTGAGCGGAGCACGCGGGCCGCCCAAACCTCAGCGTTCGCACCAGGGCTCGGCGTCGCCACGCTCTCCGCGGCGGGGCGGCATACACCCCTGCCACCGACCTTTGCGCTGAAAGGTGGCTGCTCCTTCGTCTCCTCCGCCGAACGTCCGAGGTATGCTGAACCCCGTGCGGATCCCATCGCCCCGCCGCAAGCGGATGCGTCGCCGCGAGCAGCCCGGCGGTGTGCGCTTCATCACCTTCTCCTGCCAACGGCGTCTCCCCCTCCTCTACAACCTCGGTGCGCGTTCCTCGCGCGTTGGCGGGAAATCGAGGCCCCGATCCTCGCCTGGAGGCATGGATCGGATGGGAGGGCTTCAATTGAGCCTGAGGCCGGTCAACGAGGGAAGCACCGACCTCTCAAAGCAGAGGTCGGTGGCACAAGGTCGGTGCCACCCCGCCGCTGCGGAACTTAGAAACCACCGGCGCCGCGCTCCCCACCCTCCTCCACGACCCCCACCGCCGCGCCGCCATGCACACCGCCCTCACCCGCCTCGGCCCGGTGGACGGCGCCGTACGCATTGCCGCTGCCCTCACTGCCTGATCGCGCCCATGCACCGGCGGCGCCCAACGCCGTGAACTTTCCGCGTCCGAACGCCCCCAGAGGGGGCGCTGTCGCTAGCCCCGGGCGATCGGAGCCCGCGCCGAGCGGGCGGAGTGAGCCCGGGGATACGACACCCCACGCAACGGAGCCCCTGAAAGGGGCGAAGGCACCGACGGCTCCTCTAGCCTTCACCGGAAGTTCACGGCGTTGCGTGCTACCGACCTTGGCTTTGAAAGGTCGGTGCGACTGCTCGCCGGGAGCGCCTCGGTGGGCTGCTCCGCTCGTACCATCGCGCCGGGTGAGCGGCCGATCGCCTCTCCTCCGTCCATGACCCCGCGCCCCGCCGGGAATCTCGCGGCGACGCGTCCGCTCGCAATAAGACTGTGTGCCTTCCCGGATCGAGATACCCGCAAGCCCTTGCTCGCCAGACAAAGACTGCCCGCCCCGCGCAGAGATCACGCCCCGGCCGAACGCCGCTCGGCCTCGCCGCGACTGTCCTCCCCCCGCGCCCGCCAATCGCACTATCCTCGGGGCATGCCCATCGACTTCCGCGAGCACTCTCTCCCCAACGGCCTCACCATCGTCGCCGAGATCGATCCCGACGCCCACTCCGCGGCCGCGGGCTTCTTCGTCCGCACCGGCGCCCGCGACGAGGCCGGCGAGGTGATGGGGGTCTCCCACTTCCTCGAGCACATGATGTTCAAGGGCACCGACGATCTTTCCGCCGAGGCGATCAACCAGGCCTTCGACGATCTCGGCGCGTCCAACAACGCTTTCACCTCCAACGAGGTCACCTGCTTCTACGCCCACGTGCTGCCCGAGGCCCTGCGCGACGTGACCGACGTGCTCGGGCGCATGATGCGCCCCGCGCTCCGCCAGGACGATTTCGACACCGAGAAGGGCGTGATCCTCGAAGAGATCGCGATGTACAAGGACAACCCCTTCTGGGTGCTCTACGAGGAGTGCGTCGACCGCTACTACGCGCCCCACCCCCTCCGCCACCGCGTGCTCGGCACCAGCGACACCATCACCGCTCTCGCCCGCGACCAGATGCTCGCCTACTTCACCAACCGCTACTCCGCCGACAACACCACCGTCGCCCTCGCCGGCCGGATTGATTTCGACGCGTGCGTCGCCCAGCTCGGGGCCCTCTGCGGCCCCTGGGCCAGGACCGGCGCAACGCGCGACGCCCGCCGCCCCGAGACGAACTCCGAGGAGTTCACGCTGCGCGAGGATCGCGTCACCCGCGCCTACATGCTCGGCCTCGCGGACGCCCCCGACGCCGCCGACAAGGACCGCTACGCCGCGACCCTCGCCTCGCAGGTGCTCGGCGGCACCGACAACTCCCGCCTGCACTGGGCGCTCGTCGAGACCGGCCTCGCCGATGAGGCCCAGGCCTCCTACGACGCGCACGAGGGCGTCGGCGAGTACTTCGTCTACGCCTCCTGCGACCCGGCCCGCGCCGAGGAGGTCTGGGAGATCGCGCTCCGCGAGTGCCGCGCCCTGCGCGATTCCCTCGAAGAGGACGACCTCGTCAAGCTCCGCTCCAAGCTCGTCACCGGCGTCACCGTGCGCAGCGAGCGCCCCATGGACCGCATGATGCGGATCGGACGCCAATGGACTCTGCTGCACGAGTACATCCCGCTCGAGACCGAGCTCGAGCGCATCGACCGCGTCACCGTCGCCGACGTCCAGCGCATGCTCGACGCGTTCCCGCTCGTCCCCCGCATCGCCGGCCGCCTGCTCCCCGCCGCCGGCGCCTGAGCCTCAGGCCGCCGCGCTCCGCGCCTGGAACACCCGCAGCGTCGCGCCGCCCGCGGCCACGCCCGCCTGCATCGCGCGGGCGCACGCGAGCACCAGCGTCCGGGCCTCCGTGAACACCCCGCGCGTGTCCTCGTCCAGCGCCGCCACGCCGAGCGTCGTCGTCACCCGCATCGGCGACGACTCCGACGGCGAAGTCCACGTCGGCGAGACCCGGTCCAGGTCGTCGAGGAACGCCTCCGCCAACACCCTCGCCGCCAGGCGGCCGGTCGAGGGCAGCACCACCACGAACCGCTCCGGCCCGATCCGGCACACGACCCCGCCCTGTCCCTCGAACGTGCGCTTCAGCAGCGCCGTCACGCCCATCACCGCCTCGATGTCCGACCCTTCGCCGTGCTCGCCCACGAGGCCCGCGTACCTGTCGATCACCGCCTCGACCAGCGCCAGCGGCTCGCCGTGCTCGACCGCGCTCCGGAAGCCCTCGCGGATCGCCGACTCGAACCCCCGCGGCCCCACCGCCCCCGTCAACGGATCGAAGTCGCTCCCGGCCAGCGCCGAGCAATCCGACGCGCTCGACAGCACGCTCGACTCGCCGGGAGCCAGCCGGACCAGCGCGATCGCCCGCCGACCCGCCTCGGCCAGGACCGCGTCCGCGTCGGCGTATCCGCCGATGTCCAGCTTGAACAGCCCGGATATCTCCTTCGCGCCCTCGCCCGCGCACCGGATGATCTCGTCGACCTCGCCGCTCTCCAGCCCGTACCAGGAGCCCCCCCGCTCGTACAACTGCCGAAGCGCCGGCCCCGGCTCGGCCTCCGAGAGCACGTCGTGCACCAGATTCCCGAGCCCGACGCACCGCACGTGGTCCACGCACGCCGCGGGCGCCGCCGACGGCCGCTCGTGGAACCTCACGGGCAGGAACAGCTCCTGCGGCATGCGCCAGCGCTGCGCGAGCATCGCCCCGATGTCCGGGTGCTGCAGGTCCAACATCGCCAGCTCCTGCCGGACCAGCTCGCGATGCTTGCCCCCCGCCGCGCCGAGCACCGCGTCGTACTCGGCGCCGAGCGCGCGGTGCATCGCGACCATGCCGATATCCTGGAGCAGCCCGCCGAGAAAGACCTCGTCGCCGAAATCGAGCCCCACGCGCACGGCGAGGAGGCGGCTCGCCACCGCCGTCAAGAGGCCCCGCCGCCAGTAGGACCGATAATCGAAGCTCCCCGCGCGCCCCTCGCTCACCGACTGCACCAGCGAGAACCCGAGCGCGAGGCTCTTCACCGGCGACAGCCCCAGCAGCACCAGCGCCTTGTCGATTGATGCGCACGGCCGGCGGAGGCCGTAGAAGCTCGAGTTCACCGTCTTGATGATCTTGGCCGCGAGCCCCTGGTCGTTCTGGATCACCCGCGCGAGATCCTTGAGCGAGGCGTCCGGGTCGGAGGTCATCTCGATGATCTGCACGGCCACCGCCGGGAGCGTCGGCAGCGTGGAGCAGCTCAGGATCTTCTCGATGGTCTGGTGCATGCCGGCGCTCGGGGCTCAGGGCCGGCCCTCTCGGGCCGTGGCCCGCTCGGCTATCGGCGAACCGACCCCGACCTTTTATCCAAGCCCGAAGGATTCATCCGTCTCGCACCCACCGGCGCGCCGTTCCGGCAGCGCACCCGGCCTTAGAGCGGCAGGCCGCCCTCCCCGAACAGGGGGCTCACCGACGGCAGCTCCCGGTCCAGCAGGAAACGTGAATACGCCGCGAGAAGCCTCGCGCCCCGCGCGACTGCCCCCAGATCCGCGCGCTCCAGCGAGGCGGTCCTGCGATCCAGCTCCGCAAGGAGCGTGGCCGTCTCCGGGCGCACGCCCCACGCGTCCGCCGGCATTGCGCCGTGCTCCACGCGGACCATGCCGCCGAGCCGCGGCGAGAACGCGACGCGCTCCGCGCCCGACAGCGTCTCGCCGGTGCGCACGTCGGCGCCCACCTCGGGCCGATGGCCGGTCTCGGTCAGCACCGCCCACTGGCCGCACAGGAGCGCCCACTGCTCCGACCGGGCAAGATCGCGGAGCGCCTCCACCATGCGGTCGTACAGCGCGGGGTGCGGATCCTCGTGCGTGACGGTGTGGTGCAGCAGGTCCGCCAGGTAGATGCCCACGTGGAACGCCCCGAGCGTCCGGCGGGCAGCGGGGAACAGCTCGAGCAGGTCCCACGCGGTGAGCGTCGCCATGGCCTGCCCGCCCTTGACGATGGCCACCACCTCGCCCCGGGTCAGCAGCTCGATCCCGCCGGAGAACTGCCCCTTCTCGCGCTTGGCCCCCTTGGCCAGGCCGCGGATCAGGCCGTGCCCGCGCGAGAAGAGCGAGACTGTCTGGCTGGTCTCCGACCAATCCCAGTGGCGGATGCACAGTGCCTCGTCGCGGATGGTGGCCACGCGCCAGAGCCTAGGGCGAGTGTCCCGCGGTCCGGGTATCCTCCGCCATGCACTTCAACCTGGTGGACCGCGTGCTCGAGGCTTCCCCGGAGGGCGCCACCACGCTCAAGCAGGTCTCCCTCGCCGAGGAGTACCTGCAGGATCATTTCCCCTCCTTCCCCGTGCTCCCGGGCGTGCTCATGCTCGAAGCCATGGTGCAGGCCGGCCGGGTGGCCGCGGCGTCGCGTGGGCTCTCCGTGCCGCTTGTGCTCGGGGAGGTCCGGGCCCTGAAGTACAACCGGTTCGTGCCCCCGGGGGCCGCGATCCGCGCCCAAGTGAGCCTCGACGAAGCCGAGCCGGCCGATACCCTGAGCTTTCGGGGCCAGGTGGTGCTCGTGGATTCGCACTCGGGCGACCCCGGTGTCGTGGCGGCGTCCGGACGGTTCACCCTGCGCCCGGTTCAGGCCGGTCCCGCGGCCTGAGTGGGCCGACCCGCACGGGGCGCGTAGCATGGCGGCCCAAGGATCGGGCCGGGGCGGGGCCGCACGCCCGCTGAGAGGATTCCCCAACGATGACCAGAGACGAGATCTTTGAGAAGGTCCGCGAGGTGCTGGTGGAGGCGCTCGGCGTCGACGACGACGAGGTGACCCCCGGCGCCTCCCTCACCGCCGATCTCGGCGCGGAGTCCATTGACTTTCTCGACATCGTCTTCCAGCTCGAGCAGGCCTTCGGGTTCAAGATCCAGCAGGGCGAGCTGTTCCCGGAGAACGTCACTCAGGACCCCGACTACGTGCAGGACGGCCAGGTCACGCCCAAGGGCCTCGCGGCGCTCAAGGAGCGCCTCCCGCACATCGACTTCGCCAAGCTCGAGGCCGACCCCAAGATCACCAAGGTCGCCGAGGTGTTCACCGTCGACGCGCTCGTGAACTTCTGCGAGCGCAAGCTCGCGGCGTAGGAGAGCCGGCGCCGTGCGCTGGATGTGGATCGACCGCATCGTCGAGCTGGTCCCGCGCGAGAGGCTCGTCGCGGTCAAGAACGTCTCGCTCGCCGAGGACCACCTCCACGACCACTTCCCCGAGACCCTGCTCCCCGACGGCACGCGCCGCCCCGCCATGCCGGTCATGCCGGGGTCGCTCGTCATCGAGGGCATGGCCCAGACGGCCGGCATCCTCGTCGGCCACGCCGAGGGCTTCCGCGAGAAGGTCATCCTGGCCAAGGTGACGCGCGCCCGGCTCGATCGCGACGCCACACCAGGCACCACGCTGCGGTACACCGCCACGCTCGTGCAGCAGAGCCCCCTCGGCGCGGCTACGCAGGGGGTCGTCGAGCTCTTCGACCACGGGCGGCCCGGGGCCGGGTACGCCGAGATCGGGCGCATCGACCTGGTCTTCAGCCACCTCGACCGGAACATGGCCGGCGTCGAGTTCCCCGAGCACAACTTCGTCTTCAGCGAGTCGTTCCGCACGCTGCTCCGGAGCAGCGGCATCCCCTGCGACTTCTGACGGCTCGCTCAAGGCGTCGACCATGGAGGGCACCGGAGAGCACGGAGTCGATGCAGAGGGGGAGTGTGGAAAGCAACCGAGCCGCCCCACCGTCCGGGCGTGCACCCTCCGCCTTGTCTGCGTGCCCTCCGTGTGCTCCGAGGTGAGATCATGCCCGCTCATCCGTGCATGAATGCATGGAACCAATCGTTGGAGAAGTAGACCAACTGGGCCAACGAGAGCGCCACCGGCGCGAAATTGAGCAGCACGCCCGCGCCCACGAGCGCGCGGTGCTCATCCGCCGCCGTCCGACGAACTCGCAGATCCCCAGCACCACCGCGAGCGCCAGGAACTTCAGCGCGATCAACCCCCACAGCCCGCCGGCGCGGATCGCGTGGTCCGCGACGACGTTCACCTCGATCGCGCCGAGGTTGAGCATCAGGTGCGTCATGATTACGTCGAGCGACCCGGCAAGCACCAGCCACGAGTAGCCGACCGGGAAGAGCACGCTCTCGGGCGCGACCGCCGCCGCCCGCGCGCCCGCGCGGCCGCTCTCGCTCAGCTCCATGCCCGGCGCCATGCCCAACCTCCCGTGCTCCGCTCCGACGCGCTCAGCGGCCGAGCGCCCCGCGGACGAGGCGGCGGAAGAGGTCGCGGGGGGCGGGGCGTCCGGTCCACAGCTCGAACTGCCGCGCGCCCTGGCCGACGAACATCTCCACGCCGTCGATCGTTCGCCAGCCCGCGACCTGCGCGTCGCTCAGCAGTCTTGTACGGATCGGGTTGTAAATGGTTTCCATGACGACCCCCTCACCCGCCGGCGCGAACGCCTCGACCGGGAGTGGGGATTCGTCCGGAGCCGGCCCGCCGGTCATACCGACGGCGGTGCAATTGATGTAGGCGTCGGGGTTTGCGCCTGCGCGCCGCTCCCAGGGCGCGGCCGCGGCGGTGCCGGGGCGCGTTGGCCCGCCGGGGCCGGCCCATGAGAAATGCGTCGCCGCGATGTCGCGCGCGATCCGCTCGGCGCGTTCCGGCGTGCGGTTGAACACCGTCACGTGTGAGCCCTCGCTCACGAGGCCGAACGCGATCGCCCGAGCCACGCCGCCGGCGCCGAGCAGCGCGATGCGCTTGCCCTCGAGCGTACCGAGCGCGTCGCGGATGCAGCTCAGTGCAGCGTCCACGTCCGTGTTCAGCGCGTGGGCCGCGCGGAACGCCCCGCTCTCCTCGCGCTGCACCACCAGCGTGTTCGCCGCGCGCGAGAGGAGCGCCTGGGTGTCCAGGTACCACCCCTCTTCGAACGCGAGCTCCGCGAGGTTCTCCTTGTGCGGCAGGGTCACGCTGCACCCGGCGAAATCCAGGCGCGGATGATGGACGAGCTCGAGCATCGTCGCCTTGAAGCTGGCGTAGGAGGCGTCGGCGTCGCCGGGGGAAACCGGCCCGTCGCGGGCCGGCTCGCTTGGGGTCGTTTCGGGGGGCACACCCGCCGCGATGGGCAGCGGGACGTACACGCCGTCGTGGCCGACCTCGTCGAACCCCGCGTTGTGCATCAGAGGGCTCATCGAGTGGCCGACGGGCCAGCCCACGATGCCGTAGACGCGCGTCTTCTCGTTGATGGCGCGGAAGCGGTACTTCTGCAGCAGCTCCCCCACCGTCGGCTGGCCGGGAGCGGTGACCTCCTCGGGGCGCAGGCTCGCGAAGGTGAGGAAGCCGCCGAACTTGGGGGCGAGCACCCGGCTCATGAGGCCGAACTCGCCCATGCCGAGGGCGATCGTCGGCTTGGTGCGCTCGGCGAGCATGTCGAAAAGCTCGGGGTTGTCGCGCAGGGAGCGGGCGCGGAAGGCGACCTTGTGCACGGCGGCCGCGGGCTCGGCCTGCATCGCGAGGACTCGCCGCGTGAGGTCGGCGGGCCGGCCCGCGAAGTCGTGAGAGGAGAGGATGAGGCGGGTGGTGACGTCGCGCGGCTGCTTGGGGTGCTCGACGGCGAGGTTGACCTTCTGGCGGAAGTTGGCCGAGCGCGTGTACGCCGCGAGCTCGACGTCGATGTAGCGGGGCGGGCGGTCGGACGCGCCGAGCCGCTCGAAGAGCGAGACGCGGGCGTCCTCGTCGCCGTCGTAGTGGCCGCCCTCCCAGGCGGGGCGGCAGGTGACGATGCAGGGGAGGGGCGAGGTCTCGACCAGGCGGAGCACCTCGGGCGTGTCGTCGGGCGAATTGAAGAGCTCGTCGATGCGGTACTCGACGAGATCCGCGCCGTGCTCGCGCGCCTGGACCGCGTGGGCGTGGGCGCCCTCGACGGTGCGGACCATGATGGGGACGCAGACCAACGTCGGCATTCGTCGAGTCTACCCCGCGGTCCCCCTCCGCAACGCGGGGACCATTCCTCCGCGGGTGCCACTGGTCAGGTCCTGCTCTGAGGACCTGCCCAGTGCGGACGTCCGCCGGTTGTCCGCACTGGGCAGCCGCTCAGAGCAGCGGCTGACCAGTGGCACCCGGGGAGGCGGCGCCCGCGCACGGCGACTCGGCTACGTGGTGTCGATGGGCAGGATCTCTTCGATCCAGCAGTCGTCGGAATCGGGGTTGCAGCCGAGGCGGAGGACGACGTGGACGGGCGCGGCGTCGGGGTAGGTGAGGATGTAGAGCTTGGCGGCGCGGACGGGCGCGGCGAGGCCGCGCGCTTGCGCTTCGGGCTCTGTTGGAACGGGCTCCGCGGCGGGGCCGGTGCCGTGGCTTTGTGATCTTGCAGCCTGAAGGGCTGCTCGTTGCGCGGGGAATCGCGCGGGACGTGGACCCCTTCGGGGTCGGCCGCGGGGTGCGGGCCATGGTCCGGGGGTCGCGCTCGAAGACTCGCTCGACCCCCGGCTCCGAACGATCAGCCCTTCGGGCTGGAATGCGAATGCGGCCCGAGGCCGACCGCGCGTGGACCGCCTTGGGCTGGAGGAACCGTGAGAGACGTCGCCGTCGGCGCGCGGTGGGGACGACCGGCTCGCCCCTATCCTCTTCACCGATGTCCGAGCCCCGCTCCAGCCTGCCTTCCACCGTGCTCTCCAGGCTCGCCGAGCTGGACCGGCAGTATGCGCAGATCGAGGCAGAGCTCGCAGATCCCGCGGTGATGGGCGACCACAGGAAAGTCCGGGACCTTTCCATCAAGCGGGCGGCACTGGAGCCGACCGTGGACGGGTATCGGCGGCTGATGGCGCTCTCGCGGGAGGCGGAGGAGCTGCGCGGGGTGATCGAGGGCGCCGGAACCGGCGGCGGGGACGCCGAGCTCGCGGCGATGGCGCGGGAGGAGCTGCCGCAGGTGGAGGCGCGGGCGGCGGCGCTCGCCGAGGAGGTGAAGGCGGGGCTGGTGAACGCGGACGACCGGCGCGTCGGGTCGGTGATGCTGGAGGTGCGGGCGGGGGCGGGGGGGGACGAGGCGGGGTTGTGGGCGCGGGACCTGCTCTCTATCTATGAGAGATACGCCGCGGCGAAGCACTGGAAGTTCGAGCCGATGGAGCTGGTGGCGGACGGGAGCGTCGGCGGCGTGCGGTACGCGCTGGTGAACGTGCAGGGGGACGGGGTGTGGTCGGAGCTGGCGTTCGAGGCGGGGGTGCACTCGGTCAAGCGCGTGCCGGCGACGGAGGCGCAGGGGCGGATCCACACCTCGACGGCGACGGTGGCGGTGCTGCCCGAGCCCGAAGAGGTGGACGTCAAGATCGACTGGGCGAACGACGTGGTGGAGCACGTGACCACGAGCCAGGGGCCGGGGGGGCAGAACGTCAACAAGGTGGCGACGGCGGTGCACATGGTGCACCGGCCGACGGGCATCGAGGTGCGGATGCAGGAGACCAAGAGCCAGCAGCAGAACCGGGAGAAGGCCAAGCGGCTGCTGATGGCGCGGGTCTACGAGCACGAGCGGGCGAAGGCGGAGGCGGAGCGGTCGGCGGCGCGGCGGAGCCAGATCGGGAGCGGGGAGCGGAGCGAGAAGATCCGCGTCTACCGCTACCAGGACGGGATCGTGGCGGACCAGCGGGTGGAGGAGAAGTTTCAGCTGCGGGACGTGCTGGCGGGGGAGCTCGGGCCGATGTTCGCGGCCCTCATCGAGCAGGAGACGGCGCGGCGGTTGGCGGAGCTGTGATTGCGCTCGGGCTCGCACTGGGCAGCTGCGCAGAGCCTCCGCTGACCAGTGGCGCCCGGTGAGCATTCGCACTGGGCAGCTGCGCAGAGCCTCCGCTGACCAGTGGCGCCCGACGGAATGCAAGGACAAATACCGGGTTTTCACACTCCGATGGGTGAGACCACGCAACTCCGGATTTCATCAGCACTTGGGGCGCATGCGCCGATTAGGATGCCTTCACGGAAGGAAGGTAGAACCTGATGCGGAATGACCCTGCAGGCAAGGCGATCATTGTCGCCACCGCCGTCGGCGCCCTGAGCGCTCTCGTCCAAGGCCAGACATTCGAGTTCACCATCAGCCCGCACGCGAGCAGCCTCGCGGCGAACCTCGGCTTCGACGCACAGACAACCGGCACGCTGACAGGCGACTGGATCGCCGACGCCAACCCCGGCGGCACCCGCACCAAGCCGGGGCTCCTCGGCGCCTTCGGCCCCGCCGAGAACGTCCCCGTGGACGTGGCCCTCGGGCTCTCGCTCGGCGGCGACATCGACGGCGCGACGTCCGGCTCGTTCCGGATCACGCTCGACGCGGCCTCCGGCGAGATCGGCGTCGAGGGCTTCGACGCCGACCTCCTGGCCGGCGGCACGCCCTCGCTCCCCGCCCTCCTGAGCGTGGAGGCCGAGAGCTTCCGCACCCGCCAGCCCGATTCGGCCTACCCCGGCGTCCCGACCGATCTGCCGGCCGGCGAATTCCGGCTCACCGATCTCTCCCTCGCCCAGGTCCCCGGCCCGGTCAGCGGCGCCATGACTGAGCTCGAGCCGGACCGCTTCGGGTTCACGCTCGTTGCGCCGGCCGTGCTCAACGCGGCGTTCGACCTCAACGGCTGGCCCGTGGAGATCGCGGCCCCGACCGAGCTCATGCTCGCCGGCGAGATCACCGTCTCCGGCGGCGCCGCCACCCTGACCGCCGTCCACTGGATCGACCACGCCGAGCTCCAGCAGCCGGGCGTGCCGCTCCCGCAGTTTCCCATGGAGCTGCCGACGGTGCTCCCCCCCGGCGCCACCGCCCACGTCCTCGTGGACCTCGCGCTCGACGAGGTGGCCACCAGCATCGTCGGCCGCCTCGTGCTCAGCGCCGAGGGCGTCGTCGGCGGGTGCGACGCCGACTTCAACTCCGACGGCGCGGCGAACACGCTCGACGTGATCGCCTTCCTCGGGGCGTGGAGCGCCCACGACCTGGACGCCGACTTCAACGGCGACGCCGCCGTGAACTCCCTCGACGTCGTGGACTTCCTCAACGCCTGGGCCCGCGGCTGCTGATCGCCGCGGCCGGCTTGCCGACGCTTAGGCTCAGAACAGCGGCTCGCTCCAGAACTCCAGGCGCCCGCGCGAGTCCGGCGCCTGGAACGCCAGGTGGCTCGCGTGCAGCATCAGCCGCGGTGCGCCCGCCGGGTCCCCGTAGAGGGCATCCCCCAGGATCGCCGCCCCGATCCCGCCCAGCTCCCGCGCCGTCGCCGCGTGCACCCGCAACTGGTGCGTGCGCCCGGTCTCCGGGCGCATCTCGACCCGGGTCAGGCGCCCTCGCCGCTCGAGCACGCGCCAGAGCGTGACCGCCGGCTTTCCCCGTTCGCGGCACACCACCTGGCGCGGACGATTCGGCCAGTCCGCGCAGAGCGGCAGCTCCACGCGTCCCTCGTCCGTCGCGACCTCCCCCGCGAGCACCGCGACGTAGCTCTTCGCGGTCTGCCGGTGCATGAACTGGAGGCTCAGCGCGGCGTGCGCCCGTGGGTCGAGGCCGAACACCATGAGACCGCTGGTCTCCATGTCGAGGCGGTGAACATTGAGCGGGCCGGTGGCCGCGGGAAACATGGCGCGGACGCGGGCGGTGGCGCAGTCGGCCTTCTCCGGGCCTCTGCCCGGCACGCTGAGCATCCCCGCGGGCTTGTCGATCACGACCCAGGAATCCCCCGACGCGACCACGCGGACGGCGTCGTCGGACGCGCGGGCGAGCCGGTCTTCCGGCAGCTCCGGTGGTGCGGGGGATGTGGTCCGGTCCGACATTGCCTAGCCTTGCTCGAATTCACCCATAAAGGAGCTTCGATGCCTGCGCGACGCCTGCGGATCATTGCCCTCCTTGCCGGCGCGAGCCCGTGCGCGGCACAGCCGGACTGGGCCGCTTCGGAGGCCCCGATTCTGACCGACGCGGTGCAGCTCACCAGCCGCGACGAGTTCGTGAAGGCCGGCGAGCAGTACTTCTCCGCCGACGGCGACTGGATCATCTTCCAGGCCGTGCGCGTGCCCGCCGAGGGCGAGGCCCCGAGCCCTCATTACGCCATGTACGTCGCCAAGCTCGCGCGCGACGCCGAGGGGCGCATCACCGGCACGGAGACGCCGGTCCTCGTCAGCGCGCCAGGCTCGGCCAACACCTGCGGCTGGTTCCACCCGACGCGCGCCGGCGAGATCATGTTCGGCTCCACGCTCGTCCCCCCCACCACCGAGAGCGGCCCCGGCTACCAGCGCCTCGGCGGCAAGTATGCGTGGCAGTTCCCGCACGAGATGGAGGTGGTGACGCGCAGGGTCGCGGCGGCGGGGGCCGCGGACGACAGCGAGGCCAAGCCGCTCTTCTCCTCGCCGGGCTACGACGCGGAGGGGTCGTACTCGCCGGACGGGCGGTATGTGCTCTACGCGCACGTGGACGAGGAGCGGAGCGCCCAGATCGGCCGCCCGGACGCGGACCTCTACGTCTATGACACGACGACCGGCGCGCGGACGCCGCTGGTCACCGAGAAGGGCTACGACGGCGGTCCCTTCTTCAGCCCGGACATGAGCTGGATCTGCTACCGCTCCGACCGCTTCGGCGACGGCAACCTGCAGCTCTTCGTCGCGGAGCTCGACTACAACGCCGCCGGCGAGATCGAGGGCATCAGGCGCGAGGTGCAGCTCACGAGCAACGAGCACGTGAACTGGGCCCCCTACTTCCACCCGTCGGGTCGCTTCCTTGTGTATACGACCAGCGAGCTCGGGCACACCAACTACGAGGTCTTCGCGATCGAATTCGACCCCGAGAAGCCGATGGAGGACCTCTGGAAGACGCGGGTCACCCACGCCGACGGCTTCGACGGCCTGCCGGTCTTCAGCCGCGACGGCAAGTGGATGATCTGGTGCGCCCAGCGCGGCGAGCTGGCGGAGGGAGAGGACCGTCCCTCGAGCCAGGTGTGGGCGGCGCGGTTCGACGCGGAGGCGCTGCTGGGGCAGGTCGAGGGCGGGGGGTTCTGAGGGGGTGATGGGGTGAGGGGGTGAGTGGATGGAGTCCCGTGGACGCCTGACCTGAGGCTTGGCGAAGGTCAGGGTCGGCTCGCACCGGGCGCCGTGGTCTGTGCGAGTAGATGTCGCCCTTGACGTCGGCATCCATGCGCGTTCAGTGCTCGGCGTCGATCAGGCCCACGATGAGCGCTTGAGCGTGGCGGGGTTCTGGATCTCCATCCGGGCCTTCTTGAAGATCTCGCCGAGCGTGCCCGGCTTCTTGCCGAGTTCCTCCAGGATGGTGCGGTAGTGGGTCTCCAGCTCCGCCCCGTCGAGCTTGAGCAGGCTGGGCCAGGCGTACTTTGCGGGGATGGCCGCCGGGTTGTTGTGCGGCGGCTTCGTCAGCTCGTCGGCCATCTTGAGGAAGAGCAGGTAGGTGATCTGCTCGGTTTAGGCCGTGTAGGAGAGGCCGTCGTTGCGGAGGACGCGGGCGTAGTTCCAGGCTTTGTTGACGACCTGGGAGGTGTCGGCGGGCATCGGCGGAATCCTCGTTTGTTCTTGCAGTGTACAGGTGCTTGACCGCCGCCTCGCGCCAGCTCAAGCTTCCGTCGGACTGGGGAAAGCTGGTCGGCTCATGGCCTCGGTGAACACCGGGGCCATCTGCTTTGGATTCCAGCCCCAACGGGGCGCCGTAGCCGGAGCCCGGGGCACCGCCCCGGGTGCGTCGCACGAACCGCGTGGTTTTGGGTCCGAGCCCCAACGGGGCGGCCCAATCCTCAATCCCAAACATGCCGCTCGTCAAACCCGATCCCGTGCCGGCGGAGGAACTCGCGGAACTCATCCTGAAACGTGACGCAGCGGTGGTGCTCCCGCTGGCTCTCGACGTACCGACGCACCTGGTGGAGATTGGATCGAGAGACCGAGAATGCGCCGTACCCAGCCTGCCAAGCAAACGATGCGAACTCGGGGCCCTGACTCTTGATCCACTTGGAGGACGAAGACTTCACCTCCTCGACTGCCGCCGCGATCGTCACGGTGCGAGCAAGCTCGAAGAGCGCATGGGTGTGATCCTCAACGGAGTTGATGAGCACCGGCGGGCATCCGAGGTTCTGCAGCACGGCCGCCTGATAGCGGTGCAGCGACTCGCGAACGTCGTCGGTGATACACGGTTCGCGGAGCTTTGTTGAATAGACGAGGTGAATGTAACACGTGCGAGAGATTGCGGCATGGTGTCCCTCGGAGGTGAGCGGTGTTCAGGACCGATTCGATTAGGCCGCCCCGTTGGGGCTCAGGAACGGAGTGGAGCAATGGGGCCGAAATCCCGGGGCGTTGCCCCGGGCTCCGGCTGGGAAGCCCCTTTGGGGCTCCTATACCGCAAGGGGCGCCCGACCGGTCGGCGTCAACTCAACTCAACTCCTCCATCGCCGCGAGCAGCTCCTCCTCGCTCTCCGGCCCTGGCCAGCGGCCCCGGATGGCGTTGACGCCCGTGGGGGCGACGGCATCAGCCTCCTCCCTCCACCCCCTCCGGCGGCGCCTTCCCCTTCTCTGCGTACTTCCGCAGTTGCTCCTCCTCCCACTGGGCCCGGCGCTCGGGGAGGATGCGGGCGAGGAGCTTGTCGGCGGGCTCGGTGTCGGGGTGGGCTGCGCGCCAGGCGGCGGTGAGGCGGCCCTCGACGGCGGCCTTGAGGACCGAGGCGAGTGCGGCGTCGATCACGACCCGGGCTTGTTCCTCAGGGGTACGCCCCAACCGATTGCTCCGCGAGTGCTTGTCCCAGGCAGCGGGAGTGTAACGGAGACGGTGGAGCGCACGGCTGGAGAGCCCATGGCTGGAGAGCCAGGCCGGGGAATGCCCCTGCCGGACGCGGCGGCGACGCGCCGAATCTAAGTTACTTGCAATTGGGTCTCAATTGCATACGATTGCTCCCCCCGAGCGGAGGCTCGGGAGCGAGAGGAGCCCACAATGACGTACGCGAATCGATCGATCCTCGGGGTTTGCCTGGCGACGCTGGCTGCGGCGGCCGGGATGGCGGCGGCGCAGCCGGTGGAGCCCGGTGGACGCACCGGGGGGCTGCTGGCGGGCGATCAGACGCTGGACGCGGTCCTGTTGACGCGGGACCTGGATGGCGATGGCGACGCGGGCGATGCCGGCGAGGCGTGGACGTGGGCGGACGCGACGAACGCGTCGGGCATGGGGACGGGCGATGTGTTCTCGATCTTCCAGTCCGCGACCGGGTGGGTGTACTTCAGCGACGGCTCGACCGACGCGGTGTATCGCGCCCGCGACACGAGCGGCGACGGGGACGCCAACGACGCGGGCGAGGGGGCGGTGTGGTTCTCGGGCGCGGGCAATGCGCCGGGGTACACGCTGGCGACGCCGAACGGGCTGTGGGAGCCGGCGCCTGGCGTGGTGTTCGTGCTGAACGCCGGCGCGGGCGATTTGCCCGAGGACGCGATCTACCGCACGGAGGACCTCAACGCCGACGGCGACGCGGAGGATGCGGGCGAGGCGGCGCTGTGGATGGATCTCTTGGGGCTGATCGAGGGCTCGAGCGCGTTTGACGTGGCCTTCATCGGCGAGACGGCGTACTTCGCCGATCTCCGCGGCGGCGATGTTGACGCAATCATCCGCGCGGCCGACAGCGACGGGAGCGGGACGGTCGAGAGCGGCGAGTGGTCGGTCTTCATCGACGCGGACAACCCGTGGGGCGCGCCGATCGGCTTCGCGGTCGAGACGGACGGGCGGTCGGTGTACGTGGCGGACAACCTCTCCGGCAACGCGCAGACGGTGTACCGCCTTACCGACCTCGACGCGAGCGGCGCGATCGACTCGGCGGCGGAGGCGGTGCTGGTGTGGGACGAGTCGCGCCTGCCGGACGGGCGCGAGCTGGGGAGCGTCTTCACGCTGGCGCTGGGGACGCCGGGCGTGCTCGCGCTGGGCTCGAGCGGGGGCGACGACGAGGACGCCGTGTACGTGCTGACCGACGGCGACGGGGACGGCCTTTTCCTTGGGGCTGGGGAGACGGCCATGTGGCTTGGCGGCGCGGCCTCGGGCGGGCCGGCCAGCCGCGTGAGGTCGCTGGAGTATGCGACCGGCGCGGCGTGCGCTCCGGACTTCAACGGCGACGGGCTGGTGGACACGCGCGACGTGATCGCGTTCCTGAATGCGTGGAGCGCGGGGGATCAGTCGGCGGACTTCAACGGGGATGGGGTGATCGACACGCGGGACGTGATCGCGTTCCTGAACGCGTGGACGGCGGGGTGCTGAGGCTTGAGGCTTGAGGCTTGAGGCGACTTGACGAGCCCCGAGCGCGAGCTCGGGAGCTTGTCAGGGATGAAGCGCGGGGCGGGGCCTTCCAGGTCCCGCCCCGTTTGCAACTGCCGATTGGGCGATCACAGCGATTTGAGGTACTCGGCGAGATCGCTCTTCTGCTGCGCCGTCAGGTCGAGGTCGAACGTGGTGTCGTAGTGCTCGATCACGTCGGCGAGGGTGGCGAAGCGGCCGTCGTGGTAGAAGCCGCCCTTCTGGTGCGACCACAGGCCGCGGAGCGGGGCGGTGCGGTAGCGCCGGTCGGGGGAGCGGTCGGCCTGGAAGGAGTCGATGCCGATCTCGGCCGCCGCGTGGGTGTTGTAGCCCGGCTCGGTGAAGATGGGCGGGACGTGGCAGGTGTCGCACCGCGCGGCGGTGAAGACGGCCTCGCCGCGTGCCGCCGCGGCGTGGTCGAAGCTGCCGGACGGCGGGGTCGGCGCGGGGATTGCGAGCTGGTAGAACTGGAGGGCGCCGAGCTTGGGCGTGATGAGGTCCACGGGCGAGCGGATGTCGCCGAAGCCGGCGCGTGCGGCGACGGGGTACTGGATCGGGTCGTCGAGGCGCGGGTCGAAGAAGGTGCCCTGGCCGTGCATCTCGATGTTGGCGACGAAGGCGTTCCAGTAGGTGACGCCGCCCCAGCCGCCGGTCGAGGTGTGCTCGTTGAAGCCGGCGAGGCCGAAGGCGGGCGGGAGGAGCGTCGCGGCGGAGCGGCCGTCGGGCTGGAAGGCCTTGCCGTCGAGCACGAGCTGCGCGTCGAACTTGCCGGGGCCCCAGGAGAGGAGGACGTCGCGGACGAGGTCCTCGGGCACCTCGAGCAGGTCCGCGAAGGCGCTGAGGTCGGGCGCGGCGGCGACGATGGCGCCGACATTGAGGTCGCGGTTGGCCCAGCCGTCGAGGCGGGCGCCGACGCCGGGGGCGAAGGAGTCGTCCACCGTCGAGTGGCAGAGCGCGCAGGTGATGCCGATCGAGGCGAGCGTGTTCCCCTCGAAGAAGCCGCGCACGCCCACGACGGCGTCGTGCCTGAGGAACAGGCGGGTGATGCCGGGGTCGTCGAGATTGACGCCGTTGTGCGCGAGCTCGAAGCGCACCTTCGGCGGGAGCGCTTCGACGTCCACCTTCAGGCCGAGCGCGAGCGCCTGGTTCGGCGAGAGCGTCGCGACGGCCTCGTGCAACCGGAGCGTGCCGCCCCAGAACTCCTCGTCGCCGAAGGTGTCGTAGCGGAAGGTGTCGCGCCCCTCGGCGAGCATCTGCTCCGCGTTGTCGAAGATCGGATCGGGCGGCGGCGCGCCGCCCGGCTTGCCGAGGCCGAGGGCCACCGCCCCCACGCCTGCCCCGAGGCACCCGACCCAGCACGCCGCCAGCACGCGATCAGACAGCGGTTTCATCGTCGGCTCCTTTTCGGGCACGGGCCCGATCGTTCAATCCCGGATAGAGCCGCGGACGCACGTTCGGTTAGCGGTAAAGGCAAAATAATCCGGGGGTCCGGTGCGCGTTCGACGCGCGGGCGATCGCGCCGCTCGGGGCGCGGATGCGGGCCTGGGTCGGGCGGAACTGCGCGCGCGTCGCGCAACCCCGCGGCCCCACAACGGGTTCGGCGGAGCGGCGGCCGAACGAGGGCAAGAGCCGATCAGGCGCGCTCGGCGATCGGGCAGGTCATCACCAGATCGCACGGGGCGGCGGGGTAGTCGATCTCCGTGCGGTAGCCGACGAACTCCGCGAGCGGGCCCCAGCCGGCGCGGGCGAGGGCGCCGGCGACCATGTCGGGGTAGGAGGCGAGGCGCGGCGTCTGCACGACAGGCGGCGCGCCCAAGCGGTGCGCATCCTGCGGGCCCGAGAGCAGGCACGCGTCGCCGGCGCCGGCGGGGCGGTCTTCGAGCAGGCCGGCGACCGAGGCGCTGGCGCGGCCGAAGTGCGAGAGCGTGCGGTGAATCAGCAGGTCGAAGAGCACCCCTTCGACGGGCGTGCGGACGGTGAGCGTGTAGCGCCCCTGGGTGTTGTCGGGCGCGTAGCGGAGCGGCAGCGCCGAGCGATAGATCTCTCCCATCACGCAGGTGACGGCGCCGCGTCGGCCGACAGGGCCGGGCGCGAGCTCGTGGTAGATCCAGCCGTTCGCGCCCTCGAATTGGCGGAGCTCCGGCACGGGCTGGCTGCAGTATTCCGGCACCAGGGAGCTCGCGCCCCCCGCCGCGTCGAGCGGCTCGCGGCGCACGCGGATAACCGCCCGCCCGTCGTCGCTCGCGGACGCCCGCAGCCGGCGGATCAGCCAGGGGATGTCGGGCCTGAGCCGCTCGAGACCCGCGAGGCCGCCGAGCTGGACGACGTCCAGCATGCCGTCGTCGTGGGCGGAGGGACGCAGCGCCAGCACGAGGAACTGCACCCTCGCCCGCACACCCCAGATGGTCGAGCCGGCGCGGTAGTAGGCGCGACGCTCCTCGAGCACGAGCCTCTCGTCCGGCGCGCTGCCGGCAAGCATGGCCTCGAAGGAGCGGCGGTCGCCCGCGTGGCGGTCGACGAAGTCGCGCAGCCGCTGATCGGCTTGGCGCACCGCCTCGATGCGCGGCAGCGGGACACCCTGAGCCCCCGCGGCACGCAGCACGATCTCCAGGCCGCCCGGCCCGGGCATGTGGCGCGCCGCCTCCCCCAGCTCCACCTCCTGCACGAAGCGGGCGATCTTCCAGGCTAAGGTCTTGTCTAGACGGAGCTTGCGCGCAACATCGGTGGCCCGGGCTCCATCAAGACCGGCCCCGGCAAGGAGGTCGGTCATGGCGGCCTGCGCATCGCGCAGCCGGGCGGCGGCGGCGTCCGCAAAGACGGCGGGGCGTGCAGCGGAATGGGCGAGTTCGGTCTCCATCCGGAATACATGGTACCACACCGTGGTCAGTGCAGCGAAAGTATCCAAAAAAATCTCTGGAGAATTCTCTCTGGAGACGGAGCCGCGGATAAGGTTGGACGTATGGCAGCGGTGGGCTGGAGACGTGTCTCGCCTCCGGGCGATTCCAGCCGATCGGGCAGCACTGCAGACGCCAAAGGCGTCAGGAGAAGATGAGGATGAACCGCACTGCTCTCTCGCTGGCGACGCTCGCCGCCGCGGCCGGCGCGGCTGGGGCCGACGTGATCCAGCAGTCGTTCAGCTACGAGTGGACGAGCAACGACGTGCAGCACTCGTTCTCGTTCGAGCCGTTCGACACGGCCGGCGGGACGCGTGAGCTGACGGGCGTGCGCGTCGGCTTTGACGGGACGATCGCGATGGAGATCACGGCGCAGACGTACGAGGGCGCGCTGGAGGCCGGCGAGTGGTCCGCCGAGGCGTCCCATACCGTGGTTGCGTATTTCAATGGCGGCGGGATCGACCTGCTGCAGGGGCTTGGGGGACAATGGAGCGACGGGATCACCGGCGACTTGGGGGCGGGGAGCAATGGGCAGCCGGGGACGCCGTACGTCTTCACCGACACGGTCGGCTTCGCGAACGTGGTGGACGTGGACAGCTCATACTTTGGCGACTTCACGGGGAGTGAGCCGCTGACGGGGTTCATGGACGGGTGGTTCGACGGTGTGGTGACGCCGCCGGACAACGGGCAGTGGATCGAGATCTTCGCCAGCATGCTGTCGCAGGAGGGGACGGTGACGCTGACGTACGAGTATGAGAACGTGCCGGGACCTGGGGCGCTGGCGCTGCTCGGCGTGTGTGGGGTTGTGGGGGTGAGGCGGAGGCGGTAGGGCCGGCTCGGTCATTCGGACGAGCTCGACGCGCCTCGGGTGGTGAGATCGGTGATGAATCTGTGACGTGGCGGCTCCTCAGGGCAAGGCGCACACGCCACTTTCGAGGATGCACGCACGCCGTCGCTATGTGACAGCGAGTTCGTAGCCGCAGCGGGCGCACCGGCCGGCGGCGACGCGGCGGGCCACTCGTTCCAGGCTTTCCACGCCACCGCTGCGGCAACGAGCAGGACGGCCGCGGCTTGAATCCAGGCGCGGCGACGCCACCACAAGGGGGCTTCGGGGTGCGCAGTGTGCGAGGAGCGCCTTGGCCTGTCGACCGATTCAGGGCAGCGAGACGGCCCGGCGCAGCCGCGCCGCGCACGCGGCACGAAGCGCATCGTCGAGGGTTGTCAAATCCAGACGGGCTTGAAGCACGGTTGGATCAACCAGGCGGTGTCGGACCATGGCGGCGACATAGGAAAGGTCCTTCTCCCGTCCGGCCACCAGCTTGCTGATTGCCAGGTCGTGCGGTTCGAGACAGAGGCCGGTTGCGCCGCCGGTTCCGGGGCCGCGCAGGGGGACGAGGCGGTCCTTCCAGCCCGCCGGGAGCACGGCGGTCTCTTCGGCGACGCCGTGGGCGTAGTAGCCGAATGTCTGATGAAATGGGGAGCCTTCACCGATGGAACCATCGATGAGGTCGGCGTCTTCGTTTGACCTGCGGGAGTACACATCCACCTCGAACGAGTGGAGGAGCTCGGCGGGCGCGTCCGGGTATGCGCCGAGGATCGCCTGCGAACCGATCACGACGAGCTCTTCAGCACCGGTGATCGCGGCCGCGGCCCGAAGAATGTGCTCAAGCTGCTGACGATTCATCGCGGAGTCGCCGTTTGATATGCCAGACCTCCTGTGGCGAGAGCACACCGACGAAAGGGGAGGTCTGGCGGAGCCGCTGTCCTTCGTCCGTTTCGGCGGTGAGGATGCCGCAGATCTCAGCGACAGGCAGCTCCAGACGCCGGCGCCATTCGTCGTAGCAGCGGAGCATGCGAGGGGCGTCGCGGTTCCGCTCGCTCCAGTTGTCGAGGTTGCGGCGCGCCAGGTCGAGCCACTCGGGGTGGTCGGGCAGCCCGGCCGCGACGATGCGGGCCATCTCGAGGCTGACGCGATCGTGGTAGGCGTGGCTCATGGATGGATGATACTGGGACTTGAGGTGCGTGGGCGCTGCGGCAATGTCGAGGGACTTCGCTCCGATGAGCACACGGCCGGCTCCTTCGCCCCCTCCGGGGGCTCCTGGAGTTCGACGTCCAATACCACGGGTTGCGCTTCGTCCCGGCGCGCCGGGACTGCGCTCCACCCGTGGCTGCACACGGCTGCCCCTCCGGGGCGGAAAGCCAGGAGCTCGCTGCGCGAGCGATGGACCTCCGTCGGAGATTCCAACGGAGCGTTCCGGCTGGTCGCTTCAGCCCAGCGCCTGCTCCTGGAGCTGCTTGGAAGTTTCGGGATCGACGTAGTCGGAGTGGCAGGAGGGCTTGGGGATGGGGTCCGCTTCGGAAGAGGGCTCCTCGCTTGCGCTTCGGGCGCTATTCGCCGAGCCGGGACCCTCGCTTGCGCTTCGGGCTCTGTTGATGGTCAGCATCGCCTTCTTGGTCTTGCTCGCGAGCTTGTGGAGCTCGTCGGGGTTGAGGTAGCCGCGCTTGGCGAGGATTTCCTGCTGCTCGGGGGTGAGCGCGGCGGACTTGACGGGGGCGCCTGCGCGGCCATTCGCGCCGACGCGCTCGAAACCCTCGGCCTTGCCGCTTGCGAACTCCTGGATCTCCTTGCTGATGCGGACGGAGCACCAGTCGTGGCCGCACATGGCGCAGAAATCGGTGTCCACATCGAGGTCCTCGTCGTGGTAGGCGCGGGCGGTGTCGGTGTCGAAGGCGAGCTCGAAGTGCTTCTCCCAGTTGAGGGCGGCGCGGGCGCGGGTGAGGTCGTCGTCCCAGTCGCGCGTGTGCGGGATGCCGAGGGCGACGTCCGCGGCGTGGGCGGCGATCTTGTAGGCGATGCAGCCTTCCTTGACGTCGCCGCGCTTGGGCAGGCCGAGGTGCTCCTTGGGGGTGACGTAGCAGAGCATGCTGGCGCCGTGGTAAGCGATGAGGGTGGCGCCGATGCAGCTTGTGATGTGGTCGTAGCCGGGGAAGACGTCGGTCACGAGGGGGCCGAGCACATAGAACGGCGCGCCGTGGCAGAGGCGGCGCTCGAGCTTGGCGTTGAACTCGATCTGGTCGAGGGGCACGTGGCCGGGGCCCTCGATCATCACCTGCACGCCGCGGCGCCAGGCGCGCTCGGTGAGCTCGCCGAGGGTTTCGAGCTCGGCGAGCTGGGCGTCGTCGGTGGCGTCGGCGAGGCCGCCGGGGCGGAGGCCGTCGCCGATAGAGAAGGTGACGTCGTGCTCGCGGAGGATGTCGCAGATCTCCTCCCAGAGCGTGTACATGGGATTCTCGGCCTCGTGCTCGGGCGTGGAGTGGACGATCATCCACTTGGCGAGGAGAGAGCCGCCGCGGGAGACGATGCCGATGAGGCGGTCGCGCACGTACTTGAGGTGCGCGTGGCGGACGCCCGCGTGGATGGTCATGTAGTCCACGCCCTGCGCGGCCTGGTGACGGATCGACGAGAGGATCACCTCGGGCGTCAGGTCCTCGATCCTGCGCCCGATGATCATCGAGTAGATCGGGACGTTTCCGATGGGCACGGTCGAGTGGCGGATGAAGGCCTCGCGGCAGGCCTCGATATCGCCACCGGTGGACAGGTCCATCACCGTGTCGGCGCCCCAGCGGATGGCCCAATCGAGCTTCTCGAGCTCCTCGTCGGTGCCGCTGGAGACGGGCGACGCACCCATGTTGGCGTTGATCTTCGTCTTGCTGGCGCGGCCGATGGCCATAGGGTCGAGGCGGTGCTTGAGGTGGTTGCGGTTGGCGGGGATGACCATGCGCCCCGCGCCGACCTCGTCGCGCACCTGCTCGGGGGTGAGGTGGCCCTCGCGCTCGGCGACGCGGCGCATCTGCGGCGTGACGATGCCGAGGCGGGCGTGCTCGAGCTGGGTGATGGGCGTGAAGCCGGGCGTGGTGGTGACGCGGCGCGTCACTCCCCGCGAGTCGGTGAAGACGTGGGCCTCGCAGGCACAGGGGGATGAGGCGCAGGGGGCGGCGTCGGTCGAATCGAGGATCTCGACCGACCAGTCGTCCGGCAGGAAGTCCCAGGCGGTGTAGGGGCTGGGGGCGGGCATGCCGGGAGAATCCGGCGAGCTGAAGGTGAGCGGGCCGCCGATTTCGGGGCGGTTGGCGAAGGAGCGGGGGGTGGTGGCGGGGCCGGCGCCGGGGTTGCGTGCGCCGCGCGTGGGGACGGCGAAGCGCTGCGTGGGGCGGGTGGCGTCGGGATTCGCGGCGAGGGAGTAGACCCTGTGGTGTGCCGCTGGGCTGTTGGCTGGGTGATTCATCGCGATCCCTCCGCCGGCATGACCCGGATCAGGTGTTTGCGGGTGCATCTCAGCGGCGGCGAGGCACTAGGCATCCGGCGCTAGGCACTCGGGGCCGCGCCCCGTGCGAATGGGGTAGGGTAGGTCGAGAGTCGAGCCGGGCCGTGTCGGCCCGGCCGCGAGACCCCTACGGCGCGGGCGAGGGAGAGAGCTGGACGATGAGCAGGTCGTCGGCGGTGGATCCGGTGCGGTGGCGGGCGACGGCGGCGGCGAGCGCGTCGGCGAAGGTCCGGCCGACGGGGGGCGCGGCGGCGAGGAGGGCTTCGAGCCCGACGATGCCGAGCTCGCGCCCGGCGGCGTCGGTGGCCTCGATCGCGCCGTCGGTGTAGGCGATGACGGTTTCGCCCGAGCCGAGCGGGCGACGCTCGAGCGCGGCCTGGAACATCTCGGCATCGATCACGCCGAGCATGGGCGCCGTGCTGTCGAGGCGCCGGACCGTGCCGTCGGCGGCGCGGAGCAGGGCGGGCGGATGGCCGGCGCCGGCCCACTGCAGCTCGCAGTTCGCGCCGGGCTGGGCGGGAGGCACGACGCGGAGGCAGACGGCGGTGGCGAACATCGCCTGGGGCGCGAGTGAGTCGCAGGCGAAGGTATTGAGCGCGGCGATGACGGCGTCGGGCGGCGTAGCGCCCTCGGCGCAGATGCGCTGGAGCTCGGCGTGGATGCGGTTGACGGCAAGGGCCGCGGCGATGCCGTGGCCGGTGACGTCGATGAGCACGACGACAATCGGGCCGGCGGGCTGGGAGGGCGGGAACGAGAGCGGGCGGACGAAGAGAAAGTCGCCCCCGATGGCGCTCATGGGCTCGTAGGTGTAGGTGACGTGGACCGGGCCGCGGGTGATGGGGGGCGGGAAGAGGGCTTCGTGCACGCGGCGTGCATCGGTGAGCTCACGGGTGACCTCGGCGTAGCGCTTATGAACGGCGCGGGCGTGGAAGCGGTCGGTGAAGCTGCGGTAGCGCCACCAGCTCCACACGAGGCCGGGGAGGCCGGCGAGGGGGGAGGCGAGGATCAGGGCGGCACGCTGGGCCGCGGAGCCGACGGAGACGAAGACGACCCAGAGGGCGAAGGCGGCGAGGATGGGGATGAAGGGGACGAGGCCCTCGCGCGGCGAGAGGGCGACGAAGACGGACGCGAGGAAATGGAGGACGAAGACTGTGCCGAGGGAGGCGATGGCCTGGGCGCGATCGGTCTCCGGCGTGTGGTCGAGCGTGGCGCCGGGGATCCAGGAGGCGTTGGAGACGAGGGGCGTCGCGGCGACGGCGGTGACGCCGACGACGGCGATGACCCACTGGAAGGCGCGGACGATCTCGGGGCGCGAGCGGGGGCGGAGGGCGAAGTAGACGAGAGCGGAGCCGAACGTGGCGGTGTAGAGCGAATCCATAAGGATGTCGGGCCAGCCCATGGAGTCGCCGCCGGTGAACGCGACGCCGCGGAAGAGCTCGTCGAGCGTGACCGACCAGCTGAGGCCGAGGAGCGCGAGGACGGCGAGGCAGTAGAAGACGGCACGTCGGCGGAGGATGCGGGCGCGCTCGGCGTCGTACTGGGTGAGGAACTCGGGGGGAACGGGGGCCGGCGCGGGCATGGGGCGCAGGGTATCTGGGGCAGCCCCAAGGCACCACTCGGGGTGCTCCATGGGACCTCTAGGTCACCTAGGACCCATGGATCGTCCGCCGGCTGTCAGTTCACCGGCCAGCGTTCGCTTCGGCACTGCTTGGAGGTAATGGGACCCATGATCTTGAAGAGGGTGAAGAACATGCGGGCGCCGAAGCTTGGGCGGCCGGTCTCGATGACGCTCTTCAAGGTGCTTGTGATGAACTTGCCGCCCCAGAGCATCTGCTTGGCGGTCTTGGTGCCGACGGGCAGGTCCTCGATCGTGAGCGTGAACTGGACTTGATCGCCCCTGGGCTCGAGCTCGTAGATCACCTTGCACTCGGGGTCGTCGCAGGACGTGAACTTGAAGGTGTGGGCGAAGCGGCGCGGGGGGCTGAACTCGAGGATCTCCCCCACCACTCCGGTGTTCTTGCCGTCGGGCGTGCGCATGGCGATGCGGGCGCCGGGGCCGAGCGGGCCGGAGGCGTGCATGCGGCTGTTGAAGAAGGCCGCGATGGGCGCGTCGGTGCGGGTGATCTCGCGCCAGACGGCGTCGATCGAGCCGCGGATCATGACGCGGAACTTTGCTTTGGTCTCGCTCTGCTGCTCGACGGTGACTGCGCTAGGCACGCTTGGCTCCCTTCTCTGCCGCGGCTTCCTGGACGCGGGCCTGGATATCGACGAGGCGACCGGCCCAGAACGCGCTGTACTGGTCGGTCCACCGGTCGTAGATCTGCTGGATGGGGACGGGGTTGAAGTAGAGCCGGCGCTCGCGGCCCTCTTTCTCGCTGATGATGAGGTTCGCCTGCTCGAGCGCGGCGAGGTGCTTCATGACGGCGATCCGTGAGATGGTGAAGTGCGAGGCGACGGCCTTGACGGTCATGCCCGGGGCCATGACGAGGAGGTCGAGGATGCGGCGGCGAGCGGCGTGGGCCAAGGCCGCGAAGACCAGGTCGGTCTGGGTGTTCTGGGGCTCGCCGGCCATAGGTAACCATATGGTTACCAGATCCCGGGGTCTGTGTCAAGGGCATCGGCTTCGATTCCGACGGGATGCGGCTCATAATGCGGTCGGAGGGAGGGAGGAATCGCGATGCGAAGGCAAGTGCGCGGGGCGTTTGCGGCGGGGTTGATTGTGCTGGGTGGCGGGATCGCCGCGGGGCAGAGCGGGACGGGCGTGGTCGTGCCGGTCGCGGATCGGCTTGTGGTCGGCGCGGGGCGCCACTCGGGGGGCGGGTCGCTGGCGGCGGTCGAGCTGTCGCCGCCGTGGGAGGGGGAGGCGGGGCTGGCCGAGTGCGGGAGCGACGCTGCGATCCGGCAGCGTGGGAGCCTGCTCTATGTGCTGGGGCGCGACCCGGCGGTGCTGCGGGTCGTGCTGCCGCACGGCTGGAGGACGATCAGGGAGTGGCCGCTGGGGACACGGTGGGCGCAGGACGTGGCGGTGGCCTCGGCGCGTCGGGCGTATGTGACGGCGGAGGGGCAGACGCGGCTGCTGCGCGTCGACCCGATGACGGGCGCGATATCGCAGGGGCCCGACCTCAGCGTGTTCGCCGATGCGGACGGGGTGCCCGACCTTGGGATGATGACAATCGACGGCGAGCGGCTGATCGTGCAGGTGCGCAGGCTGAACGAGAACGAGCCGTATTGGTTCGCGGCGCCGGCCATGCTCGCGGTGGTCGATCTGCGCACGGAGCAGATCGTCGATGCGGACCCGTCGCGTCCGGGCGTGCAGGCGATCGAGCTTGCCGGCACGCCGCCGAAGCACCGGATGCAGATCGTGGGGCGGAAGCTCTTCGTGAGCGCGACCGGCGGGTTTCACGACCCGGGCGGGCTCGAGGTGGTGAACCTTGACACGCTCAAGAGCGAGGGGCTAGTGGTGCGCGAGTCGGACGGGCGGGTGGGGGCGGACCTGGGGCCGTTCGTGATGGTGAGCCCGGAGCGCGGCTATCTCTCGTTCTCGATGGACTGGGTCGAGTCGTCGTACCTGGTGGAGTTCTCGCTCGGCGGCGGGGTGGGCGATCAGTTTCTGATCGAGTCGCTGGGGTACATGGCGCCGACAATGGCGTTCGACGAGGCGACGGGGCTGCTGTGTTTCCCGATCGGCGGCTGGAGCGGGGAGGGCGTGCACGTGCTCGATTCGAGCACGAACACGGTGTTGACGGATGCGCCAATCGGGGTGGGTGGGGTGCCGCGGGAGTTGGTGATCGTGCGGTAGGGGGCAGCGCGATCGCGGCAGGCGCTCGTTCGGTGTCGCGTGACGAGTCTGTTGATGCGGTAGGGACGCACTGGCGGGCGAGCCGCCGGTGGCACAGCGGCGGGCGGAGGGCTGCCGCACGGGGCAGACGCTCAGAGCAGCGTCTGACCCGTGGCACCCGCTGGTGACGCCGGATGGTGTCAGGCGTGCTGGCCGGAGTGGATGCCTTCGAGGACCTCCTCGGCGACCTTGTCGATGAAGGCGGGGAGGTCGGCGGGCTTGCGGCTGGTGACGAGGCCCTGGTCGACGACGACCGCGCGGTCTTCCCAGCGGGCGCCGGCGTTCTCGAGGTCGCGGCGGATGGCGGGGTAGGAGGTCATGGTGCGGCCGCTGACGACGCCGGCGTCGATCATGGTCTGGGGGCCGTGGCAGATGGCGCCGACGGGCTTGCCGGCCTCGAAGAACTCGCGCAGGAAGTCCAGGGCTTTGGTGTCCGTGCGCAGCTTGTCGGGGTTCATGACGCCGCCGGGGAGGACGAGGGCGTCGTAGTCGTCGGACCGGGCCTCGTCGAGGGACTTGTCCACGGGGACGTCGCTCCCCCACTTGGTGTGGTCCCAGCCGCGGATGACGCCGGGGAGCATTGTCTTGGCGGGGGCGACGACGTGGATGTCGGCGCCCATTTCCTTCAGCGCGTTGAGGGGCTGGACGAGCTCGGATTCCTCGAAGCCGTCGGTGGCGAGGAAGGCGATGCGTTTTCCGGTGAGATTTTGGGATCGGTTCATGGCGGTGGTGGGTTGGAGTTGAACCAATCGAGTGATGCAGGACACGTGCCCTCGCCGGGACGGCGGCACCACGTTCGTCGCCTCGCGAAAAAAAAGGGGAGGCCTTGCGGCCTCCCCTTTGCGGATGCGTTGATGGATTGCGACGCCCTGCGCTACG